>CAZWOA010000021.1:0-41756 GCA_964635545.1 uncultured Marinilabiliaceae bacterium
GCAAATAGTGATGCGGAAAGGATAAGTGTAACTGCTAAACTAAATACTTTTTTCATTATAATATTCTTATTTCGTTAAGAGTTTTAAATCTATTGTATAAAACGTGGCGAATATATAACAATTAATTATATTTACAATACGTAAATAGTTGATAGTCAGGTCGTTTGGAATCAAAGCCTCGAATGTTCAAAATATCTAAATGTGTTATCTTTTGATTATCTATTCGTTACAATGACTTTTATTAGCTTTTTACTATTGAAGATTTGAAAAATAATTATATCTTAGAAATAAAAAATATGTTGACAGATTCTGATATTATTGATTTAAAAAATAAAGGTATAGAACCTTCTGTTGTTGAAAAACAGCTAAATCAGTTTGTAAATGGCTTCCCTTTTGCCAATATCGACCGGCCTGCTACGCTGGGTGACGGCATTACTATTTTAAGTGATGATGATAGGAAAGCTTATGTGAAGCTATATGAAACGGCTCTGGCTGGCGGACTTGTGCCTTCTAAGTTTGTGCCTGCCTCGGGTGCTGCCACTCGTATGTTCAAGGATATGTTTGCTTTTCTTGATTGCCCGGCTCAAGATGTGGAAAAGAATTCGGAGGTTGAACCTTATAAGTCGTTCTTTGCCAATTTAAGTAAGTTTGCTTTTTATAATCAGCTTACTTCTATTTTGCCCAAAGATGCTTCTAAGGTTGATGTTGTTGCAGGTATGCTTAGTGCCGGCGGACTAAATTATGGTGCCAAACCCAAAGGTGTGCTCTCTTTTCATGCCTATGGCGATAAGGTGTTCACTGCTTCTATGGAACATTTGGTTGAGGCTATTCAATATTCAACAAGCAATAGTAAAAAGGTGAATCTTCATTTTACTGTTAGCCCCGAGCATCTCGACCTTTTTGAAAATTCGGTTAAAGATTTTGCGCAGGAGCTTTCAAAGGAACATGACGTTAGGTTTAACATAACCTATTCATTCCAGAAGCCATCTACAGATACTATTGCGGTGGACATATCGAATAAGCCCTTTAGAAGCGATGATGGGAAGTTGGTTTTTCGTCCTGCCGGACATGGTGCTTTGATTGAAAACTTGAATGAGCTGGAGTCTGATCTTATCTTTATTAAAAATATTGATAATGTGGCTTCACAACATTTACTTGCCGATACTGTTGATAATAAAAAATTGCTTGCCGGTTATGCGTTGGCTGTTCAAGAAAAGGTGTTCAAATTGTTGAATGATTTGAATGGTGGTAAAGAGGAGGCAATTATAAATGCAACTAAGTTTGTAGTTGATGAGTTAAAACTAAAACTCCCCAATAATTTTGATGTTATGGCTAATTCGGAAAAGAGTAAGTTCCTTTTCGATATTCTTAATCGCCCGGTGAGGGTGTGTGGAATGGTGCGTAATGAGGGTGAGCCTGGTGGTGGCCCGTTTTGGGTGAAGGATGCTTCTGGCAGTTCGTCGCTTCAGGTTGTGGAGAGCGCGCAGATTGACATGAATAATGCCGATCAAAAACGTCTTTTTGCCGGTAGCACTCATTTTAATCCTGTCGATTTGGTATGTTGCACTAAGGATTATAAGGGAAATAAGTTTGACCTTACTGCTTTTGTAGATCAACAAACTGGTTTTATATCAGAAAAAAGCATGGGTGGCCGACCGCTTAAAGCTCTTGAGCTTCCGGGATTGTGGAATGGTGCCATGGCCGGGTGGATTACTAAGTTTGTGGAGGTGCCTGCATCAACTTTCAATCCTGTGAAAACGGTTATGGATCTTTTGCGTCCTGCACATCAGCCTAAATAATTATGGTGATTGTAGAAATAAAAAAGCCGCAAGTTTTAAATTTGCGGCTTTTCTGTATGTTGTTTTTTGATGTTTTTAATAGAATGGAACTGTTTTAATGGCTCCTTCTGCAACTTCCAATGTCATTACTGATACTCCATCAGCTCTGTATATCAATAATTTATCTCTGTTAGCACCTTTTTCAATATAGTAGGTATTGCCCGATCGTCCGTCGATGTTGAATCCTCCATATTGTGATGTGTTGTCATTCTTTATATAGTTCAGCTCTGGCAGTGTGTTGTTATTTATGAAGTGGCGTTTTACTCCGTTGTCGTAATAGTAAACATAGGCAAGCGATGGTGATATGCCCAAGTTGAAGCCTGCATCTCCACTCTCGGTGCTAAAGTTGAACTCTTCTGTAATAAGGCTATTCTCCCACGATAGGTGTTTGGCTTTGGTGAGGCCTCCCCCATTGTTGTATATCCACGCATAGTTACTGGCATCCATTACTATGCTTTGAGGTATATTTTGAGTTGGTATCACAGCTTCTACGTTGTTGCTGCTATGATCTAATACGCTAACTTCCGGTGTGTTAAGTGAGGTTACATAAAGAAATTTTCCTTTTATCATCATTTTTCCCGGAAGATGATCGAGTCCGCTAAGTGGTGTTATAAATTTATATTCTTTTAGGTCATATCGCTTTATCTCCTCTTTCGATGCATCCGAAATGGCTATTATACTATCGGTAATGAATAGTATGCCGGCAGGTTGGAAGTCAAGGTTGATGGTTGTTGCTTGTTTGAATGTCTCAAAATCTATCTGCCGTATTATCCCTTTATTTTCTCCTGTGGATGCTAAAAGATATCCGTTGTTTCTTCGCTTTACAAAATCTATTACGTTATCTCCCGATATATCTATTTGTGGATTATTCACTCCAAAGTAATCGAGTAAAACTGTACCCGATGATAGCTGGTAAAATGAAATACTCCATGGATTGTTGCTGGTTTGACTAATCACATATATTCCTTGTTCGGGTGTGTAAAGGTCATCTTCAGAATCGGTACAGGCATTGAGGGCTAGTACCGCTAGGATCGTAAATAACTTAACTATTCTGTTCATATAAATTTATCGTAATATTATTGGAATGAGTACAAAAATATGTTTTTTTGGCGTAATTGTACCATTAATTTGCTAAAAGATGCTCTTTATCTCTCTCGACGGTTAATTATCAGCATTGTAACTTGTATTGGTGTGCCGCTTTTTTGATATTTGTTATATTTTGACTGATGTTTTTTAGCAGTTCGGCTATGTTAAGGGTTGTTATTTACCTAATTATTGTATTTTTGTTTATCTAAAGTTGTTGCAACAATGGAAAATATAAATCCCGAATATGAAATATTAGAGCTTCGTAAGGAGCTGCACCATCATAATTATCTCTATTATGTGCTGAATTCGCCTCAGATATCTGATTATGAGTTCGATATGAAGATGAAGAGGTTGATGAAACTGGAGAACCGGTTTCCACAATTTCATGATGACAATAGCCCTACTCAACGTGTGGGCAGCGATATTAATCTGGAATTTACCCAGGTGCGCCACCAATACCCTATGCTTTCGTTGGGAAATACTTATTCTGAAGGCGAAATTACCGATTTTTGGAACCGTGTGGCCAAACTACTTAATGAACCTTTCGATATTGTGTGCGAGCTTAAGTTTGACGGTACTGCCATCGGTATTACTTATGAAGATGGGCAGCTGGTGCAGGCTGTTACTCGCGGCGATGGTGTTATGGGCGATGATGTTACTCGAAATGTGAAGACTATCAAGTCGTTACCGCTTAAGGTTAATGGTAATTATCCTCAAAGATTTGAAATAAGAGGTGAGATTTTTATGCCTCACGATGGTTTTGAGGCTTTTAATAAGGTGAGGATTCAAAATGGTGAAACTCCTTTTGCCAATCCAAGAAATGCGGCTGCCGGTTCGCTCAAACTTCAGAATAGCTCTCAGGTGGCACAACGTCCGCTCGACTGTTTTCTCTATTTTTTGATGGCCGATGAGTTGCCTTCCCGTTTTCATTTCGATAATCTGAAGGCTGCCGAGGATTGGGGTTTTAAGGTGTCGCCACATCGTAAATTGTGCAGTTCGCTTAACGATATTTTCGATTTTATTCACCATTGGGATGCCCAAAGGGCTAAGTTGCCCTACGATATTGATGGTATCGTGCTTAAGGTGAATGATTTGGAACAGCAGAAACGTCTTGGGTTTACTGCGAAGACTCCTCGATGGGCGGTGTCGTATAAGTTTAAGGCCGAGCGGGTTGTGACTCGCCTTGTGTCGGTGGCATATCAGGTTGGACGCACTGGTGCTGTCACGCCGGTGGCTAATCTGGAACCGGTGCAACTGGCTGGTACTGTGGTGAAAAGGGCTTCGCTGCATAATGCCGATATTGTTGCTTCGCTCGATTTGCATGAACATGATATGGTGTATGTGGAGAAGGGTGGCGAGATTATTCCTAAAATTGTGGGCGTTAATGTTGATGTTCGTCAGTCGGATGCTCGTAAGGTTGAGTTTATTGGCAATTGTCCCGAGTGCCACACGCCTCTTGTACGCTTTGATGGCGAGGCGACTCATTATTGTCCTAATGCTAATCACTGTCCGCCTCAGGTTAAGGGTCGTCTGGAGCATTTTATTTCGCGGCGCGCCATGAATATTGAGGGTATTGGCAGTGAGACCATTGATTTGCTGTATCGTAATAATCTGGTGGAGTCGGTGGCCGATTTCTACTCTCTCTCCTACTCCGATATTGTGAATCTTGAGCGCATGGGCGATAAGTCGGCTTCTAATATCATTGAGGGTATCCGCCAATCGGTAAATGTGCCTTTCGAGAGGGTGCTGTTTGCTCTGGGTATCAGGTATGTGGGCGAAACGGTGGCTAAAAAATTGGCCGGCGGTATGAAGAGTATTGATGCCGTGATGAATGCTTCTTTTGAGCAGCTGATTGAGATTGAGGAGATTGGTGATAAAATTGCCGAGAGTATTGTAAGCCATTTTGCTAATGCCGAGAATAGGGATGTTGTTGCGCAACTGAAAAATGCCGGTCTTATGATGCAGGTGGAGGTTAAGGAGAAGGTGTCGGATGTGCTTGATGGTAAGGTGGTTGTGATTAGTGGCACTTTTTCGTCCTATAGCCGGGATGAGATTAAGGCGCTGGTGGAGCAACATGGCGGTAAGATGAGCAGCTCTATTTCGTCGAAAACCGATTTCCTTATCGCCGGTAGTAATATGGGCCCGGCAAAGCTTCAAAAGGCCGAAAAACTTAATATAAATATTATTAGTGAGGATGATTTTATATCTTTGATATCAATCTGATTAGATGAAACTCTATGAGCAACTTTATTGAAAATATTAAGCAGAAGGTGGGGATTTACCTCTATCAAAAAAAACGTAAGGTCTCTACCGATAGGCGGTTTATCTCTTTGGGCAACTCTAATTCTTTCCTTATCATTTTTAATGCTGAAAATAGTGAGAACTATAACGCTGTGAAGGAGCTTAAAAAAAGAATTTCTGAGTTGTCTGCCGGCAAGGTTACTATTGTGGGCTATAACAATAATGGTGGAAATACTGATTTTATTTCTGATAGCTCTAATATGTTTTTTACCCGCGATGATTTTAGTTTTTTCTATCAGCCCAAATCGGAGGATGTGAAGCGGTTGCTCGATTCTAGTTTCGATACTATGTTTATGCTTTCTGCTCAACCTGTGCTTCCAATTGTTTTGTTAACTCGTTATATCAATGCTGCTTTTAAGGTGGGTAGAAATAATGTGTGCAATGATCTTGATTTTATGATTGATATGCCTAATGAAACTTCTATTAAGGTTATTGGTAATCAGATTATTGATAATCTCGAGATGCTTAGTGGCAATCGATGATTTTGTGTTGTGTAATTGATTTTTTATGTCGAATAATTTTAAAATTGTTTATAATATGAGACGAATTTCTTTGTTTTTCATGCTTTCTGCCGCTATTATAATGGCTTCGTGCTCGGGCCATAAGGTGGAGCGTGTATCTGTGGATGAGAAAATCGACCTTAGCGGTCGTTGGAATGATACCGATAGCCGAATGGTTGCCGAGGAGATGGTACAGCAGATTCTAAGCGGTGGATGGATTGATAATTATGCGCGCTCCCATGGCGGTAATAAGCCTGTGGTGGTTGTAGGACTTGTATATAATAAAACTAGCGAGCATATCGAGGCTTCTACTTTTATTAAGGATGTGGAGAAGGCTTTTATCAATAGCGGAAGAGTGCGACTGGTGCAGGCTGGCGATAAAAGAGAGGAGCTTCGCAGGGAAAGAGCGGGTCAACAGGAGTTCGCTTCTATGGAAACTGCTAAAAAATGGGGACGCGAGTTGGGTGCTGATTATATGCTCAATGGTGATATCGCTTCTATTACCGATCAGTATAAAAAAGAGAAGGTTACTTACTATCAAACTAGCTTGGAGCTGTCCGACCTTGAGACTAATGAGGTGGTGTGGATTGGTGATAAGAAGATTAAAAAGTATATTGTTAAGTAATTATCCATATAGGCCGTCGTGTTTGATGTCGATTTGATATTGATGTCGGCGACGGCTATTTCTGTTTTTATTTTTGTATCATGATTCTAAAGAGGAAGGTTGTATTGCCAATTCTGCTTGTTTTGTCGGTTGTGGTGGCTGGGTGTGCCACTTATTACCAACAGAACCAGGCTTTTCAAGGTTTGCTTGAGGCGGGAAAGGTGGCTGCGGCTCAAAGTTACTTGCAAAAAAGTACTAAAAAGGCTAAGGGTATTAATAAGGTTTTGTATGATCTTAACCTTGGCACGGTGGCTTTTATGAATCATGATAATGAAACGAGTGTGGATAGGTTTAAGGCTGCCGATATTTATAATGAGGATTTTTCAAAGGGTTTGGGGTATGAGGCTTTGGCTCTTATTTCCAATCCTATGGTGAAGCCTTATAAGTTGGAGTCGTTTGAGGCGGTGATGATTCACTATTATCAGGCGCTCAATTTTCTGGCTCTCAATGACATGGAGAGTGCGCTGGTTGAGTGTCGCCGCGTGAATCTGCAACTGCAGGTGCTCGACGATAAGTATAAAAACCATAAGAATAGGTATGCACGCGATGCTTTTGCCCATAATTTAATGGGGATTATTTATGAGGCTTCGGGCGATTTTAATAATGCTTTTATCGCTTACCGTAATGCGGTTGATGTGTATGAGAGTGATTATAAAGGTAAGTTTGGCGTTGATGTGCCTCTGCAGCTTAAGAAGGATGTGATTAGGGCTGCTGCTCGTACTGGTTTTGCCGAGCAGGTTGATTTTTTCGAGCGTAAGTTTGGCATTAAGTATGAACCTGTTAACTCCGATATGGGACAGGTGGTGTGTTTCTGGCTCAATGGCCTGGGACCGGTAAAGGATGAGTGGAGTATAAATTTTGTGAATACTGGTACCGGTGGTGGGTTTGTTACGTTTGCCAATGAGGAGTCTGGTATGTCGTTCCCACTTTTTATAGGTAATAGGTCTGATTCGGAGCGTAGCTCTCTATCTAATTTGCGTGCTTTGAGGGTGGCTTTTCCTAAGTTTGTTGAGCGTAAGCCGAGGTTTACTTATGCGACGTTTGAGTCACCGGCAGGTAAGGTGGGGCTTGAGTTGGCTCAGGATATTAATGCCATTGCTTTTCAGAGTCTAAATGACCGTATGTGGGCCGAGATTGGGAATAGTATTTTGCGCCTGGCAATCAAGAAGGCTGCCGAGGAGGCTACTTCTGCTCAAAATAAGGATTTGGGCGCTGTGCTTAGTCTTGTTAATGCTCTTACCGAGAAGGCCGATACCCGTAACTGGCAATCGTTACCTTATTCTATATCGTATAGCCGTGTGGCTCTGCCTCGGGGTGAGCAGCAGGTGTCGGTGGTTCCGGGTAATGTGTCGTCGGCAGCTGTGTCGGCTACTGTTAATGTGGTAAGTGGCAAAACTTCTTTTGTGTCGTTCCAGACTTTCTAATTTATGTGGTCGGGGATTCTTATTTTATGACTCGCCCAGGTTTTGTCGTTTTCAAATAAATCTTTGTCTGGCCACTCTTTTACGCTGCGAATGGCTCTTTCCATGTATTTATGTATCTCGTTCGCAAGCATTGGCCCCTTGTGATTGGCACAATTCAGTATCACTACGTAGTTTATTCCATCGGGGCGTCTAACCAGTAGTGCCGATGAGCCTGCAAGGGTTCCGGTGCGGTACCAGCCGTGTGTGTCGGTTTTGCGCCATCCCAGCGGACTGAATTTGTTGTTTTCGGTGTTGGCCATTATCTCTAGCGATTTTTCGCTTAGTATGTCGGGTATGTCGTCAAATCCGTCTATGGCTAGTAGTAGTTTCATTAGGTCGGTCGATGATGCTATCCATCCTCCGGCTGCTCCTAATGTGTATATGTCGGTACCGCCATATGAGCGTCGCACGGGTTCTTCTCTGCCACAAAAATCATCTACCTTGTATAGTGTGTCCGATTCGTAGTATTTTACCTCCAGGTCGAAGCGTTCGTCTCTATATGAGCGGCCCAGTCGCATGTCGTATATGCCCAATGGGTATAGTATCTGTGTCTGTATGTATTTTTCGTAGGTCATTCCTGCCTTTTTGGCTATCACTTCGCCTAGTATCCCAAAGCCCAGATTGGAGTAGTATGATGATGTGCCTGGCTCAAAATGCAGCCTTTTTGATAGTGAAAATGTGATTATATCTTCTATGCTGATGGGTAACGGTATGTTTTGCGTGGCTGCTATTGCAGGTGCCATAAACATTTGGTCGCCCCAGCGTGTGGTCCATCCGCCCGAGTGGTTGAGCAGGTGGTGTACGGTTATTTTTTCTACTCTTTTGTCTAAATAATTGAGGTATTGGGGGTCGTTGAGTATCCCTTTTTTGCCAAATATTTTGTCGTCGAGGCTTAGTATGCCTTCTTCCACCATTTTCATTGTGCCTACTGCTGTGATGAGTTTCGATACGCTTGCCACTCTGAACATGTGGTAGGGCTCTACCCGTGTATCTTTCTCGCGGTCGGCCCATCCAAAGCCTTGTGAATATACCATTTTACCATCGCGACTAACGGCCACTGATGCGCCTCCGGTGAGGTTTTCGCGTTTTAATAGCTGGTTTATCTGGTTTTCTATATCCGAAAAGCGTATGTTGTCCGATAGGTTGTTGTCGATATGAAATGAACTGTATCGACTAAAGTCGGGTATGAAATCGGTGGTGGTGGATGAGTTTAGTGGGAAAAAATAGTATGAGCCTATCCATATTGCGGATACGCAGATGATTAAGATGGGTATTTTTACTATTAGCTTCATGGCTGTATCTCTTTAATCGTTCAACACTCAAATCTCCATTCTGATTAAAGATGCTGTTTTTATGCGTTAATTATTGCTTTATATCTTTTTTGGGCGTTCCCAATGGGTGTATTGCCATAGTCTTATCAGCAAAGTTAGTGCCAATGGATATGAAATCTGTGGCAAATGCTGTGGAATTATAACTCCGAAGAGTAATATTATTGCCGATAATAGGAATGTGACACGGTATAGATAACGTAGTACTTTTGTTTTTATTTTGCTTCTGGGGGTTATTGCCAATATTATATTGGTGGGCATTAGCCATAGTATGTTAAGGTTCCAGTTGGTTACTTTATGGTCGGTGACGAACCAAAGGTAGGCTATCACTAAGCCTATTAGGCCGGTGATGAGGAATAGTATGCGGTCGGGTGTTGTTTGTGTAGTGTTTTTTTGTCTCTCTATTACTGTTATGGCTATGTATATCAGTAGTATGGCTATTGCTACTATTAGTGGTGTGATTGCTGTTTTTGATGGCTCGGGTTGTGCACTGAGTATGGTTGTGCTCTCTTTGATGAGTGATTGTGGTGTGGTTGCGATGAATAGTGTGTCGAGATAGTCGGGAAGAAAGGCTTTTTGGTAGTCGGTGGCTTTTTTGTCGGCTGGCAGTCCCAGTACGAGGTCTATTCCTTCGCGAAGCCAGGGTGATTCTTGCAGGTATTGGTGCAGGTAGTCTCTAAAGGTGTGGTTGCACGCGCCTGTATGTTGTTGCGGCTCTATATGTTTGATGTTGAAGAATATGTCGCGTATGCGTGTGGCGCAGTTGTCGAAGAAGAAGTCGTAGCGGTAGTTGCGGTTTTGGGGCTGCATGTTGTGCAGTAGGAATTGCCATGTTTGCTGTTTCTCTTTCTGACTGAGGTTGAGCTCATGGGCGGTGATGCCGCGCTTTTCGTTGCTGTAGCTGTTGACAAATGGTGCGTAGTAGGTTACCGATAGCATGTAGTCGAGCTGACCGTTCATGAATTTCAGGTAGAAGTTGGGTGTGTTGAAGTCGAATGTGCCGTAGTTGAATATTAGGTCGATGTTCTGCGCCGGGTCTTCAACTCTTATGGCGCTGTGTCCGAATATTGAGTATAGTTCGTCGCCTGGTGTGCAGGTTATCAGGTATATTTTTGATTGGTCCGAAAGCGGTGCCGGTTTTATTGTTTCTGTTAGTAGTATTAGTAGCGTGAATATCAGGAGCTGTGTTTTCATGACTAATAGTTGATGTTTTTTATGTTTCTAATGCTTTCGTCTATTCGTGATGATGTAGAACCCGATTACAAATATGCGATTGTAATCGGGTTTATTATGTTATGTAATAACGGGCTTAATATTGTCGATTTTCGATATTTTGTATTCTAACTATATTTGCCTGTTGTTACATATTTAATTTTGGATGTATGTTTACTGATTGTGCGCGTGTTACAAAAGTAAATGTGCCTAAGTTACTTTTGTAATGCCCCGGTAAGTTTACATATCTCATCAAAACCATTATTTTCGGCATACTGTTTAATTCCGTCAACTATCTTTATTGTAATCTCAGGATCTATAAAATTGGCGGTTCCTACTTGTATGGCCGATGCTCCTGCGAGCATAAATTCTACTGCATCTTCTGCTGTCATTATACCTCCCAGTCCTACTATGGGTATTTTTACGCTTTGATATACTTGCCACACCATTCGCACTGCAACTGGCTTAACTGCCGGTCCGGATAGTCCGCCTGTGATGGTGGATAGTATTGGTTTTCGCTTTTTTATGTCGATGGCCATGCCCAATATGGTGTTTATAAGCGATACTGAGTCGGCTCCTGTAGCTTCTACTGCTCTGGCTATCTCTGTTATGTCGGTTACGTTAGGTGATAGTTTTACCATCAGGTGCTTTTTATATACCTTTCTTACTTCCCTAACCACTGCTTCGGCCGATGGACAGCTGGTGCCGAATGCCATGCCGCCTTCTTTTACGTTGGGACACGATATGTTGAGCTCTATGCCTGGTATTTGTTCCAGTTCGTTTACTCTTTCGGCGGTGGCTATGTACTCTTCTACTGTTGAGCCGGATACGTTTACTAGTATGTTGGTGTTGTATTTGGTTAGTTGTGGGTATATCTGTTTACAAAAGTAATCAACTCCTTTGTTTTGTAGGCCTACTGCGTTGAGCATTCCTTTTGGGGTCTCGGCCATGCGTGGGTATGGGTTGCCTTCGCGGTGGTTGAGGGTGGTTCCTTTTACTATTATTCCTCCCAGTTGGTTGATGTCGATGAAGTCATCGTACTCATAGCCGTAACCGAAGGTGCCTGAGGCTGTCATTACTGCATTTTTCAGCTTTAGGCCGTTTAGGTTTATCTCTTGTTTTACCATTTTAGCTCTTTTGTGTCAAATACGGGTCCTTCTGTACATACGCATCTGTGGCCGGTGGTGGTTTCGGTCACGCAGCAGAGGCATACTCCTATTCCGCAGGCCATTGTGTTTTCCAGTGATGCTTCGCAGGTTATGTTGTGCTCTTTTGAGTATTTGGATATTACTCGCATCATTGCTTCGGGGCCGCAGGTGTATATTTTTTCTATGTAGGGTGTTAGTGTTTTTAGTACCGGGTGGTGTATCACGTAGCCTTTGGTTCCGTGACTTCCATCTTCGGTTGTGGTGTACACTGGCCCTATTTGCTCAAATTTTTGTAGTTCGAGTAGGCCTTCTGCTGTGCGGGCACCGAATAGGAATTGTGGTGTGTAGCCTTGTTTTTTAAGTTCTTTGCCTAAGAACATCATTGGGGCTATGCCACAACCGCCGCCTATGAGCAGTATTTTGGTCTCTTTGCTTGGTGGCGGGTTAAATCCTTTGCCGAGTGGGTAAACTAGGCTTATTTCGTTTCCTGGCTCTTCGCTGGCTAGCACTTTTGTGCCTTCTCCTACTTCTTGTATCAGTAGTTTGAGCTGGTTGGTGCTGTAGTCTGCGTCGTGTATGGATAGTGGACGGCGCAGGAAGGTGTTTTCGGCGCGGTTTACTTTTACTTCGGCAAATTGACCGGGTTCCATGGGGGGAAGTGTCCCGGGGTGCTGAAGTGTTAGTATCACGTATTCGTGATTGATGCGCTGGTTGTTTACCAGTGTGAATGTTGTGGTGAATCGCTTCATTAATTGGTGTTTTTGGTGTTGTTTACAAAAGTAAATCAACGATTCTTTTGCAAATATATGTATTTTTTGTCTCTATTGCGACTGCTTTCCCCAACATTTACTATTTGTTGTATGCTTCAAAGGTGTTGTCACTATAAAATATGATTACTCGTATTATGGTTTTTCCGTCTTGGGGTGTTGTAATTGGTTTGTTTTCTGCTGGTTGTGGTTCGGTCTCTTTTTTGGTGTCGGTTTGCTCCTCTTCTGGTGTGTTTATTGGGGCTAAGGTGATTTCCGGCTCTTTTTTGGGTGTGCGTAGATTGTATGGTGCCTGGTCTTCGGGTTCGTTGGCTTGTTTTTCTTCGGGTGGAAAGAGTTGTGGCGGTAATGTGACGCGGTTGCGCCGTTTTAGCATGTCGCCTTTGCCTGTTATGAGCCAGTCGCCGCTTATGTCGGGGAAGTTGTCCATTATTCTTACCAGGAAGTCTAATCCTGGGTTGTTCCTTCCTGAGAGTATGTGTGATATGGCTGAGCGTTGAACGCCTATGCGATCGGCAAAGGCTGATTGGGTTAGGCCGCTGTGGTTTATGATGGATTGTATTCTGTTTTTCATGGGTGCTGTTGTGTTTTGTGTCGCTACTTGACAAATGTAATAATTTGAATTTACAAAAGCAAATTACTCTAATTTAATATTGTAATCATAGATGTTTGTTGCTTTGTTTACATTTGTTATCAGTAACGTGTTTTTATATATTTTGCGTTTATTCCTATTTTCTATTAATTTATTGGTTTATGTAGGTTAGGTAAATTGCTTAATATTAGGTTTTTATATGTTTGTGTGGTATTGTATTTATTTGGTTATTCTGAATACTCTTTCTGCAATGCTTCTTTGATATGCTTGTTTATCAGTCTGTTATGTGCATATTAAGTTTTTATTTAAGTAATCGTTATATATTGCTGGTTTTCAGTAATTTAACGTGAAAATATATGCTCGGGTGATTGTTTTTTACTGTGCTTTTTACTTTTGTTACTCAAACCTTAAAGTATTACTTCTTTATTTTATATTTATTTTACTGGTTATCAGTACTTTATATGCTTATTTTTTGTGTTGTTTTTGATGTGTTTTGTGTTTACAATAGTCACTTGATGGTTGTTGGTTCCTGGTTTATTTGTTGGTGGTTGTGCTTGGATGATTGCTTTTGTTTATTGGGTGTTCTCCTATTGGTGTAGTTTTTTGTTGGCTGTTTTGTTGATTTTGCGTTTTTGGTGTTTTTCTTTATTTGCCTGCGGTTATGTGTCCGCTCTTTTTTATGCTTTTTATTTCGATTAGATTATGTTTTATTTTCTGTTTTGTTTTTTGTGTATTGTTTAATCTGTTAACTTGATAATTTGTAGTATGCTGTTGTGTTCTGTTGTGATTTTGTTGCTCTATTCCTTGTTGCTTTTATTATTGGTTTTTTTTCTTTGTATGTAGTTATCAGGTAGTTGGCTTTGTTTTATTGTTGTTGCCATTATTAGCTTTGATTCTATTGAGGATTATTGCTGGTTAATGGGTTGTTTTGGGGTTGATTGATGTATCTTCTGTCGATTACTTTTGTGATAAAAAAAAGGGGATTTACGGCTTTTATACCGTAAATCCCCTCGTTTAATCTGCTATTGTTTAATTACTTAAACTCTTTGTTTAGCTGTTTTCCCCAGTTTTCTACTCTCTCTTTGGTGAGTGCTGCCTGGTTCTCAATATCCAGTGCTAGGCCTACAAACTGCTTGCCGCGCACTGCACGACTCTCTTCGTAGGTGTAGCCTTCTGTCGATGTGAAGCCTACTATTTTCCCTTGTCTGTCTTCTAAGAATTCGGCCATTATGCCCACTCCGTCAACAAAGTTCTCGGGGTATCCTTTCTGGTCGCCTCCTCCATATATGGCAAATTTCTTGCCTTTGAGTTTTTCGTCTTCTATGGCCGGCAAAAATTCATCCCAATAGTTGGGAAGCTCTCCATCAAACCATGTGGGAACTGCCAATATATAGTTGTCGTAACTCATAAATATATCATGGGTAAGCGTGTCGGCATCCACTTCTTCAATGGGCAGGTCAACGGCTTTTACAATTTTTTGTGCCTGCTGCTTCGATTTCCCGGAGCGGAAACTGTAAAATATTCCTGTCTTTTTCATCTCTCTATAATTTTAAAATTTTAGTAACTCTTCGGCTGCATTGTATATCTTCGCCATATTGGGAAGTACTGCTGCCTCTAGTATGCGGTTGAATCCAACAGGTGTAAATTCGCTTCCTACCCGTTTTACGGGTGCATCCAATAGCTCAAATGCCTCTGATGCAATGGTGGCCGATATTTCGGCTCCAAAGCCCGAGAATACTTTGTCTTCATGCACTACGAGCACTTTGCCGGTCTTGTGTATCGATTCTATTATGGTGGCTGTGTCAAGGGGTATTAACGAGCGTATGTCGATTACTTCTACGCTGCCTTTGCCTTCTTTTTCAAGCTTCTCGGCTGCTTCCAAACTAAGGTGTGTGGTGTTGCCGTAGGTTACTATTGTAAGGTCTTTACCCTCGCGGCGCACTCTTGCTTTGCCAAATGGTACTTCAAAGTCATCCGGTATTGGGGTGGCTGCTTTGGGTGAGTTATAGAGTGCCTTGGGCTCAAGGAATAGTGTCATTCCTTCGCTGCGCATGGCTGTGCGTAACAGTCCTGCGGTGTCGTCGGCAAATGATGGATATACTACTCTAACGCCTGGGAAGGTGGTTAATGCTCCTTCTATGTTTTGTGAGTGGTATAATCCGCCTCCTATATATCCTCCTGATGCCAGCCTGACTACAATATTGGGCGAGAACTGGCCACGGGTACGCCAGTATTCGTGTGTTGTCTCTACAAATTGCTCCATGGCTGGCCAGAAGTAGTCGGCAAACTCTGCTCCTTCAACTACTATACGTATCTTTTTATCTAATCGAGACATGCCGTTGGCGGTTCCCATGATGAAGTCTTCGGCTATAGGTGCGTTGAATACTCGCTTGGGGCCAAATTCTTGCTGCATGCCTTTCGATACGTTAAAGATTCCGCCTTTGTCTTTATTGGCTATATCTTGTCCCCAAAGGTATGTATCAGGGTTATGACGAAACTCGGCTTTCAGTGTTTCATTTAGCCCTTGGATTAGCTTCTGTGGCTCTCCTTCGTAGTTGTGCGTGCCATCGGGATATTTGGTTGCCTCGTATGCAGGTGGCAATACGAAGTCGTGTATCGATGCAGGATCGGGATTGGCGGCTGCAAGGGCTGCTCGGTGTGCCTCTTTTACAACTTCGGCCACTTCGCTCTCTATGGTCTGTAACTCTTCTTCGGTAACGCGTTCGTAACGTAGAAGTAATCTGCGGTATTTTGCCAATGGGTCGTACTCGCGCACGTAGCTAAGCTCGTTTTCGTCGCGATACAGTTCATGACGGTCGGAGTTGGAGTGTGAGTGTATGCGCACGCAGTTGGCATGTACTATAACCGGCTGCTGTAGCTCTTCGGCCAATCGGGTGGCTTCGGTCATGGTGTTCATAGAGTCGAACACGTCTTTACCGTTGCAGTATAGTATGTGAAGGTATTTTATTCCTTCAAAGTTGCGTGCCACTTTGCGGTTGGCACTCTGGTCTTTCTTGGGTACCGATATGCCGTATCCGTTATCCTGGAATACAAATACTACAGGCAGCTGCTCGCGTGATGCTCCATTAATTGCCTCATATACATATCCTTCCGATACTGAGGATTCACCTTGCGATGATATTGCTACTCCTTTTTTCCCGTAGGTTTTGATGCCTCGGGCTACTCCCACTGCATGCAGTGTGTGGTTACCTGTGCACGATGATACGTTGTGGATATTCCATGCGGGCTTTGCAAAGTGGTTGGACATGTGGCGACCACCTCCGGCTACGTCGGCATCTTTGCTTATTCCGTTGAATATCACCTCTTCAGCTGTCAATCCTGCCGATACTACTGTTTGTAAATCACGGTAGTATGGAAACAGGTGGTCTTTGCTTCTATCGAATACCTGACCGATAGCCAGCTGTATTGCATCGTGGCCGGCTGCCGGAGCATGGTAGCTCCAGCCAATGGCCTGCTTAAGGTAGTTGGGCGCACGGTCGTCGAGGGTGCGACCCAAGAACAGAAGGCGATACCACTTCATCAGGGTATTTTTATCTGTATGTCTTATTGAGTATTTATGAGGAACTGATTTATTTGTAACGCTCATGATTCTTTTCTTTGTTATTAAACTTCTCTTGTAATATCGAATGCTTCCAGATAGTCGGCTATGCGGCGCAGGAAGTTACCTCCTAGTGAACCGTCAACTATACGGTGGTCATACGACAGTGACAGGAACATCTTGTGGCGGATTGCAATTACATCGCCTGTTGGTGTCTCGATAACGGCAGGTTTTTTCTCTATGTTACCGGTTGCAAGTATTGCCACCTGTGGCTGGTTGATAATTGGTGTTCCTATGATGTTACGGAATGAACCGAAGTTGGTAATAGTAAAGGTTCCTCCCTGGATATCATCGGGCGATAGTTTGTTGTTGCGTGCACGATCGGCCAATGAGTTGATATCGGCTGTAAGTCCTGCAAGGTTTTTCATGTCGGCTTGCTTGATCACCGGAACTATCAGGTTGCCTGATGGCAATGAAACTGCCATACCTATATTTACGTTTTTGCGAAGTATTATCTTGTCGCCATCCACCGATGCGTTAACTCCAGGGAAGTCGCGAAGGGCTTTGGCTGTAGCTTCGGTAAATATTGGCATGTAGGTAATCTTCTCGCCATATTTCTTTTGGAACTGGTCTTTGTGTTTCTCTCTCCAAAGCACTATGTTGGTTACGTCAACTTCAACTACGCCTGTTACGTGTGGCGATACTTGTTTCGACATTACCATATGTTCTGCAATCATTTTGCGCATACGGTCCATCTCAATGATGTCGTCGCCTGCACTTACTGATACTGAAACTTTCTGTGGTGCTTTAGGTGCTGTTGGCTCTGCTGCTTTGGGCGTTTCGGCCACTTTAACGGGGGCAGGAGCTGCTGCTTTGGGTGCATTGCCGCGGTTATTGATGTAGTTTTGAAGGTCGTCTTTGGTTAGCCTTCCATCTTTGCCGGTGCCTGTTATTTTCTCCAGTTCAGCCACCGATATGTTTTCGGCTTTGGCCATACTGCGCACAAGGGGCGAGTAAAATCTGGTACCCTCTTCGTCGCTATCTTCTGCGGTTTCAACCGCTGCTGCTGCCGGTTGTGATGCAGCTGGTGCCGTCTCGGCTGCCTTAGGTGCCGCAGGTTTATCTACTTTACCATCTAGCGAAATAACTGCTACTGGCACTCCTACTGGCACTACATCATCAACTTTGTACAAAATCTCGGCTACAACACCCGCTACAGGTGATGGTATCTCAGAGTCAACTTTGTCGGTCGCTATCTCTAGCAGCACGTCGTCTTCTGAAATGGTATCGCCTACCGATACAAACCATTTGGTAATTGTGGCTTCTTCCACACTCTCACCCATTTTGGGCATTATTATCTGAAATGTTGACATATTTAAGTGTTTTAATATTCTATATTTTACACATTGTTATAACAAACTATCAAAACAATAGTTCTAATATTTTTACTTTTAAAGTCTGTGTTCGCCCTTTTTACTTGTATATCAATTATTTATATTTTATGAAAAAAGGACTTTTTTATCTTTTAAGTGTTCATCTTTACTTAAAAATGGTTAAACAATCGGTTCTTTATCTCTTTTGCTCTCATAAACATATTAACTGTGATAATGTTTTGTTTTTAGTCTGATATTTTATCTTTACATATTTAATTATCTAAATGTTAATATGCAATCATTTATTTATATTGCTCATTGATTGGTTTGTTTGGCGGCAGAGCCTCCAAAACAAACCCCCTCACCAAGGCATAGCAAGCTATCCGTCATATCCAACGAAGCGAGATATCTACTAATAACCTTACTGTCCTCTCGTCACTGTTCTTATTGGGAGCAGTGAGAAAGGATTTTCAGAGTAGATAGTTCTTGTTAGCTTGCCTTGCCAAGAATTTTCAGAAATAGTATATCAACATTTTAGGATAATACGTATCATAAGAAGCTTGCCTAACTTAAGTTATCTATCTTGATTTGTTTTTGTTTCGCTATCTTATTCTTGCTGATGTGATGCTATAGTTTAATAATGTCGGTTTCATAATATTTGTCATTTATAAACGGTTTTAAAAGTTTATATTTGTGTTCTTGTAACAAATAATAATAGTAATCAACAATAAATTGGAATATACTTATGATTAAAAAAGGTGCTTTTACAGCCTTGGTGACCATATGTGCGGGTCTGTTTTCGTTGCAGTCTGCCGATGCGTGTACCAATGTGCTTGTAACCAAGGGTGCTTCTGTGGATGGAAGTACGATGATTTCCTATTCGGCCGACTCACATGTGCTGTATGGCGAACTGTATCGTTGGCCGGCAAAGAGATATCCGCAAGGCTCTATGCTCGATGTATATGAATGGGACTCTGGCCGTTACATGGGCAAGATTAAACAGGTGGAGCAGACTTATTCGGTAATTGGAAATATGAATGAGCATCAGCTTACTATCGGCGAAACTACTTTTGGCGGTCGCCCCGAGCTTGTTGATCCGGCAGGTATTATGGATTATGGTAGTCTTATTTATATCACTTTGCAGCGGGCGCGTAATGCGCGTGAGGCTATTGCCATTATGACGTCGCTGGTTGAGGAGTATGGTTATGCCAGTGGTGGTGAGTCGTTCTCTATTGCCGATCCTAATGAGGTGTGGGTTATGGAGATGATTGGTAAAGGTGCCGATAATAAGGGTGCTGTGTGGGTTGCGGTGCGTATCCCCGACGGTTATGTATCTGCCCATGCCAATCAGGCGCGTATCACTACTTTCCCGCTTAATGATAAGGATAATTGCATGTTCTCTGAGGATGTGATTGCTTTTGCGCGCGAGAAGGGCTATTTCAATGGTAAGAATAAGGATTTCAGCTTTTCTGATGCTTATGCGCCTCTTGATTTCGGTGCTGTGCGTTTTTGCGATGCAAGGGTGTGGAGTGCTTTTAGAATTATGAATCCCGAAATGGATAAGTATCAAGCCTATGCCAAGGGTGAATCGCTTAACCGTATGCCGCTTTATGTTAAGCCTTCGCGTAAGATTTCGCATCGCGATGTGGCCGAGATTATGCGCGACCACTATGAGGGTACTGACTTGGATATGACTAAAGATGCCGGTGCCGGTGCGTTTAAGGTGCCTTATCGTTGGCGTCCGCTTACGTTTGAGGTTGATGGTCAGGAGTATCTCAATGAGAGGGCTATAGCAACTCAGCAAACTGGTTTTTGGTTTGTGTCGCAGATGCGTAGCTGGCTGCCCAATCCTGTAGGTGGTATCCACTGGTTTGGTGTTGATGATGCTGCTCTATCGGTGCTGGTACCTATGTATTGCGGTATTAATACTGCCCCTCGTGAGTTTGCTGTTGGTAATGGCGATATGCTTACTTTTAGCTGGGATGCTGCTTTCTGGGTGTTCAACTGGGTGTCGAATATGGCGTATAGCCGTTATAGTTTTATGATTGAGGATATTAAAAAGGTGCAGAAGGAGCTTGAGGATCAGATGAATGCCTATGTTGTGGGTGTTGATGCTGCCGCTGCTGCTATGTATGCCAATAATGAGGAGGCTGCTCGTAAGTTCCTTACTGATTTTTCGGTTAACCAGTCGCAAATTGTGATGGCTCGCTGGAAGAAACTAGGTGAGTTCCTGATGGTTAAGTATCTTGATGGTAATATCCACCTTGAGAAGGATGGCGAGTTCCTTAAAAATGAGCATGGTAATCCGCTCGATCCTAAGTTTCCCGGTTATTCTGAGGATTTCTACCGCGAAATTGTGAAGGATGCCGGCGATAAACTTAAGGTTAAGGAGTTACCCAAGAAATAATGTAACTTGCTTTATATAAGCATTATAAGTTTAAAAGAGCAGGATCGGAATGTGCTTCCCTCCTGCTCTTTTTTAGTTTTGATGGTTTACAGCTTTTAGTGTTTCTTAAGTTTGCTGTTGAGATTTTGCTGCAATGCATCCATAAACTGTTCTGTGGTGAGGTAATGCTCTGCCTTCAGGTCGTCTCCATAGATGCATAGTGCCAGGTCTTTGGTCATTTTGCCCGACTCTACTGTGTCGATACAGGCCTGCTCCAGTGTTTCGCAGAAATGTACCAGTTCGCTGTTGCCGTCAAGTTTTCCTCTGAATGCTAATCCGCGTGTCCATGCGTATATGGAGGCTATGGGGTTGGTGGATGTGGCTTTGCCTTGCTGGTGCTGGCGATAGTGGCGTGTAACGGTGCCGTGCGCGGCTTCTGCCTCCATCACTTTGCCGTCGGGGGTTATGAGGGTGCTGGTCATCAGTCCCAACGAACCGAATCCTTGTGCCAATGTGTCGGACTGTACGTCGCCATCGTAGTTTTTGCACGCCCACACAAAGCGGCCTTCCCACTTCAGGGCTGCGGCTACCATGTCGTCGATAAGGCGGTGTTCGTAGGTTATGCCTATTGCTTCAAATTTCGATTTATAGTCGCTTTGGTATATCTCTTCAAATATGTTCTTAAATCGACCGTCATACTGTTTCAATATGGTGTTTTTGGTCGATAGATATAGTGGCCATCCTTTCATCAATGCCTGGTTGAAACAGGCGTGTGCGAAGCCACGTATCGATTCGTCGGTGTTGAACATTCCCATCGCTACGCCGTCGCTGTCGAATTGGTGCACAACAAATTCCTGTGGCTCGCTTCCATCTTCGGGTGTGAATTTGATGGTGAGTGTGCCTTTACCTTTGGTGGTGAAATCGGTGGCACGGTACTGATCACCGAAGGCGTGACGGCCTATAACTATGGGGTATTTCCATCCGGGCACCAGGCGTGGCACGTTTTGCATCAGTATAGGCTCGCGAAATACGGTGCCGTCGAGTATGTTGCGGATGGTGCCGTTGGGCGATTTCCACATTTTCTTGAGGCCGAACTCTTTAACTCGCTGCTCATCGGGGGTGATTGTGGCGCATTTTATGCCCACCTGATGCTTTTTTATGGCATTGGCGGCATCTATGGTCACTTGGTCGTTGGTGGCGTCGCGATTCTCTATTCCAAGGTCGTAGTAGTGGATGTTAAGGTCGAGATATGGTGTTATTAGCTTATTTTTAATCATTTGCCATATAACTCGTGTCATCTCGTCGCCGTCGAGTTCCACTATGGGATTCTGTACTTTTATTTTATCCATAAAGAGGAAGGTTTATAATGGTGTTTATTATCTAAATTTATACAATCTAATGGTGTTTTTGTTTTAGCGATGGTGGTTTATTCTATGTCTAAGCCAAATTGCTGCTTTAGTTTAAGTAGCTCTGGGTTTTTATCTACCATTTTCTTAAACTTATCGGCTGCTGTGTATGCTATATCGGTGTGCACGTCGTCGGCCTCCATCTCTACTACCAGTTCGAGACTGCTGTTGCGCAGTTCGTTACGCAGAAAGCGGAATATGGCTTGTCTCTCTTTTGATATTTCGCTCTCTTGTGTCTGGTTTTTAATTTTTAGCACTACTTGTGTGCCGTTGCGAAGTTCCGGTTTCTGATTGTACATCATACTGTATAGACGCGGGTTCTCCTCTTCTATGGAGCGGGCGTATCTTATCCAGTTTTTCTGTATCTGCTCTTGGGTAACAGGCTCGTTCATAACCACTTGCTGCTTGTTGGCCGCATAGGCGGTGGCACTTGGCGTTGGTGATGTATGTGCGGTTTCGTTATTTTGCTTTACTTCGGCTGCTATGTTTTTTAGCGATACCGACATTATTGATGGTGCTGAACCGCCTCCGGCTGGCCGGTTGCCGATAGTTGTGCCGGCTGCCGTTGTGCCGGCAGGTTGATGTGTTTGTGCTGTGTGAGCTGCCGCTTCAGATTCTTTCAGTTTTTTTTTTCGGCGATTATTCGCGACATTTTAAGCAGGCAGAACTCAACATGAAGCCGTTTGTTTATCGCTGTGCGATAGTCTAACTCATATCGGGCTACCAAATCTATGGCGTCGAATAGGAAATCCAATGGTGCTGCTGAGGCTTGCTGTTTATATCTCTCTTTAACCGATGCACCCACGTCCATCAGTTGTACGGTTACGGGGTCTTTACTCACGAGCAAATCGCGCAGGTGGGCGGTCAATCCACTGATAAAATGCAGTGGGTCGAAGCCTCTTTGCAGCACTTGGTTAAATTGTAGTAGTGTCTGCTTATAATCACCGGTTATCAAACTGTCGGTTATGTTGAAAAACACCTCATAATCAAGCACATTGAGGTTGTTAATTACGCTTTGATAGGTGATTTCCTTTCCTGCGAATGCCACTATCTGGTCGAAAATAGATAGTGCGTCGCGCATTGCGCCGTCAGCTTTTTGCGCTATAACTGCCAGTCCGTTCTCGTCGGCGGTTATCTGCTCGCTCGATGCCACATATTTGAGATGGTCAACTGCATCTTGAATGGTTATCCGGTTGAAATCGAATATCTGGCAACGCGAAAGTATGGTTGGTATTATTTTGTGCTTTTCGGTGGTGGCAAGTACAAATATGGCATGGCGGGGCGGCTCTTCCAATGTTTTCAAAAAGGCGTTGAAGGCCTGTGGTGAAAGCATGTGCACCTCGTCGATTATATATACCGAATAACGCCCCAGTTGTGGCGGTACTCGCACTTTATCTATCAGCAGCCTTATGTCGTCAACGGAGTTGTTGCTGGCTGCATCCAGCTCGTGTATGTTGTATGAGCGGTTTTCGTTAAATGCACGGCATGAGTCGCATTCGTTGCAAGCCTCAAAATCAGCCGACACGTTGGAGCAGTTGATTGTCTTTGCAAATATGCGCGCGCAGGTTGTCTTGCCTACTCCCCGTGGGCCGCAGAACAGGTATGCGTGTGCAAGCTGACTGTTCTTGATGGCATTCTTCAGGGTGGTGGTGATGCTCTGCTGCCCTACAACCGATTTGAATGTTGCCGGGCGGTATTTTCGTGCTGAAACGATATATTCCATTGTAATAGTTTTGCCGGTTACAAATATAGAATTATCCGGCGTGACCGCAAATTGTTTGTATATTAATTATAGCAGGCCAGGCATCTTATTCGCCTTTGCCGGCTCCCACAAAGTAATCTTGTTTGTTGGCAAACAGTATGTTGAATGTGGTTAATGAGCCGTAGCAACGTGTTATGTATTGCTGAAGATTTACTTTCTCTTCGTCGCTCAAATCCTTATTGGAGTTTATCTGTTGCTCAAGTACTCTCAAGCGGTCGCGCAGCATCACTATTTTATGGAAAAAGGTTTCTATGGGTATCTCCTTGGGTTGCAATCCTTCTGTACCTGGCGTTAATGTCATGGTGCCTCCCTCCCATTTTTTGCCCAGTTCAACTATTCCTGGCAATGCGTCGTATTTATCGAGCACCATCGCTACGGCATCTGCAATATCGGCAGCGGTGGGCATTTTTATGGTTTGCTCTGCTCCTTGTGTCTTTATGGTGAGGTCGGTATTGCTTTTTAGTATCTCAATTTTACCGCCTTGCTCAAAAAATATTTCGTATGCGTTGAGTTTCACGTCGCCCACTATGCCTTCTCCATATCGGGGATGCTCAACTCGGCTTCCTATTGTTGCTTCCATTTTTTCAGGTTTTTTAGTAATGAATGAAAACGAAAATAGTAAATCAATCCCGAATATCAAAAAAGGATAATATTTTTTAGTTAGATACAATCTTCAACCCAATTATTGGAGCCGTTAGTGTGGTGATGAATAGCAATCTTAAAATATTTCTTTATTAAAAGATTTATGCATGACTTAAATGTTATCATCCTAATTATTAGTTATCTCTGTCAACTTCGGCCCTGCTCTCAATGCTGACATTTGTCATTATGCCAATGTTATATTTTGTTATTTTATTTCTTTTAATGCTTACAAATTGCTATTTTTGAAGCCGGAATATTAGGATATATCATTTTGTGGCGGATTTGTAACTTAGATGCAGGTAGCATCATGACAATATTAACCGTAATTATTTAGTTATATGACCGTTAAGTTTAACGTAGGAAGCAAGATTAAACAAATCCGGGAATCGAAACAGCTTTCACTTCGCGATGTGGCACATGGTTCACATATTTCTGAGGAACAGCTTACTCAAATTGAAGAGAATTTAGTTGCACCGGGCATTGGTATTATGATTCGTTTGGCTCGTACTATGGGTGTGCGTCTTGGTACTTTCCTCGACGACCAACAAGCCATTGGTCCTACTCTGGTAAGGGCTAATGAGCATCATGATACTATGAAACTGCTCGATTCCAATAAGAAGAATGCCAACCTGAATTTCTTCTCTCTGGCTCCCGATAAAAATGACCGTAACATGGAGCCGTTTATAGTAACCATCGACCCGCTCGACCCTAACAATAATAACTACTCATCGCACGAGGGTGAGGAGTTTATGTATGTGCTCGAGGGAAATCTGGAGGTTAAATATGGTAAGGATGTATATCAACTGCACCCCGGAGATAGTATCTATATCGACTCTATTGTTGATCACCAGGTGAAATCGGCCGATAATAACCGGGTCAAGGTGCTGGTGGTTATTTATGTACCGGTTCAATAATTTTGTATGCAACTTATAGATTATACTATGGGCGGCATTCTGGAGAAGTATGCTCTGGAGTCGCCCGATAAGGAGTTTATTGTCTATCCCGACCGTAACCTGAGGTTTACCTATAGCGAGTTTAACGAACGTGTTGACGCTCTGGCTAAGGGCTTGATGGCCATTGGGGTGAAGAAGGATTCGAAGGTGGGATTGTGGGCCAATAATGTGCCCGACTGGACTACTTTTTTGTTTGCAACTGCCAAACTTGGTGCTGTGCTGGTAACTATAAATACCAACTATAAGCTCGCCGAGCTTGAATATCTGCTCCAAAATGCTGATATACACACTCTTTGTGTTATTAATGGATATCGCGATAGCGACTATGTTAATATGACGTTCGAGCTTGTGCCCGAATTGAAGGAGCATATGCGCGGAAATCTTCATTCGGAGAAGTTTCCCGAACTTAGAAATGTGATTTTTATTGGCCCCGAGAAACATAGGGGTATGTTCTCCACTGCTGAGCTGATTCTGTTAGGTAAACACCAGGATGATGCGGCATACCGTGCGGTTGTCGATTCGGTAACTTGCCACGATGTGGTGATGATGCTTTACACTTCCGGTACTACAGGTTTTCCTAAGGGTGTTATGCTCACTCACCACAATATTATTAATAACGGGTTTGCCACAGGCGAATGTATGCAATATACCGATGATGAACGCCTGCTGGTGTGTGTGCCGTTTTTCCACTGCTTCGGATGTGTGCTGGCGCTGTGTGCCATCGTTTCGCATGGTGCAACTATGGTTGTTACCGAGGATTTTGACCCGCTGCTGGTTCTGGCATCGGTGCAGAAGGAGAAATGTACGGCTCTATATGGTGTGCCTACCATGTTTATTGCCGAGCTTAACCACCCTATGTTCGATATGTTCGACCTTTCAACGCTGCGCACAGGTATTATGGCAGGTGCTCTATGCCCCATCGAGACTATGAGGCAGGTGATGGATAAGATGAACATGAAGGATATCATCAGTGTGTATGGACTCACTGAGTCGTCGCCCGGAATGACTGCTTCGCGCACTTTCCATTCACCCGAGATTAGGGCTACCACTGTTGGAATTAATTTCCCCAATGTGGAGGTGCAGATTTTCGACCCGGAAACGGGCGAGCCTTGCCCTACAGGTGTTCAGGGTGAGATATGCTGCCGTGGTTATAATGTGATGAAGGGGTATTATAAAAATGAGGAGGCTACACGTAACGCTATTGATGAGGATGGATGGTTACACTCGGGCGACCTTGCTGTGCAGGATGAGGATGGTTTTTACCGTATTACCGGCCGCATAAAGGATATGATTATTCGTGGTGGTGAGAATATTTACCCTCGTGAAATTGAGAATTTTATTTATCAAATGCCTCAGGTAGAGATGATTGAGGTGGTAGGAATACCGGATGAGAAATATGGCGAAATTGTAGGTGCTTTTATTAAGGTGAAGAAGGATGCCTCGCTTACCCAAGAGATGGTGCAGGAGTTCTGCCGCGGTAAAATTGCCAGATACAAAATACCTAAACATGTTATTTTTGTTGATGATTTCCCAAAAACTGCCAGCGGTAAAATTCAGAAATATAAACTTAAAGAGATGGGTTTAGAGCATATTGCTAAGTTAATTTAATTTTATAATCCCCTCTTTGTTTCTTGGTGAACCTAACGGCAGTGCCGATAGCTATCGGTACGGGCGGCAACGAGGGGAAAATGGTTATTGCAATTGTAATGCTTATTCGTTTTGTTTCACCTCTCTGGTATATAACCATAACCTTGGGTCAACGACCCAAGGTTATGTAAATAAGTAGAATCAGCAATTATTCTATCTTTAACTTGCTCTTTATTATAGAGTCTTTTTGTGCTGGTGTATAATTGTAGTTATAATTATACAACGCACTCTCCCAATCACCATACATTGCATTGGGTAGCACTATAAAGCGGTTGCCAAACTCATTGGCCAGTTTACTAACATTATCGGCTCGCTCCTGGGTTGTTTTTTTGTCGAACAAGCTGCTGAAATCAGCCAGGTTATCGCCTATGAGCATAATAATATCGTGGGTTTCTGATATTTGTGCACGTCGGCTCTCTTTGCTCGATGCTGTGGTTTTTAATATCAAATGCCTATCATCGGCATTTGGGAATCCATATCTCTTTAAGTTGGCAAGTGTGCCTACTCGCTCTTCTTCGTCTCTATTGGTTACATAAAATATCTCAACTCCTTGAGAGGTTGCATAATTGAAGAACGATAATGCTCCAACCAATGTATCTGCGGTTGCTCTTCCTGTCCACTCTACCCATGAATTATGCTCATAATCCTCCCCTATCAACGCATGGGCAGCATCGTAGGGCGAATTATAAAGTATTGTCTCATCGATATCGGTAACTATTGCCCGCGGGCGCGATGATTTGTTCCCGGCAGTCGATTCGTCCAGCCTTAGCTTTGCAATGTTATAGGCTTGATGGCACAATGCTTCGTACTCGGCGGCTTGCTGCATAAAGAGTGACGTAAACAGCCTTGCATCGATTACTATACTTCCCGACCGGCTCATATTTACTGCTGTCTCCTTTGTAGCGTTGCACGAACAAAGTAGTACTATTAGTGATATATAAATATTTTTCATGATTATTCTGTTTTTACTTGCTTATAGGTATATACTGAATTACCCAATTATCAACATCTCTACCTCTGCATATTACTGTCATTTCAGTCTCGCCACTGTTAACTACAATATATTCTGCAATGATATAAAAAGGGGCTGTATTTTCATCTGTCTGATATAGTGCATCATAGGCTATCATATCGACTATTGAATAGTCAGTGTTTTCAACTTTGTATATTTCTCTTTCTTCATTATATGAGTTGCCGTTTCTTCTAATAACCCATAGGTTGTTGTTCCGGTGATGCACATCAAGCAGCTTAGGATAGTTTTCAAAATCTATTCTATCTATTGCATTTAACTCTTGATTAAATGTATCATTTCCATCCATTATGTTTGATGTGCGATACACGTTTGCATTTTCAGAGAATAAATATTTACTATCGCTCGAGAACCAAAAGTTGGTTAGTGCCTGATGCGAGTAGGATTTTAGCTGTTTGGTTGCTATGTCAAATACATAAAATCCCGATGGTGATGTTTGCTTCCTTGTTGCAATTATGTAGTTTTCACCGGGTATTTTTTTGATTATTGCTGCTCCATCCAAATCTTTCTTGGGGCTGTCAACTATTGCGCCGTTAGCCATATCTATCCAATGAAGATTAGTTAAACTTCCACCATTCTGTGTGAAGCAATACGTGTTATCATGTGCCCAAGCTATATCATATACAGAATAGTCAATAGTGTAAGTGGTTGTTATGGTGTTAGTTGCAATGTCAATAGCGCTTATATAGCCATTATGTGCTACAGCTGCGTTGCTGTAATTTTCATTAATGGCCAAACCTGTGGGGGCTCTGGACAGTAATATGTCTTTTACAACTTCTTTGCTGTTTATGTCGAGTGCAATCAGTTTATTGGGTTTGCTGGTTGCGTAATAGATAATGTCGTTAGTTCGGTCGAATACCATATCTACTATGCTTCCCTCTATGAATATTTTGTTTTTATTGTTACCCGGCATTACTATGCTAACCGATATGTTGTATAACTGTTTGTCTTTGTCATTGGTTTTTAGTTTTATTATTGCGGAATTTACTCCTTCTGTAAGTTTACTTGCATCACAGGTGAATGTTATGTCGCCTGAATAGGAATAAGGATTGCAAATACCTTTCGACGGACTGATGGTGAGCCATTTGGGAATATTTTCAAATTCCCACATGAGATAACCGTTGCCATAATTCTCTATTGTTTCCGTTTGAATCATCTCTCCTATCTTAAAATTAATGGATGAGAAATTGATACCCAAACTAGGATCACCCGCAATCATTGATACGTTTATGGTTAGTAATGGTTTATTCTTATCGTTACTGCGTATAGTAATTTTACCGTTTAAATCTTGGGTTATTAATTTATCAATATTTAATTTAAACGGTATGTCGTAGCTGTAATAACTTTCAATAATTATATTGTCAAAGGAAATTGCTTCGGTGTCAAGTTTAAGCCAGTCAGGCATTTCTATAATTTCCCATAACAACAGACCATCACCTTGATTGCTTATATTTAATGTTATATTATTATTGTCGTATTGGGCTATTGTAAGGTTATCATTTACTCTGATTACCGGATCTCCCTCTTTTAAATATGCCACCGGTACTTTATAACTTATTGATTGTGACTTTACTGTCATGAAATCGAGGAATATGCCGTAATCTTGAGTCAGGTTAATCTTTGAAGCCCAACATTGTATGGTTGCCACTCCGTCAATGATTTTTCCTTTGGTGTTGTCTATGTGTAACCATGAAGGTTTGGAGGTTATTTCATACTCTTGGTTTGTCACTCCGGGCAACATAAATTGATATGATGTCTTCTCCCAATCGGATGATATGTATATGTTTGAATCTCCCGTCAACTGTTTTTTAATGTTTAAGTTGTCGTTTAAGAAGTCATTATTACAACTGTATGTCGAGAGAACTAATATAAGTGCTATTATGCTTTTTATCGTGTTTTTCATAGCGTGGTTACTTTAAGGTTAAAAATGTAGGCGTACTATAAATGTGCCATCTATCCTCGAAAAGTCCAATTTGTTGTCTAACTTTTGGCTATTAAATGATAAATAGTTACCTCTGTTATCTTTTATATCCACATCGGCCTTGCTTAATGTGGTGTATATAAAGCTGGTACCCAGTCCTAAAGACAGTCTGTCTAACAGTTGGTAATCTACTGATATTCCAGCTTTTGCACCGAAGTTATTCCCTTTCATAAGTGTATTGGTGATAAACTGGTCATATCCGGTAATGCTTGGAGCAGGAACTGAATATCTATTCTCTATTCTGATATATGATACGCCTAACGCTAATGTTGCCCTGAAGGTAAACTTCTCCTTTTCATCGAGTTTTGTTTGCAACATGAACGATGGACCTATAAAATTTACATATTGCTTATGTTTTTCTGAAGATACAAGATATACCGATGAAGATATCTGCTCATAATTATCTCCTTTGAATTTGGATGTAAAAAATGAGTGCTCAATTCCTAAACCTATTTGGTTGGAAATAAGATAGTGAATGCCCGTATTGATATGCGGACCATTTTTTAGTTTATCATAGTTTGATGACTGTTCATCGCTGTTTGATATATTATCAAGAAATCTTGGCATATATGAAAATCCCCCACCAAGGGTTAAAACTAAACGGTTTGATGGTTTTGCACGTTGTGTGGTAACTTTATTTTGATTGTTAAAGAGGTTTGTATCGTTAGTTGTGTTGCGATAATATTGAGCTACATTGGCCAATGATATGTTTTTCCCCATCACTTGGCCGTTCTTAATCTGTTGTTCATAAAAAATCGATTGATCGGATATTGTAATAATCTTACATTCGATGGTGTCCTGTTGGGTGGTTATTATCTTGTCTTGTGCATATGCACCACCAAGAGCTAAAATTAGAAATGCTGTAATCAGGAGTAATTTATCCATAGATTTAAAGATTAATAGTATAATAATTTTATCGATTAATAAAATTAATGATTTTATTAATATACGGAAATGATTTTAGTAATATTCGTAAACGATATCAGTTATCATGGGGCTCAGCCTATGGTGATGCAACTCTATTTCTTAATTTCCTTGATGGTTAAGAAATCTGCGTTATCTGCGTAATCAGCGGGAACTCTCAACTTTCCTTAAGAGTAGTCCCGTCCCGATAGCTATCTGTATTGGACTCTCGCCACTTCCTCTCTGCCCCTCGTTTTTAACGAGTGGGCTGTTTGGATGGCATTTGCAATGCCGATTAATTTTGTTCTGCTGCTCTGTGCAGCATGCGTTGTGTGCATGTTCCGTGGGTTGAAACCCACGGTTATGCATGGTTTGGCTCTCCGAGCCGATGGTATGACCTAAAATTGATAAACATCACTCTAGTTCTCTAATGTACAGTGACTTAACTTTCAGTTCTCATCCCGATAACCATCGGGAGTCAATTAAGGAAGTCAATTAAATAACTTTCCCATACAAATCATAATCCTCTGATCCGGTTATTGACACATTATAGAACTCTCCAATGCTAAGTTCTCCATCGGCGGCAGCAATTATCACCTCCTGATCCACTTCGGGCGAGTCAAACTCGGTGCGTCCTATATATGCGTCGCCTTCAAGTCTGTCGATTATCACTTTCATCTCTTTTCCTACTTTGCCAGCATTATGCTCTGAACTAATACGGTTTTGAAGTTCCATCACTCTTTCGGCTCTCTCCTGTTTCACTTCGTCTGGTATGTCATCTTTATAGTTCTTCCACGAGTAGGTATCGTCTTCATGCGAGTAGGGAAATACTCCAAGTCGCTCAAAACGTGTGCTTTCCACAAAGTCGAGCAGCTGTGCAAAGTCGTCCTCAGTCTCGCCGGGGTGCCCTGTGATGAATGTGGTGCGCAGGTGTATTCCTGGCACTTGTGCGCGCATCTGCGCTATTAGTTCTTTGGTCTGCTCTTTGGTTACGTTGCGTCGCATCAGTTTTAACATGTTGTCGCTGGCATGTTGCAGTGCTATATCTATATAGTTGCACACTTTGGTCTGTTGTGCCATCACTTTAAGCAAATCCATGGGGAATCCTGCCGGATAGGCGTAATGAAGCCTTATCCACTCTATGCCGTCTATATCGGCCAAGCTCTCAACCAGTTGTGGCAATCGGCTGCCTTTGTAGAGGTCGTGGCCATAGTACGACAGATCCTGCGCTATCACCTGTAGCTCTTTCACTCCTGCATCTCTTAGCCTTTTTGCCTCATCTATAAGCTCTTCCATCGGTTTGCTCTTGTGCTTTCCGGTGATGATGGGTATGGCGCAATAGGAACAGGTGCGATTACACCCTTCCGATATTTTTAGGTATGCATAATGGTCTGGTGTGGTGAGACTTCGCTCGTTCATCAGGTCGCGGCGGTAGGTTGCTCCTATCTCTGTAACCAGCTCTTTCCAGTTGAATTTGCCGTAATATTTATCTACTTCTGGTATTTCGCCCTGAAGCTGTCCCAAATAACGCTCCGAGAGGCATCCCATAACGTAAAGACCTTTTATCTTGCCGCGTTTGCGCTGGTTGGCAAATTGCAGTATCATGTCTATCGACTCTTCTTTGGCATCTCCGATGAAGCCGCAGGTGTTCACAACTACTATTTCGCCTTGCGGTTTTTCGGGGTCGTGTGCCACTTCTATGCCGTTGGCTTTGAACTGACGAATAAGAAACTCACTGTCAACCAGATTCTTGGAGCACCCTAAGGTGATCACATCCACTCGCTTGCCTTTTACGTTGGTCATATTGCAGGTATTAAATTGAAAAAACGACTGCAAATATAGTACCTGCAATCGTTTTTATGATGTTTTATCGAAAAAAAGATATTTGCATCTTTTATGATTTGAATAGTGAATCAACAAATTCGGCACGGTTGAATAGCTGTAAATCCTCTATTCCTTCGCCTATGCCGATATATTTAACCGGTATGCTGAACTGGTCGGAAACGCCTATCACAACGCCGCCCTTGGCTGTGCCGTCGAGTTTGGTGATGGCCAATGCGGTTACTTCGGTGGCTGCGGTGAAGTGTTTCGCCTGCTCAAAGGCATTCTGACCTGTCGATCCGTCAAGTACCAATAGTACTTCCTGAGGAGCATCGGGTACCACTTTTTTCATTACGTTCTTTATCTTCGACAGCTCATTCATCAGGTTCACTTTATTGTGAAGTCGCCCTGCTGTGTCGATGATTACCACGTCGGCATTCTGCTTAACGGCTGCCGATAGTGTATCGAACGCCACCGATGCAGGGTCCGATCCCATCTGCTGCTTTATTATTGGCACTTTTACCCGGTCGGCCCACACGCATAATTGCTCTATGGCGGCAGCTCTAAAGGTGTCGGCAGCCCCAAGCACCACGGTTTTGCCGGCTTGCTTAAACCTATGTGCCAACTTACCAATGGTGGTTGTTTTTCCTACTCCGTTAACTCCTACAACCATTATAACATAAGGATAATCGCTCTTTGGCAGGTCAAAATCGTCAATATCTGCGCTGTTGTTCTCCGATAGAAGTGAACCTATCTCCTCTTTCAGTATGATGTTCAGTTCCGAGGTATTGACAAATTTATCGCGCGATACCCTGGCCTCAATTCGCTCTATTATACGCAGGGTGGTCTCCACTCCAACGTCAGAGGTAATAAGTATCTCTTCGAGATTATCAAGTACATCTTCATCAACCTTCGATTTACCAACAACCAGACGTGTAAGCTTCTGAAAAACACTCTCTTTGGTTTTTTCAAGACCTTTGTCGAGACTCTCTTTTCTCGACTTGCTAAAACTGCCAAATAGCCCCATGCTTTGTGGTTTTATTGTATTAGTTGAAAATTTTGTTCTAAAATAGTAACAATAAACGAAAAAAGCCTCCTTATGAGGAAGCTTTTTATAGGATTATGGTTCAACCATTATTTTTTGCTGAAAAAATCTTTTACAGCTTCGTTGACAACCATCTCTTCGTGGAATGTGTAAGCACCAGTTTTGGGTGACTTTACCATCTTAATCACTTTTGTGTGACCTTTACCACCACCCTTTTGTAATGATGCAACTGCTTTCTTTGCCATGTCTTAAATTATTTTATTTCACGGTGAACAGTCACTCGCTTCAATATTGGGTTATACTTCTTTAACTCTAAACGATCAGGTGTGTTCTTTCTGTTCTTAACAGTGATGTAACGAGATGTACCCGGCATACCGCTCTCTTTATGCTCGGTGCACTCCAATATAACCTGAATGCGATTACCTTTTGCTTTCTTAGCCATTGTATGCCTTATTAATATTTGTTAATATGTCCTTTTGCTACAGCACCCTTAAGGGCTGCCTCAACACCTACTTTGTTAATCATGCGAAGACCTTGCGCAGAGATTTTCAAACTTACCCAACGATCTTCGGTTGGAAGATAGAACTTCTTGTTGAAGATGTTAGGATTGAATCTCCTTTTGGTCTTTCTGTTGGAGTGTGACACGTTGTTTCCAACCATGTACTTGATACCAGTTATTTGACAAACTTTTGACATTGCTAAACTAATTTTCGGATACGTTTTTCAAACAGAGCGCAAAATACGGTATTTAATTTGAATAATGCAAATTATAACTCAATAAAGTTTAATAATTTATCTCTTTCTATCCCATTGGTTCAAAAACAGCATCATTTTCTAAACCGAAACCGGGATAGCACGAGTTTAATCGCACATTACTCAACAGATTATAATATCTGTTTATCTAATCTACCGTTTAAATATTGCAGCAACAAAATTAATGCAGTTTCTCCACTTCTCAAAATATTACGCTCTCTAATTGCGCCAAATATGAATTTTTTGCTAAATATTCCCTCCGGAGTGGCCCAGGCTATCCAAACTGTGCCTACTGGCTTCTCTTCGCTGCCTCCGTTGGGGCCTGCTATGCCCGATGTGGCAACACCATAGTCGGCTCCAAGCTTTTGCCTCACTCCTTCTGCCATCTGTTCTACCACCGATTGACTAACTGCCCCATCTCTAGTAATGGTTGAAGCATCTACTCCTAATAGGTTTATTTTCACTTCGTTACTGTAAGCTACAACTCCTCCTTTGAAGTATGCCGAACTGCCTGGTATCGAGGTTAACAGGTGAGAAATATATCCGCCGGTACAGCTTTCGGCTGTGGCAATTGTGGCTCCTTTTTGCTTCAATAGCTCGCCTATTTTCTGCTGCGGAAGATCATCATCATAACCGTATATATTTGCTCCTATTATTAATTTAAGACTTTCAATGACGCTGTCTATCTCTTTGTTAATGATGTTTTTATCATCGCCACGACCGGTTATTCTAAGTCTTACCACTCCCATGGCTGGAAGATAGGCAAGTGATAGTGATTTAGGGAGGTTGTCTTCCCAATTTTCTATCTTCTCGGCTAGCACTGCCTCGGGAATTTGTGCTACCAGCACTGTTTTATGCAGTATTACGCCTCGGTTGTATCTCTTTTGTAATCTCGGAATTATCTCAGTGGTCATTATATTCTCCATTTCCGAGGGTACTCCCGGCATGCTTACTACCACTTTATCATCTATATCAAACCACATTATGGGCGCCGTGCCTATAGGGTTGCGCACCACTGTGCAGCCGTCGGGAACCATTGCCTGGCTTTTATTAAGCCCGTTGATGGTTGCTACCCTGCCTTTTAGAAATTGCACTACGTCATTATATACGTCATCGTCGTATCGCAGCTTCATGCCAAACAGTTCGCTAAGCGATTGCTTGGTGATATCGTCTTTTGTGGGGCCTAAGCCTCCTGTAATCAGCACTACCTGCACTCTCGATAATGCTTCTGTTACCGATGTTTTTATGGCATTGCCCGAGTCGGAAACTCTGGTGCATCTCGTTACTTCATAGCCGGCTTTGTTGAGCTCGCGCCCCATCCATGCCGAGTTGGTGTCAACTACCTGTCCTATAAGTAGTTCATCGCCAATGGTTATTATCTCTATATCCATTGTATTTTAGTTTTTTCTGATTTTTCTTAATGCCTCTATGCGATTTAACAATGTGGGATGCGAATGGTTGAAAAACACATAAAGCGGATGCGGACTGGGGTTGCTCAGCGAGTTGGCCGATATCTTCTTCAGTGCGCTAATGAGCGATTGAGCATCGCTTGTTTCTGCTGCAAATCTATCAGCAGCAAATTCGTTGCGCCTCGATATGTGGTTCATCAATAAGCCCGAAACCATTGATATTGGCGTGAATAGCATTCCGAATACTGTTAATCCTATATAGAATGATGGCTCCTTAACTCCTACTGCCTGTGCCAATATGGGTGAGTTTACCACTAGTCCGAGCAGATATAGCATCACTGCCATCTGAAGTATGGATGCCAGCAGGCCTTGTAATATGTGATTCAGTTTATAATGACCTGCCTCGTGCGCTACTACTGCAACTATCTCTTTGGTTGTCAGGTCATTAATCAATGTGTCGAATAGTACTATCTTTTTGTATCGTCCCCAGCCGCTAAAGAAGGCGTTTGCCTTGGTTGAGCGTTGCGACCCGTCCATTACGTAGATATTCGACATGCTGTATCCGTTTTCTAATGCATATTTGCTCAATGCCTCCCTCAATTCACCCTCTTCAAGGGGTGTCAGTTTATTAAATAGCGGTAATATTAAGGTTGTGTAGAACAGGTTGATAAACACCATTATAACTGTGATGGCTATTAATGCATATAGCCAAAATAGTGCTCCGGCAATTTGATGAAACCACACTATAAGTGCTATTATTGGTGCGCCTAACAGTAATGCCAGCAAGGTTGATTTCACCATGTCCATTATGTAGGTTTTTACGGTCGTTTTGTTGAATCCGAATTGCGCCTCTATAACAAAGGTGTGGTAAATAGAGAATGGAATGCTCAGAATTGAGCTTCCTGCCCCTATTATTCCGAAGAAGAGCCATGAACGCACTATTTCGCTATTGTTGATGTCTTTTACCAATCCGTCAACTATGGGGAATCCGTCTAAAAACAGGAATATCAATAACACCAGCAGGTTAAAAACTCCTGAAATAGTACCAAACTGGTAGTTAACACTTCTGTATTGTTTATGGTTTTCGAATTGCTCACTGCTATAGGTATCGGCAAGCTCAGCGGGTATGGCGTTGCTCCATCGTTTTTTGTTGAGCATACCCAATAGTTCATCAAGAAGATATTCGATTACTATTATTGCAATGATTGTATAAAAAAGTTGCTGTGGTGTCATAATTTTAAAAAATAATATGGCGGAACAACTTTATAGTCACTCCGCCATAAATTTATATATTTTTATCTGGTTTTTCGTCTCGGTTACCAGTTTTTAACTATGGTTTTTCGTCCTTTAATTATAAAGTAAATTCCGGCTATCACAAACGGGATGCTCAGTATCTGCCCCATATTCAGTACCATTCCTTGCTCAAATGCTTCCTGGTTCTCTTTAATCACTTCCACTATCAATCTGAATCCAAATATGCAAACCAGGAATATCCCGAAGATAAGTCCTTTGTACTGTCCTGCATTTTTCTTCCAGTAGGCATACATCAATCCAAAGAATGTGAGCAGATAGAACAGTGCTTCATATACCTGACTCGGATGTCGAGGTATCTCTGGTCCTTCAGCCGGGTGAAGCCTTAAAAACCTAACTCCCCATGGCAAATCTGTGGGACTTCCCACTATCTCGGAGTTCATAAAATTACCCATTCTGATAAAAAAGGCCGCTAAAGCTACCGGTATCACCAGTCGGTCGAGTGTCCATAGCATCGATCGCTTGGTAACTCTTTTGCTGTAGATGTAAATGGCTATCAATATGCCTATTGCACCGCCATGACTGGCCAATCCGCCTTCCCACACTTTAAGTATCTCGGCAGGATGTTGCGAGTAGTAATCCCAGCCATAGAAAAATACGTGCCCCAGCCTTGCGCCTAAAATAGTGGCAATTATAACATACATAAACAACTTGTCGAGCCATGTATCGGGCACTTTGTTGTTTTTGAAGATGCGTTCCATTATTACAAAACCCAGCCAAAATGCAATAGCAAAAAACAAGCTGTAATAGCGAATTGCTAATGGCCCCAGGGTGAATAACTCGGGGCTTACGTTCCAGTCGATATAACCTAATACCATCAATGTTCTGTTTTAAATATGGGTTGAATGTAAACAAAAAATCGGAAAGAAACATATTTTAGGGTCTCTTTCCGACTTTTAATACTTACTATTTTATAGATATATAACTATGTAATCGATTTTTACTGCTATAGTTTAGGCTTCGCCTTTGCCATGGCACTGCTTGTATTTCTTGCCGCTACCGCATGGGCATGGTTCATTTCTGCCCACTTTTTTCTCAACTCTAACGGGTTCTATACGCTCTGGCTTTTTAGGTGACATAGGACGCTCGCTCGATGACGAAGATCCTCCATCAGCATCATCTTTATGCATCCTTAAGCGGCTCATGTCTTGCTGGCGTGGCTGACGTGCCTCCTGAACTTCGCTGGCATCGCGAATCGGAATATGGCCTTTCATCAATGCTGATACTATCTGACGGTTGTTCTTATCCATCATGGCTTTGAAGAGGTTGAACGACTCAAATTTGTATATCAAAAGTGGGTCTTTCTGCTCATATGTGGCGTTCTGAACTGATGTACGCAGTTCGTCAAGCTCTCTAAGGTGCTCTTTCCAAGCGTCATCAATGGATATCAGCATCATCACTTTCTCAAATGAGCGCATCAGCTCTTCTCCATTGGTTTCGTAAGCTTTCTTAAGGTTGGTGGCCACTTGGAACAGTCGCTGTCCATCGGTGAATGGAACTACGATATTCTCATATACTGCCGATTTATTCTCATACACCTCTTTAACCACCGGATAGGCTTGGCGACCGATGGTCTCAACTTTACGTTTGTAGCCGTCCCACACAAGTTTGAACAGTTTTTGAGTCAAATCTTCGGCGGTGCCTTTGTTGAACTCCTCTTCGGTAAATGGTGATTGGATTGAGAATATCCTGATGAGATCCATCTCAAACTCCTGATAATCACCGTTTGTTTTATTCTCGTTTATTACTGCAAATGCGGTGTCGTTCACCATATTCATTATGTCGAGCTGGATACGCTCACCATAGAGTGCATGACGGCGTTTGGTGTATATAACTTCACGTTGTGAGTTCATAACATCGTCATACTCAAGCAGTCGCTTACGTATTCCGAAGTTGTTCTCCTCTACTTTGCGTTGTGCACGCTCTATAGATTTGGTAATCATTGAGTGCTGTATAACCTCGCCCTCTTCAAGTCCCAAGCGGTCCATTATTTTTACCATACGTTCCGAACCAAATAGTCGCATAAGGTTATCCTCGAGAGATACGTAGAACATAGACGATCCCGGGTCTCCCTGACGACCGGCACGTCCGCGCAACTGGCGGTCAACACGGCGCGATTCATGTCGCTCGGTACCTATAATGGCAAGTCCACCTGCATCTTTCACCTCCTGGGAAAGCTTAATGTCGGTACCACGACCGGCCATGTTGGTTGCAATGGTTACTGCACCTTTCTGTCCGGCTTGTGCCACGATATCGGCCTCCCTTTGGTGCAACTTGGCGTTAAGCACGTTGTGGGGTATGTTGCGCATCTTCAGCATTCGGCTAAGCAGTTCCGACACCTCTACCGATGTGGTACCCACAAGTACGGGGCGGCCTGCAGCCACTAGCTTAACAATCTCTTCAATAACTGCATTATACTTCTCTTTGGTGGTTTTATACACCAGGTCGTCGTGGTCTTTACGTGCTATGGGGCGGTTGGTTGGAATCACCACCACATCAAGTTTATAGATATCCCAAAGCTCGCCTGCCTCTGTCTCGGCAGTACCGGTCATACCTGCAAGTTTTTGGTACATCCTAAAGTAGTTCTGCAATGTTATGGTGGCATAGGTCTGTGTGGCAGCCTCCACTTTCACGTTCTCTTTGGCCTCTATGGCCTGGTGCAATCCGTCGGAATAACGACGTCCCTCCATGATACGGCCTGTCTGCTCATCAACAATCTTAACTTTATTGTCGAGCACCACGTATTCTATATCTTTCTCGAAGAGTGTATATGCCTTTAAAAGCTGATTTACAGTGTGTACTCGCTCACTTTTGATGGCATAGTTCTGTAGTATCTCGTCTTTCTTGGCTACTTTATCCTCTTCCGAAATATTCTCTTTCTCAAGTGTGGCTATTTCACTTCCTACGTCGGGCAACACAAAGAATTGTGCATCTTCTGATGCTCCTGTTATCTGGTCAATACCTTTCTCGGTAAGCTCTATTGAGTTGTGTTTCTCATCGATAACAAAGTATAGAGGATCGGTAACTATATGCATGTTTTTGTTGTTCTCCTGCATATAGAAGTTCTCGGTCTTCATCATCTGTGCCTTTATGCCTTGCTCACTCAGGAATTTGATAAGGGCACGGTTCTTAGGAAGTCCTTTGTATGCTCTTAGTAGCAGTAATGCTCCCTCTTCCTGCTCTTTATCGTTATCCGATTTTAGTTTATGCTTGGCATCTGCAAGAAGTTTGGTAACCATGGTGCGCTGTAGCTCCACGATGCGCTCTATACGGGGCTTCAACTCGCCAAACAGCTGGTCGTCACCTTTGGGTATAGGGCCCGATATGATAAGCGGTGTACGGGCATCATCAATAAGTACCGAGTCAACCTCGTCCACAATTGCGTAGTTATGCTTGCGCTGCACAAGATCTTCGGGCGATACGGCCATGTTATCACGCAGGTAGTCGAAACCAAATTCGTTGTTGGTTCCAAAGGTGATATCTGCCTGATAGGCTTTACGTCGCTCAGGTGAGTTGGGCTGATGCTTATCGATACAATCTACCGATAATCCGTGGAACTGATAGATTGGCCCCATCCACTCCGAGTCACGCTTAGAAAGGTAGTCGTTCACTGTTACCACGTGTACTCCGCGTCCGGGAAGGGCGTTGAGAAATACAGGCAATGTGGCCACAAGGGTTTTACCCTCTCCCGTTGCCATCTCGGCTATCTTACCCTCGTGAAGCACGGTACCACCAATTAGCTGTACGTCGTAGTGAACCATCTCCCACTTAATGATTGTACCGCCGGCCATCCATTCGTTCTTATAGATTGCTTTGTCGCCCTCAATGGTCACAAAATCTTTGGTGGCAGCCAGGTTGCGGTCAAAATCGTTGGCTGTAACCTCTATGGTGGGGTTTTCCTTAAGCCTGCGTGCTGTATCTTTTACTATGGAGAAGGCTGTAGGAAGAATGTCCATTAGTTTGGCCTCTATCTTCTCGGTAACTACTTTCTCTAAGCGGTCAATCTCTTTGTAGTTTACCTCTTTTTTCTCCACATCCATAGTGCTGCTTTCCGACTCTTCTTTGAGTGCCTTAATTTGCGACTCTTCATCGGCAATAGCATCTTTAATCTGCTGGCGTAGCTGTTGGCTCAGAGCGCGAAGCTCGTCATTGCTCAGTTTCTCTACTGTAGGATATACCTCTTTTATCTTCTTCACGATCGGGGCAACTTCTTTCATGTCCCGGTCAGACTTATTGCCAAAAAGTTTGCCAATAATGCTGTTTATTAATGACATATGATGAATTATTTGAATTAAAAATTTAAGAATTGATTGTGCTTATCCAACCACCTGAAGGTGCAATATTATGCAGCAAATGGGCCGGCTCTAACCGGATTTTTGGTGGTAAGTAGCTGCAATGGCAGGTTATGCACAACTACAGGCTGGTATCGATTACTCGAAGGTAATAATATATCTGCGTCAGCATTGGCATTTAACCATGCAGGAGATGTGGTATTGCTCTTCGAAAATGTATCAGTTGATGAGTAAGATTGTGCTGTGGAGCCATTCAATATTTGATTTAACTCAACCTCTTTTTTGCACTGTAAATCAAGTAGATATATTACAAAATTGAGGTTCGACTCAATATCTGAAATATCATATTGATCAACTGATGATACGGAGATAGTGTGGCTGCTGAGCGAGCAGTTTTTAAGCGTATAATCGGCATTTGTGGCATCATTGAGAAGCAACTTTGCTCCACAACTTACCGTCATCACCAACGATACTCCTAATATTTTAAAATAAATACTCTCCAAATCTCAATATCTTTATTGGAGTGTAAAGATGATGATTTTTTTTTAATTATTATCCATCAATATCCCATTTTTTATTGAAAC
>CAZWOA010000022.1:0-20154 GCA_964635545.1 uncultured Marinilabiliaceae bacterium
TAGTATAAATCTTTTTTGGGTGGGAATGGATATCAGGTGCGAATTGCTGTAATCATCAAATAATAAGCCTTTTGCCTCGGTTGTTTGCTTTTTCAGATTTATGTTTATCAGTTCATCTTTTTCTGATAATGTTACAATAGATGCCTCAGGCGTATCTTTTTTAATTATTGAAAATGAGGCTTTTGCAGCTGGTATCGTGTTGTTGTTAACAATGATTCTGTCGGCTCCCCTGCGGTCGGTAATCCTAATCTTCAAGTCATCATGAAATACTATATAATCTTTGCCTGATGAGCGGAAGTGAGCAATGTCGGTTATTATGTTGTTCTCGGTTGGTTTTGGATTGAAACCGGTTACCTGTTTCCCTTTTTTGTCGAACACATATATCTGCTTGTCGGCACAAGCAATGAAGAAGCGGTACTCACCATCTTTATCGTAGTCGAACACAGTTACATTGTTGGTGGCTTCGGCCGGTAATTTTATGGGGAATGGCGCCACATGGTTTCCGTTACGGTCTATCAGGTAGATGTTTTCGCTGTCGTTAAACAGGTATTGAAGTTTCCCGTTTCTGTAAATATCTATTTGTGTTATGCGACTTGTGGTTCCCTTGGTAAGATTTTTCTTCCATATCACAATTCCGTTTTTGTTTACCAGATATAGATTCGAAGCGTTATCCATAAACAGTATCTCTTCTTCGCCGGTATTATGGTTTTTAACCGATAGTGGTGGCGTTGCTAGAGTAGTGTCGGGCTTTAACTCCCACTGCAACATACTCTCTTTTTTAGGCGTTGTACCATATAGGGCCGAGTAGGAAAGGTACATCATTTTGCCTGCCGATGATAGCTGGATAGCACTATTGCCAAGTTTGTTAAATAGGTTGTTGGCATCATATTTTTCTAAGGCCCACAGTGTGTCAATAAGGTTAAAGTCCTTGTAAAGTAACATTTGATGACGATTGGAAAGTGGCTTTACAACCTCTCTATAATCATCATTTTTACTAAGTGTGCCACCGTTAATTCTTGATGCGATATTGTGCGCTATAATTTTTGGCGATGATGCTATAATTAACGTTTTGTTATACCAGCAGTAATATTGCGATTTTGAATTTTTAAAATAGTATTTACTTACTTTTGAGAGTAATTCCGATGATGAAATTTGATGGCATGTTATCGATACTCCCTCTTTGGGCGAGATATTTGTAGTTGATGTGTGATGTTGATTTTCAATTAGTTTAATGGTTGCTGCACTGTCGGGGGCTGATATTACGATGCATTTTTCATTCTTAGCATCTATCATTATTTCATATTGTGCCATTGGGTTGCTTAACAGTTTGGCTGTAATTTTATCTTTTTCTGATAATTCTTTATGCTTTGATATTGAGGCTGTTAATTCTTCGCTAATGCTGTTGCTGATGGACGAATATAGCACCACGCCCGATGAGCTGTAGGGTACATAATCTGCCATTGGGCTCTTTTCGTTGTTGCGAGGTTGGATTCCTTGGGCCACAAATGAATCGTTGGTTGGTTTTAACAGTCCGTTGGCTAATATTCCCCTATTGGTAAACTCCAAGTCAAGCTCTATCCATGGATTTTCTGTATCTAAATATTTTATCTCTTCGTTGGTTATAAGGTTTTCAAATTTTTGGTGTAACTTACTGATATTTACAATTATACTTGCTGTGGTTGAGCTGGAAATGGTTTTAAATGATGATGCAAAATTGCTGTCGGCCGCAAGACTTGATTGTTGATTAAGTGCCAGCGACTCTTTAAGCAACTCTATTGATGGCGACAGTATAATTGTGCCCTGCTTGAATGCTAAGTAGATTGGATTATCATCGGTGAATTTTAATTCAAAAATTGTGTTTTTGCCATCTTTATGTACCAAATGTGTAGATGATGATATAATCTTCTCTAAGCCCTTTTGTGTTTTGTAATCATGAAGATTTGCTGTTGCCAGCGTTTTAGCCTCATCTGTGGATGAGTGATGGTATGAAACCAATATGCGGGCATTAAGCAGTTTTTTATTGTCATCATTGGCAGATAGCAATACAATTAACGAGTCGTAATTTGCCTCCTTTGCCTGCGAAAATATGGTCTGTGTTAAAATACTCCTGTATGATAATGTATCGGTTGATTTAATAAACTTACTTATTCCGTTTATTGAAAGTACGCTGTATGCAGTTTCCGGTATATTGGCAAGTGAGTCAGCATTGCTATACGTTTTTTGAGTTTTAACAACCATAATTACGGTTACAATAATTGCAACAGCCAGTATAATAGAGAGATATATTTTAGTTTTTGTATAAGACATGGTTCTTTTTTATTTTGAATAGTATAAATTTACCATTTTCTTTTATTACGTACAATTGAACTTATGGCAATTGCAATAATGAAAATTGGATATGTAATTTCAAGAATTATAATTTTTATTGGATTTGCATCCGTAGAGAAAAATTTTTCGCCCTGTTTAAGTAGTTTATAATCAGCAATTAACTTAAACATGAGAGCTGCCAATCCTATAACTGCCAAACTTACATTTCCGCCTATTATTGAAGCCAAAAAAAGTATAGGCCACATCATATTTGCAATAAAAATTAGCAGTGCCGCATTTATTATGCCCTTTTGTGAGTAGCCGCTTGCTTTGCGCAGCCATCTGCTTCTCTGTTTCAGATATGCCTTTATGCCTTTGGGCAGGGGTGTGCGCACCAATGCCTGTGCATCTTTTAGGTAGCCTATTTTGCAGCCTCTTTGCAACATGCTTTCCAGCAAAAACATATCATCGCCCGATGCATAATTACCTTTCAAATCACTTTTGAAATATTCATCCTTTGTAAAAGAGAGATTTGCGCCATTGCACATAATAGGCCTTTCCTGAAGTGCTTTTCCTGCTGTAATCATCTGTATTGCAGTGAATTCAAGTTTCATTATGTGGCTTAAAGTTCCGCCGGTTGATGTCATCTCCACCGGGGCAATAAGCATTGATGGTGAATATATGGCATGATATGTTGCAACTTTTTGAAGCCAGTTTTCTTGTGCAACGCAATCTGCATCAATAGTTACAATTATTGAATTTCGAGCCTGTTGAATAGCTTGACGTTGTGCATGTTTTTTCCCCACACCGCTGGTTTGTATTACTGTAAATCTATTATCTTCTATGGTGAGTTTATCAATAATTATTGGAGTGCTATCAGTCGAACCATCATCAGCAATAATTACCTCAAAAGATTTATGTGTTTGATTTTTAAGTGAATTGATAAGTGTTTCTATGTTTTTCTCCTCATTTCGTGCTGCTATAACCACCGTTAGACTAATAGTGGCCGAGTTACTCTCTTTAATAGGCACTGCTTTTCTCCATGCTTTGATGCAGAATTCGACAAGCCTTACATAAAAAGCTGTAATAACTATGGCAATAATTGAGGTAATAAGCATAATATATGAATGGTAAAAGCAATGAAAACTAAGTTAACATTGCTTTTAATCATCTTTTTAAAGTGCTGATTTATTGATGATTCACAATCCAGCTCTCTATTCTGTCTTTATCAAGTATCTCTTCCTGTACCCTTTCGGCCTCAAGCATTGTGGGCAACGACTCAATGCTCACCACATACCACTCGCCTCTGGTGAAGTAGGTTGCGTTGTTATACCCTTTGGCATTAAGCTTTTTGATTAGGTTTTCGGCCATTTCGGTAGTTTTGAAGCTGCCTACAATAATATGGAAAGCCTTTGCGGCCTCAATTGGCTTAATTACGTCAGGTTTCTCTTCAATAGGCTCTGCTACAGGTTGTTCTATGATGGGCTCCGGATCGGTATGTTCAATTACTGGTTGATTACTATTGCTGTTTTTATTGTAGAAATAATAAACTGCAAACGCCAATAGCGCTATGACAATGGCAATTATTATCCATATCCACCCCTTCTTATTGTTGCTACTGTTACTTGTCATTGTCTTTTTTGTGTTATTTGTTTTTACTTTTTGTTCTTCTTTCTTTTTTACTTTCGGCACTTCCTTCACTTCCGGTTTCTTCTCCTCTTTTTGAAGCTCGATAAGTGGGTCGTTGAGTAGCTCCGATGATAATTCGGTTGGTATCACTGTTGGAGGGTTCTCCTCAACTTGAGTTATTGTTGCTGTAGTGTCTATTTGTAATAGGTCATCGGCTCTGTTTTCAGTCTCTTGTGGCGTAGGCGAGAGGATTGGCTCAGGCGTTGTTGGTATCTCCTCCTCTTTATCCTCTTCAGGTTGCGTTAATGCTATTTCTGTTTCATCACGGCTATCTACCGTGTTTTGAATTGTTGGTTTATCTGTACTTTGACTTAGAATATAGTGCCCTGTTACATCATCCTTGGTAAGTGTGCCAACGCTTTGCATTTTATAGCTACCGGTAGTCTCAATTATCTCTTTAATATTGTTAACGTATTGCTGCACAAGACTTTGAGCCTCCATATATGCAATGCCCATTTTCTTTGCAACATGTGTGGCAACCACACCATCATCAAAGTTAAGTATTGAGTTTAGCTCTATCTTTACGCCTCCTTCGGCCTCATGGTCAATCATGAAGGAACCTAAGTTGGGTAGGATAACCCTTGCGCTTTGTTGTATTAATTCAATTATATACTGTTCCATGGCTTATGATGCAAAAACCTTATATTTTTCAACGCTTTAAATATACGGAGAAAAATCAATTTGATGTATAATTATTCTTAATTTATTATAGATTAGGCTACTGTTGTGCTTTTTTGATTAAAATAATATGACCTGCAATGGTTGGAATTAGGCTATTTACTATCCAAATTGCAAATATTGATGATATTATCATAGGTTCAGCAACTCCTAATGTGCTAAATGTTGATAGTGCCACACCACCTTTTATTCCCAAATCGGCAATGATGAATGATGGCACTATGGTAATTATAAAGTAGTATGATGGCAATAGCAGTATTAGTTGAGATAAGCTACTTAAACTGCCTGTACTGTAAAGCATTATGGCCAATTGCGATGCAAAAACAATATATCGTAAACTTGCCAATAAAACGGGCTTTGTAATATAGTTGATATTTACGTTGCTACTTTTTAAAGCCGTTTTAATTTGAACAAGATAGTTTTGTAATGATATTCGTTTAAAACGTAACACCCAGATAATCAGCGATAGAGTGATTAGTGTTAAGATGATTACAACTATGAAGTGAGTTTGTTTTATATCAGAAAAAAGAAAATAATGTATGGTGATGAATGGTAATGTTGCGATAAAAAATATTGTTATTACTATCGTCTGAATAACCCCGGATAATATCGAGATTGTGGCTGCAATTGTTTTTGTGCCAGTGGCAGCATCTATTACTCTTCCCACATGTTCGCCTGTGCGCACGGGGGTTATGTTGCCCAACGCCATGGCCGCTAATGTGGTGGTAACAGCTGTTTTAAGGGTTATGGGCGTAACCGGTTTTATTAGCAGTTGCCACTTTGCCGACTCCAGAAATATGTTGAGTGCCAATAGTGGAATCTGAATAAAGAATGCGGCTACTAATTTTAGTTTGTTGGCTGATATATAGCTGTTTAGTTCCGTCCACTGATCGAAATTGATGATGCGTTGGATAATGTACACATACACCAATATTGATAGTAGCGCAACGGCTATTTTTATTTTTGTTTTTCGGTCCAAGTATCTGATTTTACTCTCTTGCGGTTATATATGGGCAGTGTAACCATTGCAGCCAGGCCAAGTACTATCACCAGCAGGTTCTGACTTGAGTGAACCACCAGTGCAAAGTTGCCTGCGCTCTCTTCGACAATGCCATAAAGTATCAGTGTTTGAATAACCATATAGTGCCATGGCCCTATGCCTCCCTGTATTGGCGCCAGCATGCCAAGGCTTCCTGTTATCAGCACGGTGAGGCCGGCGGTCATCCCCAGTGATGAGGTTTCATCCATTGCGAAGAAGCATACATACAGCATCAGAAAATAGAAAAGCCATATAGCTGCACTTAAAATTATGAATAACGGCTTGTTATCCAGTTTCTTATATGACTGTACTCCCTCTTTAAATTTCTCCCATAATCCGGTTAGCTTACCGAGTATGCTCTTTTTAACCATTCGGTATATTATGAATATTACCACAATAGCAATAATTATTACAATCCAGAATATTGGATTTGATATCATTGACATTGGTGATGGCATCTCAACTTTTTCTGAAATAAGGCTTGATATGAGGTTATACTCAAGCATAAATGCCAGAATCAGTAGCACAAGCATCCCTATCAGGTCGGCAAGTCGCTCAATAACCACAGTTCCCGCGACTCTCACAAACGAGATGTTCTCATATTTACTTACCACGCCACATTTCGACACTTCGCCCATGCGGGGCAGCACAAGGTTGGCAAGATAGCCCGTAAGAACAGCTCCAAAGGTGTTGACCAGGCCGGGTTTATGGCCTTCGGTGGCAATAAGCATCTGCCAGCGTATGGCGCGCGACAAGTGACTGCAAATGCCCAGCAACAGTGAAAAGCCAATCCAATAGTAGTTGAAATCATGCCTTAATGATTCTGAAATTTCACTCCAGTTGCGGTCTTTGAATATCAGATAGAGAATTAGAACTCCGGCAGCCGGGAAAATTGTAGCTTTTAAAATACTGAACACTTTTTGCATAGGTGATATATTCTTGTACAAATGCAGGTTAATTATTGGGTGCTAACATGCAATTGTGTAATTTTGGCAATTATAAAATTTGCGCAATTTACAAATTTGTTTCCAATCCAAGGGAATGATATTTTTATTTGAGCCATATATAAAAATTATTCATGAATAAAGTTACTGCAAAAAAACATCTGGGACAGCATTTTCTTAACGATTTATCGATTGCCCGAGCAATAGTTGACAGCCTGGATGATAGTGTTTCGCAGGTGCTTGAGATAGGACCTGGAATGGGGGTTCTTACTCAATATCTTATTGAGCGTGAGGCTCTTAATTTTAAGGTGATAGAGGTTGATGGCGAGTCGGTTGAATACCTTGAAAAGAATTTCGACAAGCTGGACGGACGAATTATCGAGGGTGATTTTCTGCGTCTCGACCCCGACACAATATTTAATGGCAATTTTGCAATAATTGGTAATTTCCCATATAATATTTCAAGTCAGATTTTTTTCCGTGTGCTCGATTATAAAGAGAGAATACCAACCGTGGTAGGTATGTTGCAGAAAGAGGTGGCCGAGCGTTTGGCATCACCTCCGGGAAGTAAAGCTTATGGCATTTTGAGTGTGCTATTGCAGGCATTCTACGATATTGAATATCTTTTTACAGTGCATGAAAATGTGTTTACCCCGCCGCCTAAAGTTAAAAGTGCGGTTATAAGGCTTAAGCATAACGGAGTTAAGGAGTTAGGATGCGACGAAAAACTGTTTAAAACAGTGATAAAGGCAACCTTTAACCAGAGACGCAAAACCATCTGGAACTCAATAAGGGCTGTTCATTTTAACCATGAAGCACTTAAAGACCATCCATTGATGAAGCAACGCCCCGAACAACTTTCTGTTGCCCAGTTTGTTGAACTTACCAACTTGGTTAGTGCCAATCGTTAGTTTTATACCATAATAAAACTGTTTTTACATGTCAAATTTTGAACTCACCAGAACGTTTCTTTCGGAAATAAGTTCTCTTATCAACCAAAAGAAAACTGACGAAATTAAGTTGCTATTGAGCGACTTACACCCTGCCGACATTGCCGAAATTTTAGTTGAGCTGGAGGATAATGAAATCCACTTCATCTATCAATTGATGAGCGATGATGTTGCTGCCGAGGTGGTTGCTGAGCTTGAGAGTGAGGATAGAAAGCGAATACTCGAAAAGCTGCCCAGCGATGTAATTGCGCGACGGCTTATCGATAATATGGATTCGGATGATGCCGCCGACGTAATAGCTGAGTTTGACGGTAAACGACAGAAGGAGGTACTTTCACATATCGAAGATGTGGAGGTGGCCGGTGATATTGTCGATCTTCTTAACTATGCCGAGAATACAGCCGGTGGTATGATGGCCAAAGAGCTTATTAAAGTTAAGGAGAATTGGGGTATGACAACTTGCTTGAGAAGTATGCGGCGACAAGCCGAATCTATTGATGAGGTATATTATGTATATGTTGTTGATAATGATAATGTTTTGAAAGGTACATTATCGTTGAAGCGTATGCTCCTCAATAGTTCGTCCGATACTTTGGTGAAAGATATTCATAATGATGATGTTATATCGGTAAATGTGAATACTTCATCCGAGGAGGTGAGCAATATAATGGATAAATATGGGCTTGTGGCTCTGCCCGTTGTTGATAGCATCGGCAGGCTCATGGGGCGTATCACCATCGACGACGTGGTTGATGTGATGCGCGAAGTGGCCGATAAGGACTATCAACTGGCATCGGGTATTACTGAAGACGTTACACATACCGACTCGGTGTGGCTGCAGGCACGGGCGCGTGTGCCCTGGCTGCTCATTGGCTTGGCAGGTGGTATAATAGGGTCGAGGGTGATTGGTGTTTTCGAGAATTATCTGGGTAAATTTCCTCACCTGGCGTTCTTTATGCCTCTTATTGGAGCCATGGGAGGTAATGTTGGTATCCAGTCGTCGGCTCTTGTGGTGCAGTCGCTTGCCAGTGGTAGCCGCGATTTAGTTTCGGGCGTTGCTAAGTGGTTGAAAGAGATTAGTGTTGCTCTTTTTAGTGCATCAGTACTAGCCTTTATAATTTTTAGTTACAATAGACTTATAGGTTCCGAAATGGCACTTACCTACACGGTAACATTGTCACTATTCTCGGTAGTGCTCTTTGCATCGCTTATGGGAACAATAATTCCACTGCTGCTCAACAGAATGAAAATTGATCCGGCAGTAGCTACAGGGCCGTTTATAACTACGATGAACGATATTATTGGAATGTTTATGTACCTTACTATTGGGTCGTATTTCTATTCGTTATTCTGATATTTATCCTCGCTCATCCAATCATAAAAATTATCGCCGAAATATGTTGTTGCATATCCAGCGATAATTATCTGTAAATATAAAGAGTAGAACTTCTATCGGTTTGTCTGTTCCATTGGGTGTTTGCTAATCATCAGTAGTTCAGCATATTGCCCGTGGCTGCCACAAATACGTCCAATTTGCGCAATGTCTCATTAATCTCGATGAGATGTGATAACTTCACTGTTCCTATTTTGTACTTATATACCTCACCCTTAAACTCTTGAGTTATCTTCTTGAAGTTAAAGTGTTTTAGCACAGCTTCGTCGGTATATCTAAGGTATATCTCAATCTCTCCATCGTTGTCGTAGGTGAAGTTATTGGCATCGTTCAGTTTTTTGTACTCATAGCGGTAGGAGTGCGACAATGCTGTAATATCGCTCAATACTGCCGATGCGGTAGGATGACTACCTGCTCCCTTACCAAATATAAACTGCTTGTCGTAGGCTGTTCCTTTTATCACTACGCCGTTAAATTCATCTTCAACACTGTAGATATATTTGTCGCGGCCAACGAAACGGGGCAGAACAAACATGCTGATTTTCTGATCTTTCATACGATCAATCTGCCCCACCAGCTTTATTTTAAACCCTTTTTCGCGTGCATATTGAATATCGAAATCCGATATGTTAGAAATTCCGTAAGTGAGTACTTTAGAAGGATCCACTATCACCCCGAAGCTGTGTATCGTTAATATTATCAGCTTGTAGAGCGAGTCGAAGCCCTCTACGTCGAAAGATGGGTCACTCTCGGCAAAACCTAAATCTTGGGCATCTTTAAGGGCTTCGCCATAGCTTGTGCCATAATCAAAAATCTTGGATAAGATGTAGTTTGATGAGCCGTTGAGAATACCCGTTACCGATAGCAGCAGGTCATTATCGTAGTACTCTTCGAGGTTGCGCACGATAGGAATACTGCCACATGCCGATGCTTCATAGAGTAGCGAAACGTTGTGTTTTTTCTGAATTTCAATCAGTTCGGCAAGGTTCTCGGCAATCATTTTTTTGTTTGCCGACACCACATTCTTGCCACTCTTAAGTGCTGTAGTAACAATGTGATATGCCTCTTTTGCATCATCAATGAGCTCTACAACTGTATTGATTTCATCATTGTTGAGTATCTCATTTTTGTCGTAACAGAAGCACTCTTCCGGCAGGGAACGCTCACGCTTCGACCGTACACAAATTTTGACTATCTTGGCGTCAATGCCCGTTGACGACTGCATCACTTCGTACAGTCCTCTACCTACTACGCCAAAGCCAAAAAGGCCTATACGCAATTTTTGTCTTTTCATCTGTGTGTTGTATTATATCTTACTGAATGCATTTTCAAAGTCGGCAATTATGTCGTCAATATGCTCAATACCCACCGAAACTCTCAAAAGCCCCGGCTCTACACCTGCCGAACGTTGTTCAGCCTCGGTAAGTTGCTCATGCGTTGTTGATGCGGGGTGTATTATCAATGTTTTTGCATCGCCCACGTTGGCAAGGTGGCTCACTAGTTCAAAGCTGTTCACCAGCTTGTCGGCTTCCGCAGACCCTCCTTTTACTTTGAAGGTAAACACACCTCCGAAGCCTTTTTTCAAATATTTTTTTGCCAGATGATGGAATGGGCTTGATGGTAAGCCTGGGTAGTTAATGTACTCAACCTTAGGGTGTTTCTCGAGCCATTGAGCCAGTGCAAGTGTGTTGGTGCAATGTCGTTCCATACGTAACGATAGCGTCTCGATGCCTTGTGTTAGAAGGAATGAGTTGAACGGACTCAACGCCGAGCCGTAGTCGCGAAGGCCTTCAACCCTTGCACGGGTTATGAATGCTATGTTGCCAAAGGGACTCTTCTCGCCAAACACATCCCAATACACCAGTCCGTGATACCCTTCTGATGGTTCGGTGAATAGCGGAAACTTACCGTTGCCCCAGTTGAAATTACCTCCATCCACAATTACTCCGCCTATTGATGTGCCGTGACCTCCTATCCATTTTGTGGCCGATTCTACAACTATATTTGCACCATGCTCAATTGGTTTCACCAGGTAGCCACCGCCACCGAAGGTATTGTCAACAATTAGCGGAATGCCGTTTCTCTTTGCCACGGCTGCAAATTTCTCAAAATCGGGTATGTTAAATCTCGGGTTACCTATTGATTCGATGTATAGAGCTTTTGTGTTCTCGTCGATAGCAGCTTCAAAATCTTCGGCTTCGTTGGATGTTACGAATTTAACGTTGATACCCAGTCGTTTAAACTGAACCTTGAATTGGTTGTATGTGCCTCCGTATAGGAATGATGACGACACAAAGTTATCGCCGCTTTGTAGTATATTGGTAAGTGCTATAAATTGAGCCGCCATACCCGATGATACTGCTAATGCTCCAACACCACCTTCGAGTGCTGCTATACGCTTCTCAAATACATCGCTGGTAGGATTCTGAAGTCGTGTGTATATATTGCCAAACTCCTTTAACCCAAATAGATTGGCTGCGTGCTCGGCATCTTTAAATACATAAGAGCTGGTTTGGTAAATAGGCAATGCCCTAGAAAGTGTGGTTGGGTCAACCTCTTGTCCTGCATGTACTTGCAGTGTTTCAAATTGTAATTTTTTCATTCTTTATTCCGGTTTTAAATAGATTACAAAATAAGCCTTCCGATTGCGCATCGGCATCTTAATTACTATTCTATTTTAAAGTAGGAACTTCAGATACGATGCGCAAAAATTCAACATGACATCATCATGCTACACATCATACCCATCATCATAAATGAAGAAGAGCACAGGGTCGAAGCAAACCCGGTGGAAGGAGAAATAATAATATGTGCTTCGTTTTTATTCATAAACGCAAATAAATATAATTGATTTGTTATTTCAAAGGATTTTATGCTTTTTATTTTAAGTATCCTGAATAAGTTAAGTTATTACTCTGAGAATTTGATTAATCCTATTCTGAAAGTAGCATGATTATTAGTTTCCGATTGCTGTTGGTGTAGTAAAAACCAATGTTTTCACATTAACGGGCTGAAGATTCGTGCAAACGACTCCTTCATTTTTTGCTTTAATGGGCGTTGTTTCCAGCTCTCATAATCTATTCTTTGTGCATCCATAAGATCGCTAAGGAATGTCTCTCTTAGTTGTATTGATAAATCTTTGTCCATCATAAATGCGTTTACCTCAAAGTTCTGGTCAAAGCTTCGTATGTCTATATTGGTGCTTCCTATGGTGCATATGGCATCATCGGCTACTAGCATTTTGCTGTGCAAAAATCCTTTGGTGTAGAAATATACTTTTACATTTGCCTCAAGCAGCTCTTTAACATAGGAGTGTGATCCATAGCCTGTTATTATGGCGTCACTCTTCTTTGGTATCAGAAGTCGCACATCTACACCGCCCAATGCAGCCGTTTTTAATGCCATCAATATTGTTTCGCCAGGCATGAGGTAGGGCGTGGCTATATAAACATATTTCTGTGCCGATGCAATAATATGGAATATGCCCATTTTTATGCCGGGCCAGTCGGTATCGGGTCCACTTGAAGTTATCTGCACCAGTTTATCGCCTGTAGGTTTGTGGTGGGGGAAATATTTTGAGTCGGCAAGCTCTTGCTGCTTCACAAAATACCAGTCGGTGAGGAACACTATTTGAAGCGGGTTCACGGCATCACCCTCTATCAGAAGGTGCATATCGCGCCAATAGCCATGGGTTGAGAATTCATCGCTATATCGGTCGGCAATATTTACTCCACCCAGAAAACCTATCATTCCATCAACGATAACTATTTTACGGTGGTTGCGGTAATTCACCCTGCTGGTAAACTTAGGGAAACGCACCTGAAGGAAACTCTCAACTTCAATGCCGGCACTTCGCAGGTCGTTGAAAAATGAGCGTTTCAACTCCCAACTTCCCACGTCATCAACAATTAAGCGCACCTCCACCCCTTCTGATGCCTTGCGTTTCATCACCTCTACCATCTGTTTGCCTATGTTGTCGTTGGCAAATATGTAATATTCGATATGTATAAAGTTTTGGGCACTCTCAAGTGCTTTCAGTATCTCTTTAAAGGTTTCGCGACCATTATTAAGAACCATTACACGGTTACCCATTGTTACCACCGAATTGGAGTTGTTGAGTAGTAGCTTTATTATGTGTTGTTTGTTCTGTATCTGCGGATGATTGGCAAACTCACCATCGCTCAGCAGCTTTATTTGTGCGTGAGCCATTGATGTTAGCATGTCGTTGTTTTTCAGTCCTTTGCGGGCTATTATCTTCTCCTTGCGCAGGTTCTGTCCGAAGAATACATAAAATACTATTCCCAATCCGGGAAGTAGCATAAGTACCAAAATCCAGGTTATGGTTTTTAGCGGCGTTCTATTTTCCATGATGATAAGCAATACCACTACCAGCATAGTGGCAGTGTATGCTAATATCAGTATGGCGCGTGCCAATGGTGGAAGATAGTCGATAAAAAACATAACTAAGTATTTTATGCAATATAATGAAAATTAGCTGTTCTTAGCAATCATCAAGTGTTAATTCATCATCTCTTTAAGTAATGGATTCATTGTTTTTAGGGGTATTGTTGAATGCCATTGTGGCTAATTATTTAAAAAAGTTTCATAGTTTTACAGTTTTAATCGTTTCAGCCAATATCTATATGCAACAATATTTGAACTTATTAAGCCGTGTGCTTAACGAAGGCACTACCAAAACCGACCGTACAGGCACCGGTACCATCAGTGTGTTTGGCCATCAAAGCCGTTTCGATTTAAGTGAGAGTTTCCCAATGTTAACCACTAAAAAACTGCATCTTAAGTCAATTATATATGAGCTTTTGTGGTTTCTCAAAGGCTCCACCAATGTAAAATACCTGCAAGATAATGGTGTGCGCATCTGGAATGAGTGGGCAAAAGAGGATGGCGAACTTGGCCCTATTTATGGTTATCAATGGCGCTCATGGCCCGATTATAGAGGTGGAAATATCGACCAGATTAAGGAGGTTATTAACAGTATTAAAACCAATCCTGATTCGCGCCGTCATCTTGTATCCGCTTGGAACGTGGCTCAGATTGATGATATGCAGTTGCCGCCATGCCATATTCTTTTTCAGTTTTATGTGGCCGACGGTAAGCTTAGTTGCCAGCTCTATCAGCGTAGTGCCGATATTTTTCTTGGCGTGCCGTTTAATATTGCATCATATGCTCTGCTTACAATGATGGTGGCACAAGTTACCGGGCTTCAACCCGGTGAGTTTGTTCATACTCTTGGTGATGCGCATATCTATCTTAATCATATAGAGCAGGTTAAGTTGCAACTTGAACGCCAGCCTAAGGCTCTTCCAAAGATGGAGATTAACAAAAACGTGACTTCCATCGATGATTTTGTGTTTGAGGATTTTACTCTTTCAGGCTACGAGCCGCATCCTCACATTAAGGGGGATATAGCAGTTTGATTTTTAAAATTTATCTATTATGACTATTTCGCTTATTGCAGTTGTTGATAATAACATGGGTATTGGCCAAGGCGGCGACCAGCTTGTATATATTTCCGCAGATCTGAAACGGTTTAAGGCACTCACTACCGGACATACTATTGTTATGGGGCGCAAAACATCAGAAGCACTCCCCAAAGGCGTGCTGGCCAAACGGCGTAATATAGTTATGAGCCGTCGTAAAGATGGATGGCCCGAAGGTATGATTGTGGCATCATCGGCCGATGAGGTCATGGAACTCTGCAAAGATGAAGATGAGGTGTTTATAATTGGAGGTGGCCAGATTTATTCGCTGTTCATGCCATATGCACATAAGCTTTACCTCACCCACATCAACCACTCTTTTAATGATGTTGATACTCATTTTCCACAAGTTGATAGCAATGTTTGGACTATCGAGAGCGAAAGCGAGTACTTCACCGATGAGAAGAGCGGCTTAAGCTATAATTACATCAATTATGCGAGGCCTTTGTAACACCTTTCTCAGCAGCATATTGGGGTAGGGGAGTGTTGCCTATGTAAAGCTCTTCGAGCGTAGCGTTCCCACGTCCCAGTTTTATTGATGCTGTCACTATGTCAATAGAATCGTTTAATGCCTCATTTACAATTCTTTCGTACTCCTTAACCAGAAGCTCATTGGTGTAGTATCTGTTAAATGGTATATTGAAGTAGGCGGTAGTTATTTTGTCATCATCATCTACCGACAATAGCTTGGTTCTTAGGAAGTAACCGCCAGGCTCATCTTTTTGAGCACTATCCAACGTCCATATTCCTGTGGTGTCTTGTTTGAATGTGAGGTAATAAATTTCGATAGAATCATCGATAGAATCTACTATCAAACTGTTGTCGAATCTGAGATTCAGGAACTTACCCCTAAAAGGATCATGAGGGTCAACGGGTAGCACCTTTAGGCGTATTGATATGCCGTTGCTTAGGTTTTTCTCCTCTTTTACAATCGTATATATGGGCAGCGAGAGTTGCAGTATTATAATTGCGGCAAGAAGCCACATCAATCTATTTTTTTTCATCGGTCGCTGTTTTTAATTTTTTAGAGAGATAGATGTTGGCAAACAAAAATGCCAGACCTACTGTAATAAATATCACTCCTCGTAATACAAATGGTATATCCGAATCGAAGAAACGGCAGAAAATAAGTATCGATATAATGGTGAGACCTGTGTTTAATTGCTTGTAACTGTTTGTTTTAACGCCTTTTATGCTATAGTATATGCCCGCCGTTAGTAACAATAGATTTATTATTATCACAGGTATTATTGTGCTGTAATTGTTGATGATGAAGGCCAAAAATACCGGCACAAACATCCAATCGAAAATTTCAAGTTGTTTTTTGTTGAATACCTTTTTCACCAATAGTAAATTTAAAGCTATTGCTGTTGTAACCATCACTGCTATAAAACTTTTGGATAGGAAAAGCTTACCATCTACTAATATTTTTGGCTCCCAAAAGTCGGTGAAACTGGCTATAGTGAGCATTGTTATTATGCCTACAATGGATATCTGTTTTAATACTCCCCACAGATGGTTGCCCAATAGTGGTATATTTACTTCACGCAGTAGTATAAGTGCTGTTAAAAAGCTGAAAAGCAATGATATATCCCAACGTGAATTGCTTTTTGCAGTAATCCAAAATCCTAAAATTAGTGCTAAGGATAAAAACCAGTTGTGGATTCTTATGGAGTGTGAATCGTTATTTGTTTTTAATATGTTGATATAGAATGGTATAACTGCTAAAAAAAGAATCCAGAACAGATGTTTTGATAAATCGGGTTGATAGCTCCATGCAGTACTAAACATGAATATTACCATACCAACTATTGTCAATAATGATACTAATGCCGAGCGCATTAGGTAGATTAGAGGTATCGACAGTGCGGTCCATATAAATAGAAATGTGGTGGCACTGCCGGGTATGTTGTAGATTTGGCTTATAAGCGATATTAATGCACCCAAAGCCATGGTGGTGAATATGGCGGCCGACTCGTTGAGCGCTATGTTGTTGCGGTTTTTAACTATTGCAATTGCACATAGCACATAACCTATTATCAACGGCAGTGCTGCAAATAGAAGTTTGATGGTGCGCGACAGCTCATCCCAGTTATGTGCAACCAGCAATATAACCCCTGCACCAACCAATAGTGCGCCAAGTATTGAAATTATATTGTTGGATGAAATCCTGCCTGATGTGCGTTTACTTTCGTAGTAGTTCTCTATTCTTAGCGCAGTGTTGTTGTCAATCACTCCGGCTTCAAGTAGTTGGTGTATATCTTTATCTATCTTGCTCATAAAGGTTTATTTCTTTATTTATCAAATATATAAATAATTGATTGAAAGTTACGCAACATTGTATAAAGCTAAAAAAGGGACTATCATTTTTAAACGATAATCCCTTTATAATAATTTCATTATACTGTTTTAAGCTTTAATCTCTGTTAGAGCTTCGCTTACGTTTATAATGTAGTCGCCAAGGCGCTCACACTCCTGGAACATATCGTTAAATATGATGCCTGCTTCAACTGTATATACACCTGATTTCAGATTTTCGAGATGCTCAATTCTTAAAGTATCACGGAAACGGTTAATCTGTGTCTCCATAAGGTTTGCCTTATTCAAATCCACATCTTTCTCCTCTTCCATATTAAGGTTCTCTTTCATTATTGTAAGTGCATCATCCACTAGGTCGAACATCATAAACAGTTTCTCTAATGCAGAGCCTTCGAATACAATTTTATTCTCTCGCATTCTGTTTATTGTGCGCGCCAGGTTGTAGTTGCTATCGGCAATGCTCTCCAGATCGCTCACAAGCTTCATCATCGAACGTGAGCGTGCTTTACCCAGGTCGCTCAACCTTCCCTGACTCACTTGCGCCAGGTAGTTGGCTATCTCAACCTCTACATTATCACTTATGGTTTCATATTTTTCGATACGTGCATATAGTTTTGTGAATTTCGATTCGCTCTCTTCCGACATCAATTTACGCACAAAACCGAACATCTTTTTGGTGTGCTTAGCATAGAACTGCACCTCTTGCTTGGCTTGAAGTAAAGATAGTTCTGATGTTGACAGCATACCGGTATTGATGAATTTGAGTCTGAACTCCTCTTCCTCAGTATCTTTGTTAGGTAGAAGTTTGATGACAAGTTTCTCATACATTTTTGTGAATCCTATCCATACAGCAGCATTCGTTACATTGAAGAGGGTATGAAATAGTGCCAGTCCCATAGGTATCATTGCTATGCTCTCGGGTGTTGATTCCAGTGGCGATACGCCTTTATAATGTATCATTATGGTGCTCACCAGATTGATAAACGGATGGAAAAGTATAAGTAACCAGGTAACTCCCAGTATGTTAAATGCAAAGTGCACTAATGCTGCCCGTTTGGCCGATATATTACCTACTGCGGCAGCTATATTTGCAGTAATAGTGGTTCCTATATTCTCGCCCATCACCATTGCAGCCGCCATCTCGAACGGTATCCATCCTTCGTTACACATCACGAAAGTAAGAGCCATTGTGGCACTCGATGATTGGATTACTATTGTAAGAATTGTACCTATACCTAGGAATAGGAATATTGAGGCAAGACCATTTTCGGTATATCGCTGCAGGAATGAAAATAGCTCTGGCGATTGATTAATGTCGGGTACCGATGATTTCAGGAAGTCGAGACCCATGAATAGCAGTGCGAATCCAAGTAGGAATTCACCCCATGACCTTCGAATTGTTTTTTGTGAAAAGATAAGCGGCAATCCTATACCAATAAATGGTAGGGCATAGGTGGCTATATCAACCTCAAAACCTAAGATAGATATTACCCAGCCTGTAATTGTTGTACCAATATTGGCACCCATTATAACAGATGTGGACTCTGCCAAACTCATCAGTCCGGCGTTTACAAAGCTCACAATCATAACAGTTGTAGCACTCGACGACTGTATGATTGCTGTTATCATGAAGCCGGTAAACAGCCCCAGGAAACGGTTTGAAGTCATGGCCGATAGGAAGCTTCTCATCTTTGAGCCGGCTACCTTTTGTAGTGCCTCGCTCATCAGTTTCATCCCGTAAAGGAATAGACCTAATGACCCTATCAGTTGCAGGAAATCAAGAAATGAATAATTCATGAGTTATTGTTATTGGTTTAAAATCTCATTGTCTTTATGGCGTTCCATAAACTCGATTGGCAAATATTGTACCTTAATTGGATGTTTTTGAGTTCTAAAAAAAATCGGCACAAATTTGGGCATTTTTTTTCAAAAAATCCCTAATCATTATCAACTTAAAGTTAAATCATTTTATTTATTATTCACCCCTTTTTATCAATCTTTATTAAAAGAAAAAAGCTGCAAAGCAGCTTTTATACATATACGTTTCCTATTTTTATCAATTTTGGTATGTTAAGAAGTTTTATTTTTCGGCCGTTGAGCTCAATTAATTTGTCTGCTTTAAACTCTGATAGTAGTCTGATTACCGACTCTGTTGCCGTTCCTACCATGTTGGCCAGCTCTTCGCGGGTTAATGATATGCGTAGTGTATTGTCTGGCTCTAATTCAAAGGTATCCATCAGTAAGAGAAGTACTTCTGCAAGCCTTTCACGTACTGTTTTTTGAGCAATATCAGTTAAGAATTTGTTTGACTCACCAAGTTCTCTACATGTTAAGCGCATGAGCGACATGGCAAAATCGCTATTGGTTTTAATAAGGTTGGTAAGCGAGTCGCCTGGCAAATAGCAAAGAAATGCATCGCTTATAACTTTTGTAGTGGTGCAGGCCAATTCATCGCTGATTACCGATCGGAAACCAATTAAATCGCCCTTCTTTGCAAATCGTATTATCTGCTCTTTCCCATCAACGCCCGTTTTGTATATTTTCAATACTCCATTCATTATAATGTATGTTCCATTGATGCGGCTTCCTTCGTGATAAATTATATTGCCGCGCTTATGCATGGAGCATGTCATGGAATGATTAAGATTTATAATGTCCGAGTCCGAAAGGCCCTTGAATATATCGTAACTCCTAAGGTCAATATCGTCGGTAGCCTGAATAGAATGTAAACTTTTCATACGTTATATTTGTTGTTGTTTCTGTTGTTAATTATCTATATATTGTATTATTCTACAAATATATAAAATAAGATGACATTTGATATCTTTTAACATTTAAAGAGTTTTTTTATGGATACATCAATTAATGTTCAATGGAAAGGTAAGATGGCTTTTGAGACTGAGCTTCAAGGACATAGGCTTGTTGTTGATGCCGCTCCAGATAATGGTGGTGAAGATACAGGCATGCGCCCCAAATCATTGCTTCTTGCCTCATTGGCCGGTTGCACGGGTATGGATGTGGTGAGTATTCTTGCAAAAATGCGGGTGGAACTCGATGATTTTAAACTAACTATTGAAGCCGATATCGAAGAGGAACATCCAAAATACTATAATAAAATAAATATAATATATCAGTTTAAGGGTAAAGATCTGCCCATGGATAAATTAACTAAGGCTGTGGATCTATCTTACGATCGTTATTGTGGAGTAATTGCTCTGTTTAAAAAGGCAATTCCGGTAACTAAGGAGATTAGAGTTAATGAATAATTTTTAGCTGCTGCACTCTGTCACCCTTGCGCCTCCATTGTTGAAAATAAACCACAAAGACACAAAGG
>CAZWOA010000022.1:20254-21813 GCA_964635545.1 uncultured Marinilabiliaceae bacterium
CAAAGAATAACACGGTCATAAGCTAACAGCTAAAAATCAGTATGCTGACTTGAATTGCTTTAAGAATCTTACATCATTTTCGAAGAAGAGTCTTATATCCTTAATTTGGTAACGTAGCATTGCTATACGCTCGATACCCATTCCGAAGGCAAATCCGGTGAATTCTTTACTGTCAATATTGTTTGCTTCCAGCACGGCTGGGTCAACCATTCCGCAACCAAGTATCTCTACCCAGCCGGTATGTTTACATACGTTACAACCCTTGCCACCACAAAGAGTACAGCTAATATCCATCTCGGCCGATGGCTCTGTGAATGGAAAGAATGATGGGCGCAACCTTATGCGGGTATCCTGTCCGAACATCTCTTTAGAGAAGTATAGCAGTGTTTGCCTCAGGTCGGCAAAAGATACGTTTTTATCGATATACAATCCTTCTACCTGGTGGAAAATACAGTGTGCACGAGCCGAAATAGCCTCATTTCTGAATACTCGACCCGGGAAAATAGCCCTTATTGGTGGTTGCTCCTTTTCCATCACTCTCACCTGTACCGATGAGGTGTGTGTGCGTAGCAATATATCCGGATTTTTATTTATGAAGAATGTGTCCTGCATATCGCGTGCCGGGTGCTCCAGTGGGAAGTTAAGTGCGGTAAACACGTGCCAGTCATCCTCAATCTCGGGCCCTTCGGCTATTGTAAATCCAAGACGGCCAAATATCTCGGCAATCTCATTTTTTATTAATGATAGTGGATGCCTTCCACCAAACTGCATGTTGGTACCGGGCAGGGTGAGGTCGGTGCCCGAAAGTGCACTCTGGCTACCCTCAAACTGCTCTTTGAAAGCCTCTATTTTCTCTTGAGCAAGGGTTTTCAGTTCGTTAAGAGGTTTTCCAACCGCTCTTTTCTGATCGCCCGGTATGTTTTTAAATTCATCAAACAGAACCGATATAATACCTTTTTTACTCAGGTATTTAATACGTAAAGCTTCGGCTTCGGCTTCATTTGATGCCGTAATGCTATTTATCTCTTCGGTTAATTGTGTAATTCTATCAAGCATCTTAAAATCATTTTTTTACAACCTGCAATATGCAAAAGTAATAAATCCAACGGCATCAGCCCTTAATAAATGATTTTATTTTACGCAATTGCTTCCCCATCTTTCATATTGCTGCTTCTGAAACGGTTGTTTATCCACACTATTACCCTCACTGCAAGATATACCGATGTGAGTAGGAATATTATTACTGCTCCGGTGGGCATATCCCAGAAGTAGGCAATAAACAGACCTGCCATTCCCAATGCAATGCTTATCAGAACGGAATAAATCATCAATGGTACGAATTTTTTTATTTTGATGTTTGCAATTGCTTGTGGCACAGTAAATAATGATAGTACCAATATTATGCCCGTTACTTTTATAGCAAGTACTATTGATGTTGCCACCAGTACGATTATTGCAAATCGTATGGTTTTTACGGGCCACCCGGCTATCGTTGCAAAGTCGGGGTCGAACGCTACGTACATTATGGGGCGGTAGAAAAACAGCATCAATATTGATAG
>CAZWOA010000022.1:21913-41493 GCA_964635545.1 uncultured Marinilabiliaceae bacterium
CCACCCACAAACACCATGCGGCGTGTAACCACATACGTGCCCACTATGCCTGCCATAAATGATGTGAATAGCACCGCCCACAGTGCGTTAACTATAAATTTATATGAAAAAAGCTCTATCAATTCGTTCATGTCACCGTTTATTCGTGTGTCTTAAGTATTCTGTGCGGTATGGACCCGTGGGCGATTATCTCTACTGGGCAGTTGTACGACTTCAATATCTCGTCCGATATTCTGTTTGATGCATGGTAGTGCAGCCCTCCGTTTACGCATGCTATGGTTTTCACTACCGATGATATGGTGCCCACATCGTGCGATACAAGCAAAATGGCCATCTCCTTATTTAGTTCCGGCAGTAGTTTATACAGGTCGGTTTCAAAATTTTTATCCACATAAGTGCCCGGCTCATCGAGTATAAGCAACTTTGGCGACCCTATTATGGCGCGGCATAGGAATACTCGCTGCATCTGCCCGCCCGAAAGCTCACCGATAGGTCTGTTTTGATATTTTTGCATCCCGGCAAACTCAAGCAGTTCGGCCACTTTTTTCTTTTCGCTTCGCTTAGGCCATAGCATTTTACTGCGGTTACCCATTAGTCCCGATAGCACCACATCCTCTACTGTTATTGGAAACTGCTTGTCGAATGTGTTTATCTGTGGCAAGTAACCTATCCTGATGTCTTGCTTGGTAATGGTTCCTTCAAGTGGCTTCACCACGCCCAGTATCACCTTTAGTATGGTTGATTTTCCACCGCCATTTGGACCTATCACGCCTATAAAATCATCATTTCTGATGGTTAGGTTTACGTTCTTCACCACTGGCTGCTGATCGTAGCCTGCCCATATATTTTTTAGCTCTATTAAGGGTTCGCTCATTGTATCTCTTTTAGGCACCCGGTTATTAATTTTATCTCTTCCATCCACTCTTCACTCTCGGGGTTTATCTGTACAATTTTTGCGCCTATCTCTTCCGCTGCCACTTTGGCATTGTTGATATTAAAGTTTTTTTGGATAAAAAGCAGCTTGACATCCTTCTGTTTCGCCTCTTCAATTATTCGTTTAAGCCCTGCTGGAGTAGGTGTTTTGCCATCTTCTTCTATCTCAAGTTGTGTAAATCCATAGTCGCGGGCCAAATATCCCAATGCAGGATGATATATCATAAATGTGATGTTGTTATTGATGTTATACACCTGCTGAAGCTCTTCGCTCATTTGTGATAACTCCTGCTGAAGTGCATTGTGATTGGCAGTTATTATAGGTTCCAATGAAGGATTTAACGCGATAAGATGCTCGCTGATATTGCTTACCATTATTGATGCGGCCTTGGGCGACATCCAGTAGTGCGGGTCGTAAGCCTCGCCGTGGTGATGATGGTCGTGATGGTCGTGATGGTCATCATCTCCTTCATCATCATGGTGGTGATGCCCGGCCATCAGTTCTATACCTTCCGATAGGTCAATCCATTGTATATCAGGGCTTGCGCTCCTTAATCTTTCGCCCCATGTAAGTTCAAAGTCGAGCGGCCCAATAGCCATATATGCCTTCGAATTGGTTAACTCCTTCATCTGTTGTGCCGTAGGGCTATAGTCGGAGTGGCCTATCTCTTTAGGAATCATTACATTAACTTTGTAGTGGCTGTCGGTAAGGCGGTCAATAATATTTTTAACCGGAAATATGCTGACAGATATGGTGGGTGTATCATCACTTTTCTTTGTGGCTGTTGAACAGCTATAAATAGTAATAGCCAATAGTGATATTATTAGATAGTTAATACGTTTCATACATTGTTTTTTAATGTTTTCTTGATGATTAGAACAAAGAAAATGCTCTATTGTTTACCTTTGTTCTTTAAGCAAAAAGTTTAAACACCCCTTCGGTATATGTTTTCGACACCGGAATCTCTATTGGTTGTGTGTGGTCGAGCTTAAGCAGTAGTCCGTCTTTATCTCTTTCAATCAGTTTCACCCTGTTTATATTTGTCATAAACGACCTGTGGCATCTCACTATTTTATAGTTACTTAGCTCATCCTCAAGTTGTTTTAGTGTTGAGCGCAGCATTTGATGCTCCACTTTATTGTGGTCGTTGTAGAATATGGTTACATAATTATCGGCACCTTTTATATATAGTATATCCTGATGTTTAATGCTGAACCTTAAATTCCCCTTGTCATCTTTAAAATGTATCATTCCTGATATTTCGGAGGGCTTAGTCTCTTCAAGTGTCAGTTCTTTCAACATCTTGTTTTTATCGCGCCAGCTGAAGTAGAGCCACAATGTGCCGTAGGGTAGAAGTAGCACTAGTGAAGTGTTGAATAGTGATGCTTTAAACACTTCGGATAGAGTGCGTGAGTCCATAATTATTATAAACCGCTCATATATAGTGTAAAACAACGACATGCTCATTATCTCTACTGCCACCCACAATAAGTAGTTGCCAAGGGTAATCTTAACTCCCCGCTTTGCTGCGTTATACATCAATATGCGGCTTATAACCACCACCAGCACTCCGGTAAGTATTATAAGGTTGGAATAGAAGAAAAATCGGAGGTCGGACACGTCGGGTATCCAGTTCTTGGAGCCGAACGGTGTGTATAGATTTATAAAAAGTAGTGCAAAGCCGGCCGTAATTATTATCAGCCTTATAATATTTCCTTTTTCAACAAGATACTTAGGTATTGGCTTGCTTAAATCCATAATCGGTAATTTGATGATAAATCTACGCTTTAAAAGTTGGTTTAGCGAAAATAATCAAATTTTATTACACCCCAAATAGTAATTTTTCACCCCTCAAACACGATTTTTACCATTTTCAGGTGGTGTTAATCACATAAAATTGCATTGTGTCTCAATACTTTGTTTGTTTGCATTGTTGATTTTGCCAGCTAGAAAAAAGTTGGTTAAAAAAAATGACAAAAACGATCTTTTTTGAAAATCCGTTTCCATTATATTCCATTAACTCTTCTATTTTGATGTGTGATGTAGAATATAAAAAGGCGGTAAGTGATGGTAGGCAAACGTGCAGCCATATATTTGCAGTCTATTTTACATTGCTATCAAGAAGGAGCAGGACAACGGTCCTGCTTTTTTCGTTTATATGGGTGCATAACAGTTGGGAGGCAGCTATAGCAGATTGGTTGATGAGAACTTGCAAAACTTCTATTTATCAACATCAATGTTGATAAATATTTTATCGCATGCTCCAATGGCGTAATTAGCTCAGTTTATGTGTTAAATGGAAGTTAATGCGCTATTTGCTTTCCATCACTTGTCTTGAGGTTCTATCTTTTTTTATATCTTTGCATTTATGTTGGTATGGAAATTGACTTCATATTAAATATGATGTGCCTTAATAAAAATTTTTAATAAAAGATTATCTTTGGCGGTCTGTTTCATCGATACTAAAAAAGAAAAATATAAAACTCACAATATGGCTAAAATTATAGCACTTGCAAATCAAAAGGGCGGAGTGGGTAAAACCACCACAGCTATTAATCTTGCTGCCAGTCTTGCTGTTCTAGAGCAGCGCGTTCTCATTGTTGATGCCGACCCACAGGCCAATGCCACTTCTGGACTAGGTTTTGACTTGAGAGAGATTGAGACATCTATTTATGAGTGTATTGTAAATGGTGCCGACCCCAGAAGTGCACTTCTACAGTGCGAAATAGAGAACTTGCATATAATGCCCTCGCATATTGACTTGGTAGGTGCCGAGATCGAGATGCTTAATATGCCCAATCGTGAGAAGGTGCTTGGTGATGTGCTTGCAAAAGTTGAAGACCAATATGACTTTATCTTAATTGACTGCTCGCCTTCGCTTGGCCTTATCACCGTAAATGCGCTTACTGCCGCTCACTCGGTGATTATACCTGTTCAATGTGAGTATTTTGCTCTTGAGGGATTAGGTAAGCTGCTCAATACCATTAAGATAATACAGAGCCGCCTCAATCCCGACCTTCAAATTGAAGGCTTCCTGCTAACTATGTATGATGCACGCCTTAACCTGTCCAATCAGGTGGTGGAAGAGGTGCAACGCCATTTTCAGGATATGGTTTTCAAAACCCTTATCACGCGCAACATAAAACTTAGTGAGGCACCTAGCCACGGTAAGGCAGTTGTTATGTATGATGCTACTTCTAAAGGTGCTCAAAACTACCTGAACCTTGCAAAAGAGCTACTTGAGAAAAATAATATTGCCGTTAAAGAATAAAGATTTTAATACAAAGGAGAGTTACTGGTGAAAAAAGCTGTACTTGGAAGAGGCTTGGGTGCCCTTATCGAAAATGCAAATGAAATTACTGGATCAAAAGCGCAACAAGCTTCCATTAATGAGATTGACATCAACAAGATTGAGGCTAATCCCTGGCAGCCGCGTAGCCACTTCGATGAGGAGAAACTAAGCGAGCTGGCCGCCTCCATTAAGGAGATTGGTATTATTCAGCCGCTTACACTTCGTAAAGTGGGCCCCGATAAGTATCAGATTATCGCCGGTGAGCGTCGTTTTAGAGCCTCTAAGCTTGCAGGACTTGAGAAGGTACCTGCCTTTGTGCGCGATGCGGGCGATGAGACAATGCTTGAGATGGCGCTGGTTGAAAATATTCAGCGTGAAGATCTTGACCCCATCGAGATTGCAATAAGCTACCAAAGGCTTATCGATGAGTGTAACCTCACTCAGGAGAGTATGTCGGATCGGGTTGGTAAAAAACGTTCAACCATTACTAATTACCTGAGACTGCTTCGACTGCCTGCCGAGATACAGCTAGGATTGCGCGAAAAACAGATCAGCATGGGCCATGCGCGAGCCATCATTAACGTAGAAGAGCCGGCTACCCAACTTATGCTGTTTGAGCAAATCATTGAGTTCGATTTTTCGGTGCGTAAGATTGAAGAGGTGGTGCGCCAACTAAATATGGAGAATAGCGAAAAAGATGACGTGGTTGCAAAAGGTAAGCGAACTTTAGCATCTGAGTATCAGACACTCAAAGACCATCTGTCCAGTCTTTTCCGCACCAATATACAGTTTTCAAGGAGCGATAATGGGAAAGGTAAAATTACTATTCCATTTAAGTCTGATGAGGAACTTGAGAAAATCATGTCTATCCTCGATAAGGTAAAATAATAACTACTGTAATTACTGAATAACTTGTTGCACCTCAGGCGATTAATTGTAATTGTGCTCTCTATTTTATGCTGTAATGCAGTGGTGGAGGCACAAACCGATTCCATATCTGTTATTGATGTGGGTGAGGAGATTGTATTGCCTGTTGAAAATAGTAAGGTGCACTCACCGCATAAAGCGTCATTTTATGCAGCTATACTTCCCGGTATGGGGCAGATTTATAATAAAAAATACTGGAAGCTCCCCCTGCTTTATGGTGGGGCTGCCGGAATTGGTTACGGTATTCATTTCAACTCCAAATATTACAAGGATTACAGACGTGCCTACCGCGATTTTATAATTCGCGACCCCAATAATACCAGTTACATCCAGTTTGTGCCGCCCGGCGTTTCACTCGATGATATTTATGGTAAGCACTCGTCATGGTTTCAAAATGCACTGAAGAATAAAAAGACCTATTATAAGCGATATCGCGATTTAAGTTATATAGGTATGGGATTGCTCTATGTGGTTCAGATTGTGGATGCCGCTGTGGATGCCCACTTTTTCAATTTTGATATCAGCGATAACCTAAGTATGAATCTTCAACCTACATTGCTTAACTCCAATTACGGGGTAAACTGCCCCGGTATGATGATTAATCTCAATTTTTAGTCGGTTTTACGCCCTATTTCACGATAGTATCAGAATAATATCTAACTTTATGGATGAAATATGAACTAAGTTATCTTGTGAAATATATTTTTCTATTATCAGTTTTTTTTACTCTGGCTACCATTTGCGGTAATGCCCAGTTTTACTCATTCCGAAGTTTTAGTGTGGAGCAGGGATTGCCTCAGAGTGAGGTTAATGCCGTTATCGACGACCATCTTGGCTATCTGTGGGTGGCTACCAATGGAGGTGGATTGTGTCGTTTCGATGGACGCTCTTTCGATATATTCAATAAAAAAGATGGATTACCTGATAATGTAATACTTTCTGTTTTTCAGGATAACCGCACAAATATATGGATTGCCACCAATAAAGGGTTGGTTAAGTATGACGGTAAACAGATGGTTAGCGTTATAAAATCTGATACCACGGTTTTTAATAGTAATGTAAGTTTTTTTCAAACAACCAATGGTGCTTTGTGGCTTGCCGGTAATATAAATCTCAATCAGAGGGTTATATACTCTATTCAAGGAGATTCACTTATATCGGGTGCCTCTATTTTTCCGGATGTATTGACTGATAATGAGATATTTGCAGTAACCGGTTGGGGGCGTAAGCAAATAATGCTCTCTACTGCACGCGGTCTGTTTACCATTGATAACTCTACAATTAATGCCGTAGATATCGATCGGAAATTTCGAAATAATAGGATGGTTATCATTCCACTTATTGAAGATAGATTTAAAAATTTATGGTTTAAAGTTGTTGAACCTGCAGGTAGTTACGGTCTTATAAGCGTCGATACCGGGGGTGAGGTTACAAGGCATGAACTGCCCGACGGCATGTCGGTTAGCCGTATATTGTCGATGTATGAGGATCGCGATGGAGGATTGTGGATTTCGGTGGCTTTTGAAGGTCTCGTATATAAAAAGAATGGTGTAACAACTGTGTTTAACCAAACTAACGGACTGCCTACTTCGCTCATTCAGAATGTGTTTCAGGATAGGGAAGGTAATTTCTGGTTTGGCTCTACCGGCGAGGGGCTTATTAAATATTCTAGTAACTTCTTCACATCATTCACCGAGCTATCCGGGCTGGGCGACGATTTAATAATAGGAATTGCAGAGGATAGCAAAGGGAATAAACTGTTTTCCGATAGCCGTGGTGGCTTGACTTACTTTAATGGCTCTAAGCTTGAGAAGGTAGGTGGTGCAGGAAGACTTGCCGGTGTGTTGCGTGGACATGTTGAGTTTGAGGATGGCCGTCAACTGATGGGTAGTGCTCGCGGACTCTGGTCTTATAAGAATGGCAAATTTACTGAGGCATCTGCCCAATTTGGGTTAAATCAGAATATGGCCATCTACGATATACTTCTTAATGGCGATACACTCTTTGTTGCCACCAGTATTCATGGTGTTATTAAGGTTGTGGGTGGTAAAGTTTCTCAAACTTTTAACATTAAAAATTCTAATCTCCCATCCAATTTTGCTAAATCACTGTTTCTTGACTCACGACATAGGCTATGGATTGCCACCGATAAAGGACTTGCAATACTAACTGATGGTGAGCTTTTCAGCTATGGCGAGAAGGAGGGGATGCCCTCAAATAACGTATTCCAGTTTGCCGAAGATGGCACAGGCAACATCTGGATAGCCAATTTCACCGGTGGGCTTGTGCGCTATGATGGTGATGGCTTCAAGGTATTCAATAGTGACACCGGACTTTCTAGCGACATAATTTATTCGGTTATTGCTGATAAAAATGGCGATATATGGGCCGGCTCGCAGCTTGGTGTTGAGCATCTTATATTGAATCAGGATGGCAAAGTTGAAAAATTCTTCTGGTATGACAAGAATGATGGTTTTACCGGTATCGAAAATAATGCCGGCTCTGCCATGTGTGATTCGGATGGTATATTGTGGTTTGGTACTATTAAAGGTGTGATTAGGTGTATTCCCGATGAGAAGAGCTTTAACCAATTGCCTGCTACCGTTTTTGTGGATAAGATAGTTATTAACAATGATATAACAAACTGGGCAAGTGCGCCGTTCAATGCCTATTGCGACTCGGTGCTTTCGTGGCATCAGGTGCCGGCAGGGCTTAAATTGCCGTCGCATTATAACCATATCAGCTTCTCGTTTGATGCCCTATGTTACACCCAGCCCGAAAAGGTACTTTATCGTTGGAAACTTTCACCTATAGATCAGGATTTTACGCCTGCTACTACCAATAATGTGGCCTCATACACTATGTTGCCGCCGGGCGACTATTCGCTGCAGGTTATAGCTTGCAATAATGATGGTGTGTGGAGTGTTGATGGAGATACTTTTAATTTTAGCGTTAAGGCGCCATGGTGGAAAACTTTTACGCCTACCTTCTTACTTTCACTTTTAGGTATTATCATTGCAATTGTTGTTATAATACTTAGAAACAGGATGTTGCAACGCCACCGTATGGAACTCGACCATGTAGCAGGCAGTCATGTGGCAGCCAACGAACGGCTAAAAACCAGGATGTCGCTTCTGCAAGATGATGTTATCAGCCTTAAGCTTTCGGTAGATGCGATGAAGCACAATAAGGATGTCTATTATAATCAAATAGCTATTTTAAAAGAGTTGCTATCATCGGTAAATGACAAGTTGTCAGAAACCACCGTTGTAGGTTTTATTCATCGGATGATTTCGCAGGGCAATTCCACCGATTTCTTCGGATATTGCTGTTACGACCCCGTTTCAGAATCGGCAATGTATAAATATTCGGTTCAAAATGGGGAGCGTATGTCGGTTTTTTCTACCCAGTTGAATGATGTCAACGACCTGGTAGTTATTGCGTTAAGAGATAATCGTGGGTTTTTGTATAGCTCTGCCGATACCAATTTGGCAACCCATAAAGTGGCCATTGCCAATTTTGAAGCCCAATCGGCAGTTATTATGCCGTTTACCTTAGTTGATGGTACTAGGGGAGTGCTGGTTGCAGCCAGTGAAAATGCACTCAACTATGATGATATTCATTATTCGTTGCTTGAAATTGCTGCTTCGGTGTTAAGTTGCTCAAAAAATTAGATTTAATTGTCTATTTTGTCAGTTCTATTGTCAATGATGTGATTGGCAAGTTTTTTGAATATATTTTTTTAAAAAATATTGATATGTTTTCATCACCACTATTTTTAATTTTTATCGTTTTTGCTTTGTTGAGCTGGATTGTTAGCTCACAGCTTAAAAGCAGATTTGAGCGCTACTCAAAAGTGCCCCTCACCAGTGGTCTATCCGGTCGTGAGGTTGCCGAGCGCATGTTGTATGCCAATGGTATAACCAATGTAAAAGTGCAATCGGTGCAAGGGCAGCTTACCGACCACTATAACCCTGCCGACCGCACCATCAATCTTAGTCATGATGTGTTTAATGGGCGTAGCGTAGCGGCAGCGGCAGTTGCCGCGCACGAGACCGGCCATGCGGTGCAGCACTATCAGAGTTATGCTTTCCTTGAGTTCCGTTCGGCACTTGTGCCTTTGCAGAATATTAGTGCCAAAGTGCTTAATGTTATTTTTATAGCAATGTTTGCAGGTGCATTTTTGATGCCTCAATTAATGCCTATGAAACTTGCTCTTCAGGTTATTATTGCTGCTTATGCGGTATTTACCCTGTTTGCGTTTGTTACTTTGCCTGTTGAGATTGATGCCAGCCGTAGAGCATTGGCATGGTTATCAACCAGTGGAGTTACTTCAGGCACGTCGCAGGCACAGGCTAAAGATGCTCTTAAATGGGCAGCCTACACCTATGTGGTTGCAGCTCTATCAGCCCTTGCAACTCTGGTTTACTACATAATGATATATACCAGCCGCAGGGATTAAGGTTATTCTATACCCTATTAAATAAAGCATCGGACTGTCCGGTGCTTTTTTGTTATATAAAACTTACAGTAACTATTGTTGATAAGTTTTGTATATTTACTTTTGTGCCCTATGATATAATTAATTATCGCTATAAAATGAACTTATGAAAAAACTGTTTACTTTATTTGCAGCCTTTGCACTTATTAATTGTGCTGTTATGGCTCAAGAGCAGGCCGAGAAGCCACAATTTAAGGTTGAGATGCACGGTTTTGTTGGTTTTAGCATGTTTATGGATAGCCGCCAGAGCGTGAATCTTCGTCACAACCAGATTAACCTATACCCCAAAGCGCCTTCATACGATGCTGCAGGTAAGGATATCAACTCACAAGGCATGCGCAGTTATGATGCAGCCCACTCCCGTCTTGGATTTTTCATCTCCGCCCCTGAAGTTTTGGGTGCAAAATCAACCATCACTCTCGAAGGCGATTTTCTTGGCGGTTCGGGAGCTAATGATGTGAATTTCCGACTTCGACAAGCAAATGTGAAACTACAATGGGAGAGTAGCTATCTGCTTTTAGGACAGTCTTTCCACCCTCTATTTGTTGTGGAAAACTTTCCTAATACTCAGGTATTCAGTGCCGGTGCACCTTTTCACCCATTAAGCCGTATAGCACAAATTCAGGCAGGTGTAAATCTTAACGAAAACTGGTCGCTTGCAGGATGGATTATGGGTCAGAATGACTTTAGAAGTGTCGGACTACCAACAGCTTATGAAGTATCAATGATCCCCGAGTTTGCTGCCCGCCTTCGTTTTGCTAATGATAAAGGTTTTTTGGCGCTGGTGAATGGTGGTATTGCCACTCAAAGGCCAAGCCTTACAGAGACATACGCCGGTGAGGTTTACAAATCTGATAAATATTTGGTATCACCCTATGTTTCGGCTGAGGTGCGTCAAGTGGTTGATAATTTCACTGTTAAGGCAGGTGTCGTTTATGGTGGAAATATGACTGCACACGTTATGCTTGGCGGTGTTGCAAAGCATTATACAGATAAAATTATTAACGGAGCGCGCGATTTTGATTATGTGCCCATTAGAACCCTTACCACATGGATAGATCTTGACCTTCGTAATTCCGAGCGTTGGTCAACAGGTATTTTCTTTGGCTATGGCTCCAATCAGGGAACGGCCAAGGAAGCTCAGGCAATTGCATCTATGTCGCGCGGACAGGATATAGGCCAACTGATGCACATATCGCCACGTTTGTACTATCATGCATCATCAAAAATGTGGATGGGATTTGAATATACAGCCAATATTGCAGGCTACGGAACGCCCGATGAATATTCGAAACCTCAAGATTTGACCAATTATACCAACCATCGTTTTGCATTGCATATGAGATATATGTTTTAATGAAATGATGTATTGAATTGAAAATCAGAAATATTAACCATGTGTATGTTTCTGATTTTTTTATTTTTATGAACAATAAACTCAGTTTTGGAGTTTAATATACCGATTGGTTTTACATTTCGGGAATTAATTATTTACTATGAAACGTATATTTGGTATCTTAGCAATCGTAATGATTATATTGGGTTTTGGCATGAATCATGGGACCCGTGGAGTGATGGAGGTAGTATCTTTACTGCTTATTGCTGTGGGAGTTGTAATTCTGCTAATAATGCTGATAACAACCAAGAAGAAAGATTTACGGTAAGTTATGTTTTCAAAAGAAGAAGCAAAAGAGTTAAGGCTTGCCTTTTGGCAGCGACTCGAGAGCAAAAGCCGCAGAGCTCCCGGACAGCGTGGTAAGGCCATTAAGTGGATAGGCGACCGTACGGGTGTTAAGGGTCTCGACCTCAGGTTTGACGTGGATAGGGAGAAAGCCTGCGTGGCTATTGAGGTAAATGCCGCCGATGAGGATAGACGTATCGAGCTATATCAAAAACTTGAAGCCTGTAAAACTATTATAGAGGATCAGTTTGGTGAACCGCTGATATGGAATTTTTTCTATGAAAAGGAGAACGGACAGATGGTTGCCCGTGTATATGCCGAGACCGATGGCGATATATATAATGAAGAGAAATGGCCAGACATGACCTACTTCCTTGTTGACAGGATGATTAAACTTGAAAAAGCTTTCCTTGAAGTTAAGGATTTCTTGGTTTATCGTGAATTAGGACAGTGAAATTTGCCGTTGAGCGGTAATGTTTGCACTCTCATATTGCCGCAATTTATCGTTAATCTTTGCAATTTGTATTGTAATTCTTTCTAAATAAGCTATATATAATTGTGTTGGCCCTTACTTTTGCTTTTTGGTCTGTTTTTTGAAATATGTTTTAAAACATTAAATTTGTGCCGGCTTCGGCCGGTTATGAACCAATAATGGAGTAAATGGAAAATAATGGTTATTCAGGTCTGGTTAAACAGGCTTTGGAGGAGTTTCATGCCTTACCCGCATTTAGCGACTTCAAGGGGGAAACTTTGACTTTTGCGCAGGTGGGCGAGCGAATGGAAGGATTGCACCACTTTTTTAAGAAGCAGGGTATCAAAAAAGGCGATAAGATAGCTCTTATTGGCCGTAATATGAGCAGCTGGGGTGTTACTTATCTTGCTGTGGTTACTTATGGTGCCGTGATTGTGCCTATTCTTCCCGAATTCAGTTCAAACGACATTCACCATATCGTAAATCATAGTGAGTCGAAGCTGCTTTTCTGCACCGACCTCCAATTCGATAGGGTTGATGATACTCATATGCCCAAGCTTGAGGCGATAATATCAATAACCAACTATCGTGTGTTGGTTTCCCGCAAATCGTCTGTTCATGAGGCGTTCGATAAATATCTGCCACTACTCAACGGTAATGGCAATAAATTCGATATCAACAATATTGCGTTTGAAACATTTGATTCTGAGGATCTTGCAGTGCTTTCATACACATCGGGCACCAGCGGTTTCTCTAAGGGGGTCATGTTGCCCCATCGCAGTATTTGGTCGAATGTGGTGTTTGCCCGCGATACTTTCGATATTGGTGCAGGTGATAGAATCGTATCTTTCCTGCCGTTGGCGCATGCCTATGGGTGTCTGTTCGAGTACTTGTGGCCATTCACCGAGGGGTGCCACATCACTTTCCTCACTCGCACACCCTCACCACAGGTTATTACAGAAGCTTTCCGCGAGGTGAAGCCGCACCTTATCCTTTCGGTGCCACTCATTTTAGAGAAGATATTTAAAAAGAATATACAGCCCAAAATCGACTCTGGTAAGATGAAAACAATGTTGAAAATTCCGGGGTTGAATAAACTTATCTATCGTAAGATTAGAAAATCGCTTATTGAAGTTTTTGGTGGTCAATTCTCAGAGATGATTATAGGCGGTGCTGCCCTAAATAAAGATGTAGAACTTTTCTTGCGTAAAATTGAATTTCCATTCACCATAGGTTATGGCATGACCGAGTGTGGACCGCTTATCAGTTATGCGCCCTGGCAGCAGTCGCGCACGTTTAGCGCAGGCTCCATAGTGAACAGGATGAGGGTTAAAATTGATTCACCCGACCCATATAATGTTGTGGGTGAGATTCTTGTGAAGGGCGATAATACTATGCTCGGATACTTTAAAAATAAAGAAGCTACCGACCAAATTTTTGACTCGGAAGGATGGCTGCATACCGGCGACCTTGGTGTAACTGATGATCAGCAGTTTATCTACATCAAAGGACGAAGTAAAAATATGATTCTCGGCCCATCGGGACAAAATATTTACCCCGAAGAGATTGAGGCTGTGGTAAATAGCCTTGATTATGTGCAGGAGAGCCTTGTGCGTGAAGTAAATGGAAAACTTGAGGCTTTGGTATATCCCGATTATGAGCGTGCCGATAGCGAAGGCCTTGACACAAATGCCCTAGAGAAGAAAATTCAGGAGCTGAAGCAGACTGCCAACGCCATTTTACCTTCGTACATGAATCTGTTTAAGGTTACTCTTTTCCCCACTGAGTTTGAAAAAACTCCGAAGAAGAGTATCAAAAGATATGTTTACACTCAGAACTGATACCTCAGTTGTAGTTTAAATTCAGTAGTGTTGGGCGAGTTTACCTTTGTGTAGCTTGTTCCAACACTTTCTGTATCACGCCGATACACATTTGCCACCCTGCACCATATTTGCCACCCTTTGGCTACTTTGTACGACATATTGAGCAATCCCAGCACGCCGTTTCCGCTGCGGGCAGGTACTGAGAATGAGTAGAGCACATCAGGCTCATACACATAAATACGACTGTTGAAATCGTCGGTGTCGAAATGGGCAATCCGGCCCTGAATAGAGAGGTTAAGTTTTGGTATAGTGGCTCTTACATCCTGGCTAATCCAATATCCTTCCGAAAAACTACCATAATCCTCCGAATAAGAGGTGTAGCTTATTATGGTTTGAAAATCAATGTATTCCGATGCTTTGTGCTGCCACTGTAAATTCACGTTGTTACGCCTTAACTGTGCAACTTCTCGTGCCTGCGTTATAGGTTCCGATTTATCCTGTTGGTTGGCTGCATGACGATATCGCACCAATATTTTATCGTTGTATGATGCCCGCCACCGCATCCATAAGTTATAATCGAAACCGGATGATGGTATCGATGTGCGATAGCGCAACCAGCTGTAAATGTAGTAGTTGATTGCTGATGTTACCGATATTCGCCCTGCCGGCTGGAAGCTTACTGCCCCATAAAAGCCCGACTCGCCACCTGCCGCCGCTGAACGCGAGTATGGATTTTGAAAAAGTGGTGTGTAAGCCCTATCGAAATATCTATAAGCCAGCGTAACTTCCACAGCACCACCTGGTTTGAAATCAAGAGCCTGCATAAATGCTGGATTTTCATACTGTTGCACAGCCGCTTCACCATATATTTGCAATCCTTTTAGAAATAATCTATAATCGGCAGATATTGATGTCATTGAACTTCCTGTGAAATAGAACCTTCGGTAAAGGTCTTTCGATTGTGTTAAAGGTGCGCTTATCTGCCAGTTAGCAGCTCCTATGCCTGCCTTGAAGCTGTTGGCTCCATATTCGTAGTAACCTCCTACAATTGTTTCATCAATTGCATGCCGTCCTTTCAACTCATTATCGGTGCGGTGCAAACCAGTGGAGCGCAACACCGATATTTCCCGGTCAAGTAGCGAATCAGGTTCGGTAGTAGTAGCGTCAAGTGGTTTATAGGAGCCATAAATGGTTAGCGAGTGGCGGTCTTTGCGAAGCTCGATGCCTGCACCTCGCAAAAAGGCCGATTCACCTGCCGAATGGTAACGTGTCAGTCCGGTAGCACGGCGTCTAAGGCTTGTGTTTTCTGATGTCATCCCCATCGAGAATCCTGTCCACATTCCCAAGCCTTGTCCGAAGCGGGCAGAATAATCGCCTATCAGCACCTTTTTTATGATACTCTTGTCGGGCGTGTATGTTATAAAAGCCGACATGAAATCGAATGCCTTCACACCATCAGAAAACATCGGCTCGCCTGCATCGCTCTCTAAGAGATAACCGGCGCGCCATTTTTTTCCTACTCTAACCTCGCTTTTTTGTAAGAACTTATATGGATACCCTTTGAATGGAGCATCCGTGGAGTCGTTTTTTGGTTTATATCCCTCCTGGCGCGGTATTGAGGTAGATAGCCGCATAAGGGCTGCACCTCGTAATATATTTGATTTATAAGTTTTTATGGGTATGGTTTCTATTGTTATAAAAGGTAGTAATCTACTAATGTCCTCCATAGAGAAACCTTGAACTGCCGCTAGTTCAAAAACTTGCAGTATTGGGCCGTTGCTATATATGTGTGCGAGCAGGTTTTCAATCTGAAAATCAGAAAGAAAGGGGAGTGCTTCAAGTTGCTCTCGTGTTGCCAGATTCAGGTCGATGGGAGAGTTGTATATATCCATCAGTCTGTCTATAATGTCGTCATCTTCACCCACTTCTGTGTCGTTTTCTATAGCATAATCCTCAAGCAGAGACGTGATATATTGGCGCACGTCTTCCTGTTGCGCAACCATATTATGCACAATGAGCAACAATGCTATGATAATGCAGTATCTCATTCAGCCTGTTTTTTCGATTTAGAAAAAAGACCAATAACAGATAGTGATGCAGCTGTTGTAAGGCCCAGTTCACTATGGTGCGCCATGCCTACATGCAGGTTTACCCCATGGTAAATAAATCCTGCTCCGGCAGTCAGTGCCAACTCTGGGCCTTTAGCTCCCACCGATAATATTAATTGTGAAGTAGGACTATAAATTATCGCACCTTTGAAGTCGGGTTTAAAGTCGAAATCTTTCTCTATTTCCGCCATTAAGTATAGGCCTGCTGTGGCTTCCCACTGTATGGCTGTTGTAATTACAGATGGAATAATGTCGGTATGGTCGGGATATTCCATGGTTTGTTGCTCCATGTTTTGAACCATTATTGATGCAACCCACCCTTTGGGCGACTTGAATGATAAGCCTGCCACGGAAAAAGAGGTGCTGAAATTCTGTTTTGTTGCAAAGTGATGATTCATATAGTAATAAGCCAATCCGGCGTGCCAGTTTTTAGCAAATTTTCGTGAATATTGTAAACCTACTTTCTGGAGAGAGCTGTTATTGTCGCCGTTAACCCCTGCCGATAACCCTGCATAGCCCCAATCACCACCATATATGGCATTGGCAAACTGTTGCTTGAAGGCCTCCATTTGGTAAGGTAAACTATAATTTATAGACGCACTTAACCCGTAATCATATTTATGCACAGAAGGATTGTTGGTTGCAACATCTCCTATTGCCGGCAGTGAACTTATATAACCGGCTGCAATATGGTGGGAACTTCTCCATATTATCTCTTGGGCAGATAATGATGAAAGTGATAATATTAACAAAAGTGAACATAAATATCGCATGGTAGTTGTATTTCGATATGTGTTTTGAAAAATTAAGTTATTGCATAAATTGCAGAAAGTCAATATGTAATCTTTCCTGTTTTATGAGTGAATGAAAAATGATTATTAATAATTAGTAGAAATGTTGTCAAGGAAAGTTAATTAATCTATATTTATAATTGACTTTAATTTTGAAACACTATAAATCTTAAACCTTTATTCTATGTTGAACACACTTTTCTGGTTTATTCCTCTCAGTTCGTTGATTGCCCTCTATTTTGCATGGCACTTTTATAGAGAGTTGAATAAAAATAGCGAGGGGACACCCCGTATGGCCGAGATTGCACAGTATGTGCGTGAGGGCGCAATGGCATATCTTCGCCGTCAATATACCGTTGTTGGTAAAGTATTTTTGATTTTGGTAGTATTGCTTACCATCCTAGCCTATTTAGGGGTTCAGAATCCGTTTGTTCCTCTTGCATTTCTAACCGGTGGTTTCTTCTCCGGATTATCAGGTTATTTGGGTATGAAAACCGCCACAAGCGCATCTGCACGTACCGCCCATGGTGCTACAAAATCGCTTAACCATGCACTTCAGATTGCATTCCGAAGTGGAGCCGTTATGGGGCTTGTGGTTGTTGGTTTCGGGCTTCTCGATATTGCTGCCTGGTTCTATCTGCTCAATGATTTGATTTTCACACCCGAACATATGAAGGAAGGTCTCAACTTTCTAGGCCTCACACTTGTGCATCCCAACACCTCAGAGCATGCCAAACTGGTTGAGATCACTGCCACGCTTCTTACTTTCGGTATGGGAGCATCTACTCAGGCACTATTTGCCCGTGTGGGTGGTGGTATTTTCACTAAAGCTGCCGATGTGGGAGCCGACCTTGTGGGTAAAGTAGAAGCCGGTATTCCTGAGGATGACCCTCGTAACCCTGCCACCATTGCCGATAATGTGGGCGATAACGTGGGCGACGTTGCAGGTATGGGAGCCGACCTATATGAATCGTATTGCGGTTCAATAGTGGCTACTGCTGCTTTGGGTGCTGCTCTGCCCTTTGTGAATGTTGAGACACAACAAACTGCCGTTATTGCACCTATGCTTGTGGCTGCAATAGGTATAATACTCTCTATTGTAGGTATCTACATGGTGCGCACCAAAGAGAGTGCAACACAGAAAAACTTGCTTAATGCACTTCTGCTTGGAACGGGAGGCAGCTCATTCCTTATTCTAGTTTCTATAGCCGGCATGGCGTGGGCCGGGTGGATTACCTGGGGTATTTTTGGCTCTGTTGTAGCAGGTCTTCTGGCAGGGATTATTATTGGACAGGGAACCGAATATTTCACTTCGGATGAGTATGGCCCCACAAAGAGTATTGCCAAGCAGACCGAGCAAGGGCCTGCCACAACTATTATCGAAGGAGTAGCGGTGGGGATGTTTAGTACCTGGATTCCTGTTCTTACAATCGTTGTGGGAATCATTGCCGCTTATGGATTTGCCGGTGGGTTTACCAATTTTGCCCAAGGAGTTTATGGAATCGGATTTGCTGCCGTAGGTATGCTATCCACACTAGGCATTACGTTGGCTACCGATGCTTTTGGCCCAATAGCCGATAATGCCGGTGGTAATGCCGAGATGGCTCACCTACCAGCCGAAGTACGTCAACGTACCGATGCCCTCGATATGCTTGGAAACACAACTGCGGCTACCGGTAAAGGATTTGCCATTGGGTCGGCAGCATTAACAGCAATGGCTCTCCTTGCGGCCTATATGGAAGAGGTGAAGCTATGGCTTGGCCGTCTTGCCGATGCCAGTGCCGAAGGTTATAAGTTGGTGGGCAACACCTTGTTCTATAACAATACTGTGCCCGAAGTGGGTGATGGACAGGTGGCAGTACAACTTACCCAGGCTACCATTCATGATTTTGTGAATGCCTACGACCTATCGGTGTTTAACCCGATGTTACTTGGCGGTTTGTTTGTTGGCGCTATGATGGCCTTCCTTTTCTGTGCCATGAGTATGAAGGCAGTGGGACGTGCCGCCGGAAAAATGGTAGATGAGGTTCGTCGTCAGTTCCGTGAGATTCCCGGTATTATGGATGAGACTGCCAAACCCGATTATGCACGTTGCGTTGAAATATCAACCCGCGGGGCTCAGCGTGAAATGATAGTGCCATCGTTATTGGCTATCGCAGTTCCAATATTTATTGGTATCACCATTGGAGTGGCTGGAGTTATAGGACTTCTTGCCGGAGGATTAACAGCAGGATTTACCCTTGCCATAATGCTTAATAACGCCGGTGGTGCATGGGATAATGCCAAGAAATATGTAGAGAAGGGCAACCATGGCGGTAAAGGAAGCGAATCGCACAAAGCTGCTGTGGTGGGTGATACAGTGGGCGACCCATTTAAAGATACATCGGGTCCGTCGTTGAACATCCTTATCAAACTTATGTCGATGGTATCGGTAGTGATGGCAGGTCTAACACTTACATTCTCATTATTCGCATAATTAAACTATAATTGCTCCCGCAGATTTTGTAGAAATATTCGGATGTATATCTGTGTAATTCTACGATATCTGCGGGAGATTTATTTTGGGTATTATTTTCCGCCGATTACGCAGATATGTGTAGATGAGTAAATTTACTTGAATTGCTGTAGTTAATTGTAGGTTTTTGTGTGTTGACAATAGGGATTATTTAATCGTTTCAATAAACTGTTTAGCTGTCTATAAATATTTTTTTCATTTATATTTTTCTTCTATATATTCACGATACTCGGTTTTATAATCGAAGTCAGCAGGTAAATCTATCACACCACTTAGGCTCTCAACAAGTGGAGTAATTGAAATCTTTTTACCATCTTCTTTTTCTATTGTTATACTATCAAGATATGATTCTATGATTTTCGAAAGGCTAATCCTATGGTTCTTGGCATAAATTTTAGCTTTCTCAATAACATCATTATTCAATCTCAATGTTAATTTTGTATCCATAATCCCCATTTTAACTACGTTTAAATATACTTATTTTGCACGTCAAAAGCAAGATTTTATTTTAATTTGCTTGGAAAAGCATTATTGTT
>CAZWOA010000023.1:0-8691 GCA_964635545.1 uncultured Marinilabiliaceae bacterium
CGTTTCTGGATGACATTCGGTCAGGAGTATCTAACTCACCTGCGAGTGATTCAGAATATTGGTATGGCCCGTATCGATCCTATTATTTATAATGGGGTGGAGATTGTGCCTATACAGTTCCTTAAAGCTGTACTGCCCAATCCGGGCGATCTTGGCGAGAACTATACCGGCTGGACTTCAATAGGTTGTCGCATAAAAGGTGTTAAAGACGGTAAGGAAAAAACTTACTATATCTATAACAACTGTAGTCATGAGGTTGCGTTTAAAGAAACTGGTACTCAGGGTGTTAGTTATACTACCGGCGTGCCTGCTATGATTGGTGCAATGATGTACCTAAAAGGTCTTTGGAAGAAACCCGGAGTGTTTAACGTAGAGGAGTTTAATCCCGATCCGTTTATGGAGCAGCTTAATATTCATGGTCTCCCATGGGTAGAGCTTCATAATGTTGATCTCGAACTATAAAAAAAGCGGTCCAGGCCGCTTTTTTTATCTCTATATTATTCAATATCACATTATTACCATGGTTGCTCCATATCCATACTCCTGGAATGATGCATCCTGATAAATATGCTTTTTATAGTTGCGGTCCAGCAGTCTCCTAATCTCGGTTTTTAGTGTGCCATTGCCCACACCGTGAATAAACACCACTTTACGACCTCTGTTTTTGATGTTTTCATCCATTACTTTTTTAAATTTATCGGTCTGGATTTGAAGTATCTCGCTATTGCTAAGGCCTGCTGTGTTGTCAATCAGTTCGTGGATGTGCAAATCTACCTCAAGCAGCTCAGGCTCATTGCGGCGTGCATATTTCTTTGGCTTTTCAACCATCTCTTTTTCGCGTGATGCGTTAAGCAGCTCCATATCAGTTAGTTGCTCCAGCTTTTTCTCAAATTCTCCCTTTATGATTGGGTACAGTACTGCCCTTTCATTAAAGAAGTCATTGGTTATGAAGCTGTTGTCTTTAATCAGTTTCACCGCTTTTATTTTGAATGCAGTGGATGATGGTGGGTAAACTCCATACTCTTTAGCCTTCTTGAATAGTATGAGTTGTACCTGCCACTCCTGATTATCAAGTGTTTGCGGGTTGTATCTTCCCAAAAGCAGCTTTGTGTTTGGCTCTACAATGCCAAAGTGCAGCAATTTTGCATTGGGCGAAGCGGTAACCTGTGTAATCGTGAAGTAGGAAAAATAATTGCTGTCATTAACTATGTGCAGGTTTAGATTTGGCGTTGCGCCCTGGTTTTCTTTCAGAAAAGCTACATAGAAGTGAGGGTCTGTATCATCGGCCGCATCATCGGCGAAGTCGTATTCATCATCCTCTTCTACCTCCTGCATTTCGCTCTGTTTCGTAGTTACGGTTTCCACTTTTTGAGGTTGCGTCTGTGCAGTTGCTTTCTCAATTAGCACCAGTTCATTCTCCATCACCGGTATCTCAAATCCATCCTCATCCTCCACATATACAATTTGGTTGCTGATATTTACAACAATACCGCCACCCGTAGTATTTAGAAACCTTACTTTATCGCCTTTGTTAAATTTCATGATGTTTTATTTTTTGATGTATCAAATATACTTATTTTTAGCCGGTTTTGTTCATTAATTGACCACTCTATCGCTCTAAAACTTCTCAAAATATTATCTTTGTCACCACTTATAAATTTTTCTTCTGATGATTCCCCATATCGATATAAACAAATACACCTACGATCTGCCCGAAACACGCATAGCACGTTACCCTCTCGAGAGGCGCGATATGTCTAAACTTCTGGTGTATAACGGTGCTATTGGGCAGTCGGTTTTTAGCAATATTACCGATTATATTCCTGATGGTGCAATGCTTATCTTCAATAATACCAAGGTTATTAGGGCGAGGCTCCGTTTCAGTAAAGATACCGGCGCGGCCATCGAGGTGTTCTGTCTCGAGCCTGTTTCGCCTTCTGATGTTCAGGTGGCTTTTGCTGCACGCAGGTCAACTGTGTGGCGTTGCATTGTAGGAAATTCCAAAAAATGGAAATCGGGAACCCTCGCCAAGGTTGTAACCACCGATGTGGGGCGCACAACTGTTACGATTGGGCGTGGAGAGGCTGTTAACAATAGTTTCGACATCACTTTCAGCTGGGATAATGACGATGTAACTTTTGCCGATATTATTGAGAGTGCGGGTGTTACTCCAATTCCGCCTTATCTTAACCGGGATAGTGAAGATGTTGATATTCAACGATATCAAACTGTGTATTCATCTCAAAAAGGTTCGGTTGCAGCACCAACGGCAGGTCTTCATTTTACCCCCGAAATACTTGAAAGAATCAGGAGGTCGGGCTGCAAAATCCAGGAACTTACGCTTCATGTGGGAGCCGGCACGTTTAAGCCCGTTCAAACCGATGATGCGGCCAGTCACGTAATGCATATTGAGCATTTTATTGTTGATATTGAGGCAGTTAGGAATATTATCAGTCATAAAGGGCCTTTTGTGACTGTAGGCACCACTTCGGTGCGCACTGCCGAGTCGTTGTACTGGCTGGGAGTGAGGCTATTGCACGGCTTGACTATCGACGACGGGGTAGGGCAGTGGGATGCCTATAATCTGAATCAGAATTATTCGCTTTGCGATGCGCTGAATGCCATCATGAATTATATGGAGGAGCGAAATATCTCCCATTTCCAGAGCCAAACAGCAATAATGATTATGCCCGGATATAAATTCAGGGTTGCAGATGTGCTTATAACCAATTTTCATCAGCCCCACAGCACTCTTTTGCTTCTTATTGGCGCCTTTATTGGTGATGATTGGCATAATGTGTATGATTATGCCCTTGCCAATGATTTCAGGTTTTTAAGCTATGGTGACTCATCAATACTATTTAGAAAATAGTTGTGAATAGAAGCGAAGTTTTAAAACTGAGAGAGCATAAATATAACTGTGGTGTACAATGTGGTATATTTGTATTATTTCTAAAAATGTGATAAATTTAGAAAAAATAGGCTATGAAAAGGGGTGATGTGATAAGAATATTAACCGAGCATAAAGATGATATCTGCAACAGGTATCTGCTTAAAAAGCTAGGATTATTTGGTTCGTACGCTCGTAATGATGAAAATGAGAATAGCGATATTGATATTTTGATAGAATTTGAAGGTGAACCTGAAGGGATTTTTTTATTGAAAGAAGAACTTAAAAGAGAGCTTCAGAATATATTTCATAAGGATATTGATATTTGCCGAGAAAATCAAATTAAGCACTTTTTCAGAAATCAAATTTTAAAGGATGTAATCTATATATAAGGTTGATTTTAAGGATTATGGTTGCTTGTTGAATATGATTGAGGAAATTGATAAAATAGAGAGTTATTCGAGTTAATATATTTCTGCTAGTGAGTTTGAAAAAAACAATTTAGCTTTTTATGCTTCACTAATGAATTTTATTATGATTGGTGAGATGGTTGAGCGAATTTCCGAAACACTAAAACATGACACGGAATCGGAGATTAATTGGTATCGTATTAAAGGTTTTCGTAATATAATAGCTCACAATTATTTTGGAATTGTTTAGATATAATTAGAAATCATCTGCCGGAATTAAGAGTTAGATTAACATTTAATCGAATCGGTAAACCCTCAGAATCGGCAGAAATAGTTATTTTAATTAGTAGTTTTTTCGTTATTAGAATTATTACTCTCCCCGCATTCGTTACCGGGAGAGTTTTTTATAGTAAATAACTCAATAATCAATCTCCGAAAGTTGAACCTGGTTCCATCTTCCCTGGTTGAGATACATAATGTGTCTCCCGCCACAATCGATAATAGCTTTTGCAGCATCATTAAAGCAGGCATCCACATCATCCACTGTATGTGCATCAGCCGAAATGGTAAGCGGAATGCCTTTCTCTACGCACCTTCCGATTATCTCTTTTGATGGGAAAAAATCATTGTGCCTCTTACGGTATAACCCGCGTGTGTTAACCTCTACAATGGTGCCTTCGGTGGCAATTACATGCAATGTTTTCTCAATCTCTTCTTTATACCACTGTTCATCGGTTGTGAAGAAACGGTTGTGGTTATAGAGTGTTATCTTATCGAAATGGGCTACTATATCGGGTTTTTCCTGCGAAATCATAGTTCTAATCTGTTCGAAGTAGGTAGTTACAGCCTCTTTTGCGTCACCTGCGAATATGGTCTCTAACCCTTCAGCATATACCTCCTCGCTACTATCTATGTGCCACATTTTATCGGTGCCCTCTTTGGCTACGTAATGCACGCCTCCAATTATGTAATCGAGTCCTAAAAGTTTGTACCAATCAGCAAATGGGATGGTGCGTTCGGGAATAAAATCGGCCTCTAACCCTTTGAAAATCTGTATCATGGAGCCATAACGCTCGCGTGCGGCCTTTATTTGCTGTGAGTAGCTGTGTATATCGCTGAATGCCATGCTCCAGCTGTTTTTAAATGGAACTGGCGCATGACTCGAGAAACCTATTATCTGCATGTTTCTCTTTATTGCCGATTCACACATCTCATCTATCGTATTTTTGCCGTCGCAAAATGTGGAGTGGGTATGAAAGTTGAACTTTTTCATTACAAGTTTTGTTTTTGAATCTATACCGCAAAATAGCTTTAAATGTTGATTTACACAATAGAAAGCAGCCTTTGCGACATAAAAAAAGCCCGATATTAAAACCAGGCTCTATAGGGTTGGATATTTTTTTAATTATTTTCCAAGGCGAGATACAATCTCTTCCATCATCTTTTTGGCATTTGCATTGCTACCGTCAAGCTCAAGTGCCTTCTCTACATAAACACGTGCTTCTGCAAATTTCTCGTTTGCCTTCGCTGTAATGCCATCATACTCTTCGGGCTTTGCTGATGCTGCCGATGCAAGTATTTTACCTGCTTCGTTGTATGGGTCAAGACCTTGCTTCAGGTAATAAGTAACGAGGTTTTTCTTCATAATCTGGCTTGGCTTGCCGGTTTTGTACTTCTCGATACCAGCAAGTAGAATCTCTTCCATCTCAGCCTCTTTACCTTCACTCTTTAATATCTCTGACATGAAATATGCACAGAAGTCACTTTTATAGTCAAGCTCTTCCGACATTTTATAGTATTTCATGGCAACTTCGTTGTCCTTAACTCTGCGTGCACAATCGGCAGCATTAAATACTGTGGCGGCATCAACTGAATCACCCCACATTGTAATTGCCTCTTGGTATGATGCAAGTGCATTTTTAAAATCCTGGTTTCTTATATATTCGTTACCTTCATTTTTAAAATCATCAGCACTCTTTTCCTGTGCATTCATCACAAATGGCATTGCCAACAGTAGGCAGAATAGTTTAATTGCTAACTTCATAATAGAAAAATTTTATTGGATATTTGATTTATGTTTTACGTTCAACATTACTTTGTTTTCGTAAAAATAGCTTTTTGAAATAAACATCCAAATTTTTTAACTTTTCTTTTTTTCTCACAGATTACTTACTAGTCTGTCTTTGAGTGAGTTAAGTGTGTTTTTTATTTTAACACTTTTTTTGTTTTTATTCAGGAATTCTGCCAATTTCTCAGGAATAACAACTTCGCTGCCTATTATTTCTGATACTGTTTCGTTGAACTTTGCCGGGTGTGCTGTGGCTAAAAACAGTCCTTCTTCATCATTTTTCAATGAATCTTTAAGTGCTCCGTATGCTGTGGCGCCATGTGGGTCGAGCAGATAACCTGTATCTTTCAGTGTCGAGCTTATCAGTGCACCTATCTGACTGTCGTTGTAGGTGTGGCTGCTAATTACTTTTGCAATTTCGGCATGGTTGTTATCGAATAGATCGGCTATGCGCGCAAAGTTGCTGGGTGCACCCACATCCATGGCGTTGGCAATGGTGGCTACCGATGGTTTCGGCTTATAATTACCGTCTGTTATGAAGTCGTGAAACACTCTGTTGTCGTTATTGGATGCTATGAATCTGGCAACGGGCAATCCCATTTTATAGGCTATTAGTCCGGCAGTGAGGTTGCCAAGGTTACCGCTGGGAACAGAGATTACCACTTTACTCCATCTCTCTTTGGGTATTTGCGATAGTGCATAGTAATAGTAAACCGATTGCGGTAGGAAACGTGCCAGGTTAATGGAGTTGGCCGATGTTAGTGTGAGCTTTTTGTTTAGCTCATCATCAGCAAAAGCCTCTTTAACCATTCTCTGGCAGTCGTCGAATGTGCCATCAACTTCATAGGCGGTGATGTTATTACCCAGCGATGTGAATTGCAGCTCCTGCAACGGGCTCACAAGTCCGGCAGGGTAGAGGATGTGCACCCGCACGCCATCTACGCCATAAAAGCCCTGAGCCACAGCACTTCCGGTATCACCCGATGTGGCCACAAGCACGTCTATGCCTCCTTCACTGGGATTGGCAAAGTATGACATCACCCTTGCCAGAAATCGGGCTCCCACATCTTTGAACGCAAACGTAGGACCATGGAACAGCTCGAGAACGCTTATGTTATCGTTAACTTTTTTTACCGGTATGGGGAAGTTAAATGCATCCTCAACCATTTTCTTAAATATATCGTTGGGTATGGTTGGACAAAAATAGGGGCTCAACACTTTGTAGCCTATTTCGGCCATTGATTGCCCAGGAAGCCAATCCCAGAAGTCAGCAGGTAACTTTGGTGTCTCCTCGGGCATGAATAGTCCCTTGTCGGGTGCCAGGCCTTGAAGAACCGCCTCTTTTAAATCGGTGAATGAACCGGGGTTGTTGGTGCTATAATATTTCATTGTTTTACTCTGTTAAAATTGAATATGTTTTTTTAAATGCCGGTTTTTCACTTCATCAGAAATGACATAAACTCGGTTGTAACAAGGTGGCCTGCAGTTCCTTCGAGCACCGAATCTTCGTTGTATATTTCAACGCTGTCGGGCTGTAAACCTGGTTTATACACCATAAATGGAATTGATTTACGTGTGTGTGTGCGCAGGCGGCATGGCGTTGGGTGGTCGGGAAGAAATGCAACTGCAATATCATCTCTATTGCTGATGTAATCGAGAACGGGAGCCACCACATGGCGGTCGATATCCTCAATAGTTCTTATTTTCAGTTTGTAATCGCCCTCGTGTCCGGCCTCATCGGGTGCTTCGATATGCAGAAATACATAATCGTTATCGTTCAATGCATCTATTGCTGCCTGTGCTTTTCCACTGTAATTTGTGTCGTAAAGGCCGGTAGCTCCATCTACGTGTATCGATTTCAAGCCGCCAAGTCTTCCTATGCCGTGTATAAGGTCAACTGCCGATATTACAGCTCCGTTTTTAAAACCATAAATGGATGATAGGATTGGCATGTTGGGCTTGTATCCTGCCGACCATGGCCATATCATGTTTGCCACCGACAACCCTCTGGCACGACGGCTTTGATTCACCGGGTGGTCTTGCAGCACTTCCACACTTTTTTTCATTAGTGATGTGATGATGTTAAATGTCTCTACATCACCGTTTACGCGAGGCATTACGTCGGCAAGGGGCGATTGGGGCACATCGTGCGGCGGTGTGAGTTCAACGCCTGTTTTACCGCCTTTAATTATCAATACGTGGCGGTAGCTTACCCCGGTGTGAAACTGTACTTTGTCGCTTCCCAGAGTTTTATTAAGATGGTCGATAAGTTGTGCCGCTTCGGCGGTTGTAATGTGGCCTGCCGAGTGGTTTAAAAGTGTTGTGCTGTCGGTGCTCACAAGGTTGCAACGCATCACCATGTCGCCGGGCTCTATCTCAACGCCTATGGCAGCCGCCTCGAGTACGCCACGTCCCTGGTAGCACTCTTCGGCATCGAAGCCCATGATGCTCATATTGGCAACTTCACTGCCGGGGTGAAGTGAGTCGGGCACAGTTTTTAGGGTTCCACATACCGACATTTTGCAAAGCTTGTCGATATTGGGTGTGTGGGCGGCCATCACAACTGTGCGGTTTTGAAGTTCTATCATCGGTTCATCGGCCAGTCCGTCGGCCAGAATAACTAAATACTTCATCTTCTGAATTTTAAATGGTAGGTTAAAGTTGGTTGTTTTCTGTTATGGTATCTTTTTCATCTTCATTAAGATTTTAGCCTTTTATAGGTTGGCAACCTTTATTATGTCGGCAAAAACTCCCGATGCCGTTACATCTGCTCCTGCGCCATAGCCCTTAATCTGCATAGGGTGCTCATTGTAGTTGTGCGACCATATAAGCACCACGTTGTTGCTTCCTTCGAGGTGAAAAAACGGATGCGACTGGTCGATATGTTTTATGCCCACCTTTGCCTTGCCGTCTTCGAGAGTGGCAACATAACGCATTTTCTCTCCTTTTTGTTTAAGCTCTTTGCCGGTTGCATCATATTCTGCATCAAGTAGTTGGGTTTTTTCCATAAAGCTGTCAATGTTTTCGTCGGTAAAGAATGACTTCGGAATGAATGGCTCCACATCTACCTGGTCGAACTCGAGTTTATAACCCGATTCACGTGCTAATATAAGTATTTTTCGTGCCACATCGGTGCCGCTAAGGTCAATGCGTGGGTCGGGTTCGCTGAATCCCTTCTCGCGCGCCTCTTCTATGGCTTCCGATAGGGCTGCACCTTCATACAATCTGTTGGCAATAAAGTTAAGGGTTCCCGAAAGTACCGCCTCCAGTTTCACAATTCTGTCGCCGCTCTTCAGCAGGTCGTTAATGGGTGATATGATTGG
>CAZWOA010000023.1:8791-40620 GCA_964635545.1 uncultured Marinilabiliaceae bacterium
TCGGCAGGATTAATGCCTTGAGGGTCGAAAATCATTGATCTCGAATTGGTAACTCCTGCAATGCGTATCACAAGGCGGTCGTTATTGCGAAGCTTTTCGGCCTGCTTCTCCAGTTTCGATAGTAGCTTGGAGCCCACAGTGCCCACGCCGGCCATAAATAGGTGAAGCACCTTGTAGTGGCTCAGGAAGAATGAGTCGTGCAATGAATTTAATGTTTTTTTCAGGTTTTGGCTCTTCACCACCACCGAAATATTCAACTCCGATGCTCCTTGGGCAATGGCATATATATTAACGCCGTTCATAGCAATGGCATTGAACATTTTGGCAGCCACGCCCACCGACTGTTTCATCCTTTCGCCCACTATTGCCACCACTGCCATCTCTTTCTCTTCGGATATGGGCAATATGTGTCCGCTTGCAATTTCGGCAGCAAACTGTTTCTCTATCACGCCTTTAGCAATTTCGGCCTCGGCATTCTCTACCGCAAAGCTGATGCTGTTCTCCGATGATGCCTGCGATATAAGCACCACGTTGATGTCGTTATTTGCCATGGCGGTAAACAGGCGGCTTGCTATGCCTGTAACTCCCACCATGCCCGGGCCTTGCACTGTAAGCAGACTCATATTCTGTATTGATGAAATACCTTTAATATGGCTCTCGGGCGAACCGTTGGGTATGGCATCTATGAGTGTGCCGGGAAGGTGCGGCTTAAATGTATTTTTTATTCTGATGGGTATTCCCGATTTGTAAACCGGCATTATTGTGGGCGGATAGATCACTTTAGCACCAAAATGCGAAAGTTCCATCGCTTCGGCATAAGTTATATGCTCTATGGTATATGCCCTGCTTATAACTTTAGGGTCGGCAGTCATAAAACCGTCCACGTCGGTATATATTTCAAGAATATCGGCACCCAGCCCTCTTGCAAGCAGCGCTGCGGTATAATCCGAACCGCCACGTCCAAGGGTTGATGCCATGCCGGCCTCATCCGAAGCCACAAAACCCGGGAATATGTTGATTTTTCCTATGTTCTTGCTTATTCCGGCAATTAGAGGTTCTGTTCTGTTCCAGATAACTTTGTTGCGGCCATTGTTACGTGATGTAACAATAAGCTGCCGGCTGTCATACCATTGCGAGTCGTTGATAAGGTGATGCAATATCATTGATGACAGCAGTTCGCCTTGTCCCACAATTGCGTCGCTGGTTTTGTGGCTCAGCTCCTTAAGAAGCGCCACACCATGTAGCAGATTGGCAATATGCTCGAATACTTCCGATGTCTTATTGTTTATCTCTTGAGGATTGCCGAATAGGCCGTTCGTAACTTCTGTATGTCGGTCTTTTATTTGCTGCAATATGGGCTGGTAATCACCACCCTGGCTGGCTGTTTGCGATGCATTTATAAGCATGTCGGTAATGCCACCAAGCGCCGACACCACGACTGCCGTGGTAGTATCGTTGTTCTCAATTATCGACTTCACTTGAAGTATGCTTTGAGATGTGGCCATGGATGAACCGCCAAACTTTAGAACTTTCATAATAGATATTTTTAAATCACCGGCCTATTGCCGACAATAAGGTTGAAATAATGATAGTATGGTTATACGAGGAATATAGATAATCAGCACCCCCAAGGGGTGAAGCCTGTAGAAATTGTGCAAATAATATGAATGGAGATAAAAATCATTTTTTATTGCTTTGTTACAAAAGTAGAGAAAGAAATATCAATTCCAAATTTTTCAGGGTGAAAAATAGCTAAATCATTATTAAAATGGTTGTTTTGTTTGATATTTCTTGATTGATGATTTTTGTGTGTGTGTTTTTGAGCAAAAATCTTGCAATTTATTTCAACATGGCTTACATTTGTAATCCGGAATGAGTACACGAAATACTATATCGGAACCAGTGATTGACTCTGTTTTTACAGAACAGTTTTTTATTTATGATTCGTTATCTTCATTGGTTTTGGTAGTGGATTATAATGTTTTGAGACCTGTCATTTATGGCAGGTCTTTTTTTGTGCCCGATTTTAAAGAAAATATTCTCATACACTCTTTTATAAACCTATGTTAAATGAAGAATAAGAGTTTAATATCAATTACCGATTTCTCAAAAGAAGAGATATTGCGTATCATGGATTTGGCAGCCGAGTTTGAAAAGAAGCCTAACCAGAATCTGCTTGAGGGCAGGGTAGTGGCAAGTCTTTTCTTCGAGCCATCAACACGTACAAGGCTTAGCTTCGAGACTGCCATAAACAGGCTTGGAGGTAAAGTAGTGGGTTTCACCGACTCATCATCGTCATCAACCACAAAAGGCGAGTCGCTTAAGGATACCATAGTAATGGTGAGCAACTATGCCGACCTAATAGTGATGAGGCATCCGCTCGAAGGCTCGGCAAGGTATGCTTCGGAGCAGTCGATGGTGCCGGTGATTAATGCCGGTGATGGTGCCAATCAGCACCCAACCCAGACTATGCTTGACCTCTACTCGATAATTAAAACCCAGGGTAAGTTTGAGGATTTGAAAATCGCAATGGTGGGCGACCTTAAATATGGCCGCACGGTGCACTCACTGCTTATGGCAATGTCGCACTTTAGACCCACTTTCTACTTTGTGTCGCCCGAAGAACTTAAACTGCCTAAAGAGTATAAAAAATTCCTCACTGCCAATAATATACCATTCTCGGAACATATCGATATCGATGAGGTGGTTAATGATGTTGATATTCTGTATATGACTCGTGTTCAGAAAGAGCGTTTCTCCGATCCTATTGAGTATGAGAAGGTTAAAAATGTGTATGTGCTTAATAATCAGATGTTGGCCAATACCAAAGATAACCTTAAAATTCTGCATCCACTACCACGTGTAAATGAGATTGATACCGATGTGGATGATAACTCAAAAGCTTATTACTTCGAGCAGGCACGTAATGGCGTGTTTGCACGTATGGCCATCATGGCTGCAATTTTAGGTCTGAAATAATAAAAGAGAGTGCTATGACAAAAATGAATAAAGATAAGGAGTTGATGGTGAGTGCCATTAAGGATGGTACAGTGATTGACCATATTCCGGCAGCCAACTTATTTAAGGTAATTTCAATTCTTGAACTGGATTTAACTACCAATCAGGTTACTTTTGGTAATAACCTCGAGAGTCAGCGATTAGGACGTAAGAGCATCATAAAAATATCGGATAAGTTTTTTGAAGATGACGAGATTGATAAGATTGCTTTGGTAGCTCCACAGGCTAAACTCAATATTATCAGGGATTATGAGGTGGTAGAGAAGCGCCTTGTTGAGATTCCTGAAGAGGTGGTGGGATATGCTAAATGTGTGAATCCTAAGTGCATAACCAATAATGAGGCCGTAGTTACACGTTTTACTCTCGAAAAGAAAGAACCACTGGAGCTTAGGTGCCACTATTGCGAGAAGATTACTTCCGAAGATCACCTTACAATTATTTAATTGTTGAATCTGTAATTTGTTGTCTCTTTAGTTAAGATATGGCCAAGATAAACTGGAAACCCGGTAATATGGTTTACCCTTTGCCTGCCGTGATGGTGAGTGCGGGATACTCTCCCGATACTTATAATATCATCACCATAGCATGGACGGGCACTATATGTACCAATCCGCCAATGTGTTATATCTCAATACGTCCGGGACGACACTCTTATCAGCTCATCAAAGATACCGGTGAGTTTGTTATAAACCTCACTACCAGCGAACTGGCCCGCGCCACCGATTGGTGTGGCGTGAGGTCGGGGCGCAACCACAATAAGTTTGAAGAGATGAAACTTACGCCAGGTGCTGCCACCGTGGTATCGGCGCCTGTGATTGCCGAGTCGCCTGTGAATATTGAGTGCGTGGTAACCGATATTGTTGAACTGGGCTCTCACCATATGTTTATTGCAAAAGTTGTGAATGTGATGGCCGATGATAGGTATATTGACCCCGCTACCGGTGCATTCGACCTTGCTTCAGCACTGCCAATATGCTATGTGCATGGCAATTACTATGATTTAGGTTCCAAAATTGGTAAGTTTGGCTTTTCGGTGGAACGAAAACAAAAGAAAAAATCAAAATAACGAACCTTGCTTGGGTTGGTTGTCTATTCTTGTCAATCCCTTATCATCGTTGAAATACCATATATACGACTCTGTTTCGCCAAATCCCATTTGCTTTATTAATTTCTGATAATTAACCACTTGGGTTTTGTAATCCTCTGATTTTAACTCTCCAAATTTGTAATCAACCACGGTTGCTTTTCCATCTTTCACCATAATCCTATCGGGGCGATATGTCTTTTTATCGGCCGTCAATATTGGTGTTTCGCAATAAATTGTGTGACTACCATCGAACCAATGTGGCACTTGGGCTATCTTGTCGCTAATGAGTTTTAACAGTTCGGTGTGCTCATCATCAGTTATCATCCCGCTCTCCATAAAGCCTTGAATCACAGCTTCTACATCATCTTTAGTTTTAATCTGTTCCATTATGCGGTGCATAAGGTTGCCTTGCCACACTTTGATATTTCCTGTGATGTGCGAAATGTTTTCACTTTCGAGGTGGATTTTTACCTTGTCCTGCAGATTTTTATTTCTGAAATAGCGTGTGGTGACGTTGCTGCTTTTATCTTCATCGCTACTCATAACCGGCTCTAAAATAGGAATTGAGCCTGCTTCAAAAATCATATTGTCGTCACTTCGCTCAATGTCGGTAAGTTTATCACCTGTAACCGAGGGTAATATCATCGACATCAAAGTTGTAATTGAGCTGATTTTTTCTTTCTCCTTTTCTTTTTCGCACCACACCATAAGCACATCCTCGGCCCGGGTAAGAGCAACATAGAGCAGGTTGAGGTTATCAACATACCTGTATAGCATTTCGTGATAATAATCTTTACACATATGCGTAAATGCAAGTACTTCGGTGTATGCAACCGGGATGGGGGTGATGTCGCTGAAAGGAGCAGCCGTGGGCGAACTCCATATTATTGACTGTTGACCAGGTTTTTTGTCTATCTCCCAATTAGCAAATGGCAGAAGCACAGCTTTAAACTGTAGGCCTTTCGACTTGTGTATGGTCATAATGCGCACCGCCTCCTGATTTTCGGGTACCGATATTGCTGTTGTGGCTCCTTTTTCATCCCACCATTGAAGGAAGTCGTTCACATTCACTGTTTTATTGGTGGTGAATGAGCGCACGTTCTCCATAAATCCGGATATGAATACCGACTGGTTTTCTATTACCCATGATGGAATCATCGACACAATCTTCTCGGCAAGCTCGTAAAATGGTAGCCCTCTGTGTTTTAGTATCTCTTTTTGAATGTTATTATTGCTTTGCCAGCTATTCAGAAAATCGGTCATTATTTGCTGCGGTGCGGCAGTCTCTTCATTGGCAAATATGCTGAACATCAGCTTTATATGTGCCAATGAAACTTTGTCGGCGGGGTCGTTTATAAACCTTAGGCATGCTATCAATAGTTTTATTGCTGATGAGTTGCCAAGTAGTAGCGAATCGTTGGAGATTACCGGAATGGGCTTTTTAAGCGAAAGAAGGTGCGATGCAACTTTACTGCCTTCGCGATTTCCCCTCACCAATATACATATGTCGCTATGTTTGAAGTTGTTGGCCAAAAGTTGGTTAATTGAATTCTCCAGCTCTGTCATTACCGGGGCAACTGCCTCGTCTTCAGGTTCTACGTCGTTGATTTGGTTGTCTTCGTCGGCCTCTTTTTCTATAAACTGCACCTTTATATATCCATCATGCTTGAAGTTGCGTTGCGGCACTACCTGCACGGTATCGCTATAAGCCTTCGTTATCTGGTTGGGAAGGTCTATATTATCATCCAATTTGTCAATCGCCTCAGATATTTCAGTATTTATCTGATCTCTAAGTAATTGCGATGCTTTTTCAAACACTGTGTTGTTGAAATTGATGATATTTGGCGAGCTGCGCCAGTTGTTCTGTAATGATTGGCGATTAACCGTATAGTGCTGCATATCATCATAAACGGTTTGGTTAAGCAGCTGCCAGTCGGAGTTACGCCAACGGTAGATGGATTGTTTCACATCACCCACAATAAGGCAGTCGTCGTTTTGGCTCAAGCTGTTCATTATCAGTGGTCTGAAGTTATTCCACTGAAGCCGGGATGTATCCTGAAACTCATCAATCATTATATTTTTATATCTCGTTCCGGATTTCTCGTATATAAATGGCGCATCGTTATTGTCGATAATCTCGTTAAGAAGCCTGTTGGTGTCCGATATCAGGAAGATATTCTCCTCGCGTGCCAGCTCAGCAATTTTATTTCTGATGTCGATGGTGATTCCCAATGAATAGAAGTTGTGGTGTATCGACTTTGCAGTGAAGTAGTTGCGAAAATTTTCCTTTATGTGACTGGTGAATTTTTCCACCATATCCAATACTCCCTGATTGAGTTTGCTTATGATTTCGCTTTTTTGATGTTCCTTTAACTTGTTTTGGCATGCACTCTCGGGGTCACTTATTATACCGTCGAGGGCTGTTATCCGGCGTAACTCTCTCCATTCGGTAAATCTTGTGGGATTACTGAATGATATTATAAGTGGGCTTCTGCTTTTCCCGGCAAGCTCATCCGTTTTTATATTTAATGATTGAAATAGCTCGCTTATACTCTGCGTCAATGTTTTTAATTTATCCTCATAATCATTGATTATGCTATCTAATATCTGCTGATATTTTCTTAACTCGGTCTTATTCAGTAGTTTATCTTTGTAGTCGTGTCCCATCGATTGCAGGCTCTCTTTGAACACTTCCTTACCAAGGTTGGTGAGCGATTTTTCTATTGCCCACCCGCTACCGTCACGCATCCGGCTGTTGGTGAAATCGAGTATCCACTTTTTCAGGTCATCATGGTCGCTTGTGCCTATCTCCATGAAAATTCTGTCGATGGATTGTTGCAATATTATATCCTGGTCCACTTCAATGTTGAACGATGCCGGCAATCCCGCCTCGTAAGCAAACGAACGGATTATTTTCTGAAAAAAACTGTCGATTGTGCTTATGTTGAATTTTGAGAAATCGTTGAGATAGCTGTGCAGTGCAATGCGGCATGCCGATTTTATCATTTTTTCTGATTTCCCGGTATTATTGGTGTGATACTTAACCAGTTCGTCCCTTTTTTTCCGGGTGGTGTCGTTAAGCTTCTCATCATCGGAGGCCAGAAGGTAAAGATTTTCAATGATGCGGGTTTTCATCTCGGCAGTGGCCTTGTTGGTAAAGGTAACTGCCAGTATCGAACTGTAGTTTGACGGGTCGTTAATAAGAAGGTTTATAAATTCTCCGGCTAGTGTATATGTTTTGCCCGACCCTGCGGACGCACTATATATTTTGAGTGTTGACATGCTATAATTTTCTTTAAAAATACAGCTTTATTTTTAAAGATGATAAAAGATATAAATAATTCAATTACCACGAGCCTAAGCCCGTGGTAACTTGTAACCTAACTATTCACATTAATTATTCAAAAACCTCCTGGTTGTCGGTGTTATCTTCCCATTCAACCCTGAGTATAATATTCTTTTTATTTACCACTCTTGCCTGCAGGGTTATTGTTGGAACTTTCATCAGGCCATTATCGGTGGTTGTGTTGTTGTAATCAATGTTTTTACCTTCAGCCACGTTTATGGCTGCTTGTGCTGCTGCTCTTGCAAGTTTATCAATGGGCTTGGCAATTGAGATTGTTTGGTGCCCTGCCACTATATTGCGAAGTGCCATCAACTCAGCATCTTGGCCTGCAAGAAGCACTTTGCCTTGCAGGTTATTCTCGTTGAGTGCCATTAGCGCGCCCGATGCCAAAACGTCGTTACCACAAATTATTGCGTCAAACTGCGAGTCGTTGGCTATCAGCTCTTTAATCACAAAGTATGCTTCGTCGGCAACCCATGCGTTGCTGAAAACATCCTTCACAATATTTATAGAACCATTGTCGATGGATGGCTGTAGCTCATCATGCCAGCCGCGGCGCAGTAGGGTGGCATTATTGTCACGCTCGGGTCCTGTGATAAGCACATAATTGCCGGATGCCTTAATCTGTTTCAGATAGTTAGCTTGCATTTTCCCAATCTCAATATTGTCGGTTGAGATATAGAATGCCAGAGGACCGTTTCGTATGAGCCTGTCGTAGGATATTACAGGTACATTTACTTTAAATGCCTCTTCGGCAATCTGACCTGCACGCTCCATGTCAACCGGAATAATTACCAGCACTTCAACTCCCTTTTTAATCATTTCGAGAGCCTGATCATACTGTTTCTGTGGGTCCGATTCTGCAACTGCAACCACAACTTCGGCGTCAAGGCTTTTCACACTTTCGATAAATAGCTCTTTATCTTTTTTCCACCTCTCTATATTTTCGGTATCCATCAGGAATCCAATGGTGGTCTTTTTGTTGCTGCATCCTGTTGATATTATCATCAGGGAAGCAAATAGTAGTAATAATACTTGTTTCATAGTTGTTTTGTTTTGGGTGTCAAAGTATTAAGTGTCATAAATATTTTCGATAATTAATTATCTTTATGTCTATAAGTGCATGTGAACATTAAATTGCTCTGGTTTTAATATTTGATAATTTATGACTATTTTGTGTCAAAAGCAAATATTAATCATCTGTTTTTTATATATTTATCGTCTGATTATCTATTTCTGATATTGTTAATATTTTATATGATGGCTTTTCTTAATCTCATTCGATACAAGAATTTGGTAATAGTAGTTTTGCTACAGGTATTGCTTCGTTACGGATTGATATTGCCTGTGTTACAGCATTTCGATATCGAGCCGGCGCTGCTGGGAAGAGAGTTTTTGCTGCTGGTAATTTCAACCGTGTTTCTGGCTGCATCAGGATATGTTATTAACGACTATTTTGATGTGCGAATAGATAAAGTGAACCGCCCTCGAAGGGTTATTGTGGGTACTGTAATTACCAGGCGCACCGCACTGCTGTTTCATGTGCTTTTTTCGCTCATAGGTCTTTTTGCAGGGTTGTATCTTTCGTTCATATTCCGTAAGGAGAGTTATGCACTGTTTTTTATTGCCGTGCCCATTTTATTGTGGTACTACAGCACTATTTTCAAGCGTCAGATGCTTATTGGTAATATTTTGATAGCACTTATGACATCTTTGGTGCCTTATCTGGTGGTATCGGTTGAGTTTACAGCCCTGGTTCATCAGTATGGTACCAGCATTACCCGCACCGAGGCATGCTCTACTGCCTGGTTTTGGTCCACCGGATTTGCTTTTTTTGCATTCATAATAAATCTGGCCCGCGAAATTATTAAGGATATGGAGGATGTGAAGGGCGACAGGCTTGGAGGTTGCAACACGTTGCCCATTGAAATGGGTGTGGTGAATACCAAAATTGTTGTAAACCTGCTTCTGGGCTTTATGGTGGTTGCGCTATGGGGGAGCTACTTTGTTGTGCCTCAGCTGAAGTCGATTCCATTGGTGTTGCCCTATCTTATTTTGTTGTTAACGGCACCCATCATTTTGCTTATAGTGAAGGTGCATATGGCACGCACCACAAAAGCGTTTCATAAAGCGGGCACATTGAGTAAATATGTGATGCTGGCCGGCATTTTGTTCATTCTTTTGGTGGGAATGCTCTATAACAGTTGATTGTTTTTGTGCGGTTTGATTTTAAATAAATCATTAATCACTAACTTAGCACCTCTAAATTTTACGAATCAATATATTGAATTTATGATATTATCGATGACAGGCTATGGTAAAGCCATTTGCGAGTTGCCACAAAAAAAAGTTATTGTTGAGGTTAGATCGTTGAATAGCAAGCAACTTGACCTTAATGTGAGAGTGCCAAACCTATATCGCGAAAAGGAGTTGGAGATAAGAAGCACAATCAACAGCACCATATTGAGGGGTAAGGTAGATGTTACGTTAAATGTCGATTCTGAAATGTCGGATAAACAGGCACACGTCAATGCGCCGGTTATTGAGCACTATTATAATCAGCTTAAGCCATTGGCCGATAAGTTCAACCAGACTGGTAATACCGATTTCCTGCGTATAATATTGCCACTTCCCGATGCGGTTAAAGTGGAACAGGCCGATCTTAATGAGGATGAGTGGAAACATATAAGCAAAGCTATTGATGAGGCAATAGAAAAACTTATTGAATTCAGAACTCAGGAAGGTGCTGTGCTTGAGGATGATATCAAAAAACGTATAACTCTCATTGGCGATTTACTGAAGGAGGTGGAGCCATTTGAAAAAGATAGAATCGAAAAACTGAAAGCCCGCATAAAAGAGAATCTCGAAGAGCTTATCGATAAGAGTAAAATTGATGAGAACCGCCTGGAGCAGGAGTTTATCTTCTATATCGAAAAACTTGATGTAACAGAGGAGAAAGTTCGCCTGAAGAACCATCTCGACTATTTTATAGAGACTATAGATACTGAGAGCCAACCGGGCAAGAAACTTGGTTTTATCAGCCAGGAGATAGGACGTGAAATAAATACTCTCGGCTCGAAGGCCAATGATGCCAGTATTCAGCGTATTGTGATACAGATGAAGGATGAGCTCGAGAAGATTAAGGAGCAACTTCTTAATGTACTTTAAATCGGGGTTATGAATAATAATAGGGGTAAACTTCTAATATTTTCAGCACCGTCGGGTGCAGGCAAGAGTACTATTGTGCAATATTTATTGTCGCAGGGTTTTAATCTTGAGTTTTCAATATCGGCTACCAGCAGGGCGCCTCGCGGTGTTGAGAAGGATGGTGTTGATTACTATTTTCTATCTCCCGAAGAGTTCAAAAGCCGAATTTCTACAGGCTGTTTTGTTGAGTTTGAAGAGGTGTATGAGAACTGTTTCTATGGAACTTTAAAGAGTGAAGTGGAGCGAATAACATCAGCAGGTAAAAATATCGTGTTTGATGTTGACGTGGTGGGCGGTGTGAATATAAAGAGCATGTATGGCGATAAGGCTTTAAGCATTTTCATAGAGCCGCCATCGGTGGAGGAGTTGGAGAAACGGCTCAGGGGGCGTGGAACCGACTCGGACGAGAAGATTAAGCAGCGAATTGCCAAAGCTGAATATGAACTGACTTTTGCACCTAAATTTGATGTGGTATTGGTTAATGATGACCTGCAACTGTGTAAGCAGAAAGCAGTGGAGTTGGTGACTGAATTCCTTGAAAATAAATAAGTTGTATGCTTAAGGTAGGTCTTCTTTTCGGATCGTTTAATCCTGTTCATTCGGCACATCTGATGCTTGGTCAGTATATGTTGCAGTTTCAGGGATTGGATGAGTTGTGGTATGTGGTTAGCCCTCAAAATCCATTTAAAAATATTGACGACCTTGCCGATGCCGAGCATAGGGTAGAGATGCTCAGGTTGGCCACCCAGGGAGCTAAATCAATGCGGGTGTGCGATATTGAACTGTCAATGCCCGTGCCGTCATATACTATCGATACTTTAGAAAAGTTGAGCGATTTGTATCCTGATTATCAGTTTCATATAGTTATGGGTGCCGATAATTTGGTGGATTTTGAAGAGTGGAAAAACTCCGGTGAAATTCTAAATAAATATAAATTATTGATATATCCCCGCCTAGGATTTGTGATTGAAAATGTGACTCATGAAAACATAGTAGCCACTGCTGCCCCTATTTTCGAACTTTCATCGACAAATATCCGTAAATGGATAGGTGATGGTAATGATGTAAGCTACTTTGTGCCTGATGTTGTCTATTGCTATATCGATAAGTTAAACTTATACAGATAGCAGTGAATATTCAGTTTGCTGATGGCGTGTTTTTTGTTACATGATATGGTATTGCTTTGGTTGACTTGTATGCTTAACCGGTAATCATAATTATTAATCCTATACCTTACTTATTTATGAAAGAGAATAACTACTCATTTAAATGGAGTGATATTGGTGATCTTGAATTGGGTCGTCCCAATCTTGGCAATAATACTCATGTGGCAGTTTATAGACTTATGCAATACACTATGCGAAGTGTGTTGAGTAATGAGTTTGGCGCCGAAAAAGCCAGTAAGATTTTTTATGATTCCGGATATGTGGCAGGTAAGGAGTTTTGTACCAATATGCTTGATGAGTCACTCGATTTATTTGGGTTTATTTCCAACCTGCAAGAGGTGCTCAAGACCCTGAATGTGGGTATATTGAGAGTTGAAAAAGCTGATGCTGACAATATGAATTTTGTGGTTACGGTGTCAGAAGACCTAGATTGTAGTGGTCTGCCAATTACCAATGAAACTGTGTGCGACTACGACGAAGGCTTAATTGCCGGAATATTTGATAAATATACCGGTAAGAGTTTTAAGGTGAAGGATAATGTTGGTTGACTTACACGGTATTGTTATTACTGCCAATAAGGAGTGTGAGAAGATATTTGGGCGTTCGCAAAATGATATTGTTGGTTTAAGTGTGAATGAATATGCAGTGCCTGATGATGCTAAAATTAGCATAGACTATATCAATGATGCTCTTAATTCTAGAATTGGTGAAAAGGCTGAATTTACCAAGAGATTTTATCACTCATCAGGAAGAATAATAACTTTTGAGATTTCATCTACTCTACTGCATGATAAAAAGGGAAAACCACTATATTTCATATCTCACATTAAGGATATTACCCGCCAACTGGAGGTTGAACAGCAACAAATAGAGCTAAATAAACGCCTATCCGAAATGGTTGAGGAGCTTAAAGAGGCTAATGAAACCCGCGATAAGTTTATGCGAATCATAGCTCACGACCTCCGCAACCCATTTAATGCAATTATAGGATTTACAGGTCTGCTATCTGAAAATGTGGAACAGTTTGGTTATGATGATATTAAAAAAATAGCTGCTGAGGTACACTCCACTTCTCTAAAGACTTTTAAGCTGCTGGAGACGTTGCTGGAGTGGTCGGTGGTACAGAAAAATAAAATGGAGTTTAATCCCATAGAACTCAATGTCCGTGAGGTGTTTGGCACGGTAATAAATCTTGTGACGGCAGTGGCCAATACTAAAGGAATAACTGTTAATAGCCGTTTGAAAGATGATGTGATTATCAATGCCGATAGAAATATGCTTACCACAATTGTGAGGAATTTGATGAGTAACGCAATTAAGTTTACTCCCGACAATGGACTGGTTGAGGTAGATATGAGAATTGCTGATAACAGTGTGTTATTCAGTGTTACCGATACGGGTGTGGGAATGAGCGAGGAGCAAATAGCAAGCCTTTTTGTGAATGGTAGTAATATTAGTACGCTGGGTACCAATAGTGAAAGTGGTACCGGACTAGGACTTTTGCTATGTAAAGAGTTTGTTGAGCGACATGGTGGTTCAATCGATGTTAAAAGTTCTGTGGGTAAGGGTAGCACCTTTAGTTTTGCAATTCCTTATAACCACGAATTAAATAAAAAATCAGATATGGTGCTGGATGCCTCTCTTGCCTGATTTAAGATTTTTGACCATCACATGAATATCAGTAATATCAATTGAGCAATAATCACTCTGGCAAACATACATAACGGATATACCGTTGCATAGGCTACCGATGGCTGATCGTTCTCTATTATTGAGTTTGAATATGTTAGTGCCATTGGGTTGGCCATGCTTCCGCATAGCATGCCGCTAACTGTGGCATAATCTACCTTCCTTATTTTCATTGCGTAAAGTCCTACGATAAGTATGGGTAATACGGTGAGTGCAAATCCTATGGCAATCCATATTGCTCCCTGCGCCTGAAATACGGTGTCGAAAAACTCAGAACCTGCATCAAGGCCAAGGCAGGTGAGGTATAGGCTGAGGCCAACGCCGCGAAGCATGAGGTTGGCACTTTTGGTGGTGTAGGTTACTATTCTGAAACGTGGACCGAAAGCACCCATCAATATACCCACTACGATGGGGCCACCTGCAATACCTAGCTTAACCGGCAGGCTTATGCCCGGGATTGAGAATGGGATGGAACCAAGTATCAAACCTAAAACTATGCCTATAAATATTGCTACAAGATTGGGTTCGTTGAGTCGCACTACTCTGTTACCCAGGTAGTTTTCCATCTGTTTCATAGATGTCGCCACACCAACCACAGTAACCCGGTCGCCCATCTGCAGGGTTAGGTCGGGCGTGGCAAGCAGGTTGATGCCCGAGCGGTACACTCGTGTTATGTTGACTCCAAAGCGGTTACGTAGTTTTAGTTGCGATATTTTCTTGCCGTTAATCTCCTGCTGGGTTATTATTATCCTTTGCGATATAAGTTGCGGGTCGATGGAGTTCCAATCTATATCGTCTTTATTCCAATCATCGGGCACCACTTTGCCAAATAGGGCTGTAAGTGCTTTTATGTCGCTTTTATTAGTGATAACCAGTATTTTATCATCTTCTCGAAGTATGGATTCGGAGTTGGCTATCACCACATTTCCGTTATGCCATATCCTGGATATTATGAATTTATTGGATATAAATGAGGCTGCCTCTTTTATGCTTTTGTCGTAAAGGGCAGGATTGGAAATCTGAAAACTGGCAATAAATGTGTTGGAACCATCGCTATCATCGTCGTTATTATTACCCATTGACGATACGAATCGTTTTAGTACTATCAATCCGAGTATTACACCTATCACGCCCAGCGGATATGTCACAGCACAAGCCAGAGCCAGGTCGGGATGCGACGATGTGCCATCCATAGATATCTGTTTAAGTGTTTGTTGTGCAGCACCTAAGGCCGGTGTGTTTGTTACTGCACCGCAGAATATCCCGGTCATCTCGGGTAGTGATATATCTGTAATGAAATAGAAACCAAGCATCATCAGTGTACCTGTAAATACCACACCCAATGCTAGGGTATTGAGGCGTATGCCCCCTTTCATAAATGATGCTATAAACGATGGACCAACCTGAAGGCCAAGTGCATATACAAATATGATTAGGCCAAAACTCTCGGCATAGCTGAGCATGTTTTCATCTATGGTAAGGCCGAAATGTCCTGCCAAAATACCTATGAAAAATACAAAGGTGATACCCAACGATATACCTTTGAATTTTATTTTACCCATGGCCAGCCCTATGGCAACTATTGCCGATAATACTACAACGGCCTGTATTTCCGAATGTTCAATGAATAAGCTATGAAGCAGTTCCATCACTACGTTCTTAATTATTTACCAATAATAGGAATTGCAAATGTAGAACAAATAATGAACGGTTATGCACATTTAAAAAAAAGAAAGCCACTATTATATAGCAGCTCTCTTTTTTGTTTTTCTGATTCTGTTAATATCCGAAAATATCTTCGGTGGTTAACCTTATAATTTTACCTTTATTCGACATTGATTTGATGTCGAGCTGGCTCTCATCACCAAGTATTCCGTAGTGATATATGCGATCTTTGATATTTTCTTGCTGGAATTTCACCACATCATCAAGAGTGAGTGAAGGGGTCTTCTCATATATCAATTTGTTTACATCGTAATCAATACCAAGTTCCTGAGCTGCAAGATATGCCGTAAGTACATCACTCTTAGTAACTCTAGTGGTTCTGATGCTCGAAATAATGCTCTCTTTTGCCAGTGCAAATGCATTTTCACTCACCGGCATTTGGTTTATTATCTCGTCAAAAGCCTCAACTGCATCCATCATTTTATCGTTTTGAGTAGCGATAAAGGTGAAGTAGCAGTAGTCTTGGTCAAGTCGGCGAGGCTGAATCATAAAGGCTGCCGATGAGTATGCCAATCCGCGTGCTTCGCGCATTTCCTGAAATACGATACTGTTCATGCCACCACCAAAATACTCATTGTACATGTTGATGATTGGAGTGCGGTTAACATCATATTTCTCACTCTTATTGGAGTATGATGCCATATAAATCTGTTTCGAGTCGTATGGCGCCAGATATACCATGCTTTCGTTGGTTAGCTCCATCGCATAGCGTGTACTCTCTGGAAGAGGGGTTAATGTTTCGGGCACTTTATGGTACTCAGCAAGGTCGGCCAGCAGTTGGTCTTTGCTCTTAGGGCCATAGTAAAGAACTTGATGCTCAAGGGTTAGAAGCTCTTTAGCCTTGTCTAACAGTTGCTCTTCGGTGAGTGCCATTATCTCGTTGTTGCTAAGCACATTTTTGGATGGGTTATTGGCTCCGTATGTCAGATATTGACGTAGCATAGCGAAGTTGGCAGCCTGTTGTAACTTACTATTCATTCTCGATTTAATGATGTCGGCTTTAAGGTTGTTAAGCACTTCGGTATTTGGTACCGCATCATTAATCAGAGATTCAAGCAATTGCATAGCTTTCGGCATGTTTTCACTCAATCCGTTGATTGTGAGGAAGGTTCTGTCTTGGGTTGAGTATATGGAGAATGAGCATGCCAGTTGGTAGAATGCTTGTTTAATCTCCTCTGCGCTCATCTCTGAAGTGCCTAAGTAGGATAGATAACGGGCTGCAGTACCTGTATATTTATCATCATTACTTCCTTTTCTGATGATGTATTGCAGATGGAAAATATCGTTTACATCGTTTTGTTTGTATAGAACAGGTATGTTAGATTGGGCTGTGAATTTATCCATATCTTTAGTGAAATCGATAAATACAGGCTCTATTGGTTTTACGGTACTGTTCTGTATCTCGGTAAGGAATACACTTGCGGTGTCGCGGTTGGTAGCAATGGGCGTAATTTGTGGTTTATCTATTTTATACTCTTCAGGGTCTTTACCTTGCAACTTATGAATTTCGGCATAACCGTTGCCGAGTTGGCTGTTGGCATAAGCTACAATTTGGTCTTTAGTGATGGCCGACATGTTGTCCAGCGATTTCACTTCGTCTTCCCATGGGGTACCGTTAATAAATGAGTTTACAAACATATCAGCGCGGTCATCGTTGCTTTCCAACGACTCCATTTGATAAAGCTTGAAGTTGTTGATTGTACCAGTAAGTAATGCTTCATCAAAATTGCCACTCTTAAGTTTCTCTATTTCAGCCATTATTATCGATTTGGCCTCTTCAAGTGATTGTCCCTCTTTGGGGCGTGCCTGTATAATTAGGATTGAGTGGTCGGCCAATGAATAGAAAAATCCGTAGCAGGATAGTAGTTTCTGCTGTTGGTTGATGTTGAGGTCGATAAGGCCTGCTTTGCCATTATATAGTACTTGAGAAAGAAGTGTTGCTGTCTCGCTGTTTTTATCGGCAGCACCCGGGAGTCTCCATGCAAATGTTATCGACTGTGCTTCAAGGCCATGCACTTCAGTTACAACGGGCTCGGTAAGTGTTTCTTCGGGTTTGAAGTTAAGTTTAGGCAGATTATCGTTGGCTTTCATGCCGCCAAAATATTTGTCGATAACGGCAATCATCTGGTCGGGATCGAAATCGCCCGATAGACAAACCGCCATATTATTAGGTACATACCAGGTGTGGTGGTACTCTTTAATATTGGTGATTGACGGGTTTTTAAGGTGCTCCTGGGTTCCAAGAACTGTCTGTGTGCCATAAGGGTGATTTTTAAATAGTGATGAGAATACGTTCTCGATTACTTTGCGAGAGTCGTTGGTAAGCGACATGTTTTTCTCTTCATACACTGTTTCAAGCTCGGTATGGAATCCGCGAATCACCGGATTTTGAAATCTGTCGGCCTGTATTTTAGCCCAGTTTTCTATCTGGTTAGATGGAATGTTCTCTACATAAACTGTTTGGTCGTAAGAGGTATAGGCATTAGTACCCTCAGCACCTATTGCCGACATAAGTTTGTCATACTCATTGGGTATCGAGTGTTTGGATGCCTCATACGATATGCTGTCGATGGTGGCATATATCGCTTTGCGTTCAGCCTCATCGGTAGTGTTGCGATACTGCTCAAATAGCTGCTCAATCTGGTTTAGTAGTGGCTCTTCAAGCTCATAGTTCTGAGTACCAAACTGCTTTGTGCCTTTAAACATCAGGTGCTCAAAATAGTGCGCCAGACCAGTTGTCTCGGCAGGGTCGTTTTTACCGCCTACTTTTACCGCAATGTAAGTTTGGATGCGTGGTTTCTCTTTGTTTACGGTCATGTAAACTTTCAAACCGTTGGGAAGTGTGTAGATTCTCGATTGCATTGGGTCGCCCGGCACCGACTCATATTTGTACTTTGAGTTAGCACACGACGCCATTACCAGCACTGTTAATGCCAGCATAATGCCTTTAAAAGTGTTCATCATAACTGTTTGGTTTAAGTATATTTATACAATGTTACTCATTATAATTTGAATATTTTAATGTTTTGAGCTCTTTTTTTACATAAAATTCAATTCTATTTTGTTCATTGTCAGTGGATATTCAACCAATTGTTTCTTATATTTGATTTTAATAAACTATTCAGTCATGTCAAAAACCATAATATATCAGCTCTTGCCGCGTTTGTTTGGCAACACTGACAGCAATAGAATTCATAATGGAACCATAGCTCAAAACGGGTGTGGTAAATTTAATGATATCAATTCTGATTTTCTCTCAAAACTGAAGGATGATGGCTATACCCACGTGTGGTACACCGGTATTTTAGAGCATTCGTCGGTAACGGCTTATCCTGAAGCAGGTATCGAAGGCAGTAAAGCCTGTATAGTGAAGGGCATTGCCGGAAGCCCCTATGCAGTGCGCGATTATTATGATGTGTGTGCCGATTTTGCCAATGATATTAAAGAGCGAATGGCTGAATTTGAGCAACTTGTGAAGCGCACCCATCGTGCAGGATTGAAGTGTATCATAGATTTTGTGCCAAACCATGTGGCGCGCGATTATCATTCGGATTCAAAGCCGGCCGGAGTGCGTGATTTTGGTGAGGATGATGATGTTAATGTAAGGTTTAATGGCAATAATAATTTCTATTACATTCCTGGCGAAAAGTTTGTTTCACCTGTAGATTGCTCCCGCGATGGTTATACCGAATTTCCTGCCCGTGCTTCTGGTAATGATGTGTTCTCGGCATCGCCATCAATAAATGACTGGTATGAAACCGTAAAACTTAATTACGGCATCGATTACTCCAATGGTTTCCGCCACTTCAATCCTATTCCATCTACTTGGCTCAAAATGAGGGATATACTTCTGTTCTGGTCGGCCAAAAAGGTGGATGGTTTCCGGGTGGATATGGCCGAGATGGTTCCGGTGGAGTTCTGGCAGTGGGTGATTGGTGAAGTTAAGGAGCAATATCCACATATTCAGTTTGTTGCCGAAACTTATAACTTGTCTCTTTACAGGCAGTATTTGTCGGCGGGATTCGATTATTTATACGATAAAGAGGGTTTTTACAACTGCTTGCGGAGCGTTATGCAGGGTGAGCGTATGGCATCCGACATCTGTTCGGTGTGGCAGATGAATGGCGACGTGGAGGATAGAATGTTGTTATTTCTCGAAAATCATGACGAACAGAGGCTTGCGTCTCAATTTTTTGTGGGAAGTGGTAAAGCAGCCCTTCCGGGGGTGCTGGTTTCGGCGCTCTTTAACCGTAATAGTGCCTTGATGGTCTATTTCGGGCAAGAGATTGGAGAGGCAGGTATGGATAGTGAAGGTTTCAGCGGTCGTGACGGGCGCACCACCATTTTCGATTACTGGGGAATTGAGTTATGGCAGAAATATGTAAATAACCACAAATATGATGGAGCATTATTGCCCGATGAAGCCCGAGAATTGCGAGAGTGGTACGTTACTTTACTCACAACCATACAGCGGTTCAGCTCATTGCAGAGTGGTAATTTCTATGATCTTACATGGTTTCAGCATGATGGTGGCGTGTATAATCATCGGCATATATATTCGTTTTTGAGGTATGATGACGAGAGCCGTTTTCTGGTGGTGGCCAACTTCGGACACGAGCCGCAGAGGGTTACTTTGCGCTTCCCAGAAGATGTTGTTAATCAGTTCGATATGTGGCAGAATGACTCTGTTGCAGGAATAGATATATTTAGTGGGGCAACTGTTTTTGTCGGTAATGCATCTCTATTATCCAGCGAGGGCGTAATTTTTAATATCGCCCCCCAAACTGGATTATTGATGAGGTTGTAGGTTGTTTAAAACTTCAGCAATGGATAAATAATTGGTTTTAAGCAAAATATGATAATGCGGAGAATAAGAGCTATAATCAACGCATAATTTGCGGAGATTATTTTATTTGCGGAGAATAAAAGGTATATTTACCGCATAAAATGCGGAGAATGAAAATCTATATACACGAAAAAGAGAACTGGGCTGATTTCACCTGGGATAATAAGCAGGTGATGTTAAAACTAACTGAAGCCAGGAACAAGCAAGGTAGGCTCATTGGTAGAATGGAGTCGTTAGGTTTTGATTTGCAAAATGAGGCCGTATTGAGTACTCTTACTTTAGATATTGTTAAATCATCAGAAATTGAAGGTGAGTATTTAGAAAAAGGGCAGGTGCGCTCTTCAATTGCACGGCGATTAGGAATTGAAATTGCTGGAGCAGTAGAGTCGGAACGCTATATTGACGGTATTGTTGAAATGATGCTTGATTCTACACAAAAATATGACTTGCCCCTAACTAAAAACAGATTGTTTGGATGGCACGCTGCACTTTTCCCTTCTGGATGGAGTAATTTTTATAAAATTACAGTTGCCGACTGGAGAAAAGACACTACAGGACCTATGCAAGTAGTATCTGGACCCATGGGAAAGGAAAAAGTGCACTATCAAGCTCCTGGTTCTGACAGAATAGAACAGGAAATGATGAAGTTTATAAAGTGGTATGAGTGTGAGCATCATATAGATATGGTTCTTAAAGCTGCAATTGCTCATTTGTGGTTTGTTACAATTCATCCATTTGACGATGGAAACGGGCGAATCACAAGGGCAATAACCGATATGACATTGGCTCGTTCAGATAAAAGTGTTAGGCGGTTTTACAGTATGTCTGCACAAATTAGAATTGATAGGAAGCAGTATTATGAAAAACTCGAAAAAGCACAAAAAGGAAATTCAGATATTACAGAGTGGATTTTGTGGTTTTTGCAATGTTTGATAGATGCTATAGACTCCACCGAAGATATATTATCAAAAATATTTCATAAAGCTGATTTTTGGAAATTACATGCTACTACGATTCTCAATGACAGACAACAAAAAATAATAAACCGATTACTTGATGGTTTTGATGGAAAGCTAACAAGCTCAAAATGGGCGAAAATTAATAAGTGTTCGCAAGATACGGCTCTTCGAGATATTCAAGATTTAATAAAAAAGGATATTTTACAAAAAGAAGCCAGCGGTGGACGAAGCACGAATTATGAGTTGAAGATGATTGCTAAGCATTAACAAACAACAAAATTTTGTCGATTCAACACTGCAATTTCTCAATTATTTTATTGTTTGTTTGGCGGCAAAGCCTCCAAACAATCCCCACCCCAAGACTTAACACACTTATTGTTATCTCGAACGCAGTGAGATATCTCCATAGTTCAACTGCCTTGCCTGTTGAAAATAAGTAAATTAAATCACTTGCGAAAGTTATTTTGCTAAAATAACTCTCGCGGATTTATTTTCAAAAACTCATGATAGGGTATGCCTCCTGTGCCAATGAGCAAAACTTTATCAGGATTAAATTTATTTGCAAAAGTACTCATCCCTTCGTTTTGGCCTCTTTTGCCGCTTTTTATCTCAAGTCCAATTACTTTATTTCCTTTTTCTAAGATGAAATCAACTTCTGAATTACCTTCTCTCCAATAATAAAGATTGTATCTGTCTGATATAGAGTGATTAATCAAATGTGCGCCCACCGACGATTCTACCAGTCGCCCCCAGGATTCCGGATTGATTATCGTTTTTTGATAGGTGTCATTACTTTGAGAGGTAATTAATGCATTATTGTAAACTTGAAACTTAGGACTCGAACTACGTTTACGTATAATATCTCCCGCATATTTTTCCAGACCTGCCAATAATCCACAATCCGATAGTAATTTCATGTAATTGGCTAAGGTAGTGGTGTTTCCCGCATCTTGAAGTTGGCCAATTGTTTTTGTATAAGAGAGAATTTGCCCTGAATATAGACTACCTAATTCAAATAATTGTTTCAACAGTGCCGGCTTATCTACTCTTGTAAGCATCAAAATGTCTTTAGAAATACTTGTTTCTATAAGTGAATCCTTTATGTAATTTTTCCATCGTTCTTCGTCGTTTATCAAGGATGCCGACCCCGGATATCCCCCAAAGTAAACGTACTGTTCTATACTCCATCCAAAAGCTTCTTGCATTTCTGCATACGACCAATGCCCCAGATATAGTGTTTCGAATCTACCGGCTAAAGATTCTGTTAATCCTTTCTGAATAAGGAGACGAGAGGAACCAAGTATGATTACCTTGATATTGATGTTGTTGCGGCTATCACTATCCCACTGCTGCTTAATTATTTCGCTCCAGTTGTCAATCTTCTGTATTTCGTCAATCACCAATAAGAATTCAGTAGCTCCTGATGCTTTTATGCGCAATCTGGCCGACTCCCAAATCTGTGACAACCAAGTATAATTTGATGGCACGATTGCATCTGCCGATTCCATTAGATTTGGAATAGATAATTTTGCAAGAAGTTGAGTTATCATTGTGGTTTTACCTACTTGACGGGGACCAAAAATAACTTGAATGAACCTTCTTGGTTCTTCAATTCTTGCTTTAACTGATTGTAAATAAGTGCGTTCAATCATGACCTTAGATTTTACTCAATGTATTGAGTAAAATTACTCAATAAACCTAGTAAAATTACTCAATATTGCTCGTAAAATTACTCAATGATTATAAAGAAAGCAAGTATTTTTGCATATAATACGAAACGTATTTAATATTAGTACCAAATTTTATCGGATAATGCCGACGTGATAGCCGTTTTTTCCAATGCAATTGGCATATTACCTATAATCAATCGGAATAACTCATGCATTCAGCTACTTTTGAAGGGGGGGGTATTGAGGGTGCTAAAAATCAAAATTGACCTATTGCTGTAATATTGTCGTTGTGCTTCTCTTATTCGTATCTAACACAATTAAAGAGTCATACTGCTTTTTTTAAGCTTCTTATATTATCCTTAAATGAATTTGGAGTTGCATATTCGATTATTGCAATTGCGTTATCACCAAATTTAGGTCGTAAATACTTGGTTTTTATAATTAATTAAAGTCTTAATTGTGTGTTTCCTAGCATTTTTTGAATAATATTTCTTGATGAATCTAGGAAATTATCCCAATTCTTGGTTTCATATATCAGCCTCAGATTATCGGGATCCTGAAAAGCTGACTGTTTAAAGTAGTTATCGTTATATGTATAAAATAATTGAGTTATATATTTCTGTTTATACATATATAATAGTGTTTGGTGATACCTTTGCATAGGTAATAAATCTGGATTTCCGTGTATTTCCGAGTATCCGTCTATATAGTTTATAGTATTTTGCATATCCCAGAAAGGAGGATATATCTTTTCGGATGAAAAAGTTCCTTGAAAAATATGTGTTGCAGATGTAATGTAGGTGAGAGAACCTTGTGGATATAATAACCATTTCTCGATATCATCACGTTTGTAATATTCTGTAGTGATATAGGCGGTTGCAGTTAGTTTTTGTGAAAATCGTTTTTCCAAACCCGTGTATATTGAATAATATTGCTCCTTTAATTTAAATTTTGTATCCTCAAAATTGGAATTACCTTGTCTTTTAATGTAAGATGAAATATCCTTACTTCCAGATATTGAGTAGGAGCTGCCAGCATTAAGTGTGATTGATTCACTTACGTTAAATTCTTTGTCTAAAGATAGCTGTAGCATGTCTACATCTTGTGTTGAGGATACTTCATACAACTCTGTCTTTCCCTGTCTGTTATGAGATATGAATTGTGTTTGCCCAAGTTTATAAGATGTATAGTCAATATCAGCACACCAACCGTTGTCATGATTATATTGCATTGCAATATTGTGTAAATAGTTGTCTCAATTCTTTCTGTTTTCGGCTAAAATAAAGTTGCCGTGTGAATTAGTGCGTGTACTGTTTTTAGGTGATAGTGATGCGTTATAGGTTGTGTTCAGGCTGCTTTTTTCCGACAATGACGCATCAAAACCAATACGTATCTGGTTATTGTTCTCTCTGCCCCGTATTGCTTGCTGTTGAATTATACTATAATAGATTCCGTGTAAATTATGTTTTCCAGTGAAATCTACCTCTGTTAGTTTTGCTAAAGAAGCATACTCATACGAGAAGTCTATCCCAATCTTTTCCAGTGGTAGAAGTATGTTGGTGCCACTTTTAAATGTATTGGTGTGTTTGTTAGTATATTCACTATGAACTTCTCCCTGAAATTCAATGGCCCTACTTAGTTCTACGTTTATCACGGCTCCACGTGTTTGATATTTTGGTGGTGGATTGTACATTACTTTGAGGTGTGTAACTCGGTCGGCAGGAAGAGACTGTAGAAATGAGGTCAATTGATCAAAAGTCATTGATGATAATCTGCCATTGATTATAATTTTGAGTCCATTTGAACCAATTAGCGATAGGTGATTGTTCTGTTCTATTACGCCTGGAAGTTTTTTTATCAATTCGTATATAGTATCTGCTATATATCTCTCTCTTATTGCATTTGCAGAATATATTAAACCGCCGGATTTATCCACGGTAACTATAGGATGATTTGTGGTTATGGTGACACCTTGCAAAAACTCGGAATTTTCCTTCATTTCTATGTCACCGCATATTAATGTGTTATATGTATTTTTTCTTTTTACATAAGAAATATGTTGTATTTCCAAAAGGTAAGGTAACTTATTGTAATTAAAGGTGAAATATCCTTCACTATCAGCAACTGTGCCTTCAACGAATGTTGAGTCGTTACTATAAAGTGCAATTGTTGCATAAGGCAGAGGGGCAAGTTTTTCGTTGATAATACGCCCTGTGATTTGGGCTTTTATTGATAGGGTACAACCTAGTATTATCGGAATTATAAAATAAAGTCTTATCTTTTTCATAGGCAAGTCAATTTATATTAATATGCAAGTTGTTTTTTTTGATTTCCAAATATTTTTTAGTAATTTTTAATTAATTGTTCAAATTGTTTCGGTAATTTATAATTGTATTATACTCATCGCTTTGGCATTATAATGTGTATTACTAAAACAACTCTATATGCAGATTAATTTTCTGAAAAATCATTATATGGTGTTTAATTCTTTTATCTTTGCAGGTCACACCTATAATGTAGTTGTTATGATTGAATATTCCCAGTCGTCCATCGATTCGCTTGTGGTTCACCAGATTGGCAGCAAGGCCGAGGGCGAAGAGGTGCGTTTCTCGCGAAGCGCAATGCAAGCGTCGGAGTATGATTCGGTTCTGGATGTGTTGAAGAACTATTTCTTTAAACCTTTCAAGACCGAGGCATACTACAATTTTACCCACGAAGAGGGGTTGGAGCATAATTTCGTATATAGCTGTGTGGCGCGTATATTCGACAATCCGACGTCTTTCTATGCCACAAGTATGGAGCTTGCCACTTTTCTGCATCAAAATTCCAACCATCCCAAAATTAAGGGCGGTGAGTTTTATGTGGCTCTGTTCAGCAACTGTGTGGTTGACGGTGAGATTTGCTCGGCACTTGGAATTTTTAAGTCGGAGAGCAAGGAGACTTTCCTGAAGGTGTATATGCGTGGCGATAGTTTTGAACTTGGTGCGCAAGAGGGTATCAACATACGCAAACTCGATAAAGGGTGCCTTATTTTTAATTCGGAGCGGGAGGATGGCTTTAAGGTGTGTGCCGTCGATAGCCTGAATAAAGGGCAGGAGGCTCGTTTTTGGATGAGCGATTTCCTTAATTTAAAGCCTCGCGAAGATAAATATTTCTTCACCAATAACTATCTGCAACTGTGTAAAGGCTTTGTGGGCGAGGTGTTTAACGATGAGAACAATGTGCCCCGTCCCGACCAGATAGACCTTATGAACCGCTCAATAGATTTCTTTGCCAAGAATCCTAATTTTGATGAGCGTACTTTTGAGAAGGAGGTGATACGCCAGCCCGAAGTTATTGATGCTTTTCAGGATTATAAGACGTTTTTTGAGGCTGAAAAGCAGCTGCCACTCATCGATAGCTTCGAGATATCGAAGGATGCGGTGAAGGAGGAGAAAAAATATTTTAAATCTGTTCTGAAGTTGGATAAGAATTTCCATGTATATGTGCACGGTAAGCGCCAATATATGGAGAAAGGATTTGACAATGAGCGTGGATTGAATTTTTATAAGCTTTACTACGAAGTAGAGCATTAAACTATTGCTGATGAGTAACTTACCGTCCTGTTTTGTGGCTCGTATAAAGGGGCAGTTTGTCGATGCCGATGCTTTTTTGCGCGGTCTCGAAACTAATCCGCGATGGTCGGTGAGGCTGCATCCGCACCGCGAGGGGCACGACCTTGAGTTGGCCAACCCGGTGCCGTGGTGCGATGGCGGTTATTATCTTAATCAGAAACCGCAATATACGCTCAATCCGCTATTCCATGCCGGTAATTTTTATCCGCAGGAGGCGTCGAGTATGTTTTTATGCCATCTGCTCGAAAATATTGCCGGTTATCTTCCCGAAGCCCCTTCAGTGCTTGATTTAAGTGCCGCTCCAGGAGGAAAATCTACCCTTATTGCTTCGTGGCTCAATGGCAAGGGTATGTTGGTTAGTAATGAGGTAATCCGCAGTCGTGCATGGATTTTACATGAGAATATGACCAAATGGGGCTTCTCGAATGTGGTTGTTACCAATAATGACCCTGTTGATTTTAAGCCTCTTACGGGTTTTTTTGATTTGTTGGTGATAGATGCTCCATGCTCGGGCGAGGGTATGTTTCGTAAAGATATGGCGGCGGCCGACCAGTGGAGCGTGCAGAATGCCGATTTGTGTGCCCAGCGTCAACGGCGCATAGTGATGGATGCCTGGAACTCGCTTGACGAGGATGGAATACTGGTTTACTCTACCTGCACATTTAATCCTGCCGAGAATGAAGAGAATATGCAATGGCTTCTTACACAGGCTGATGCAGAGTGTGTAAGAGTAAATGTTAAGCCTGAATGGAATATAACCACAGTAGGTTTTGGTGGGGGAGAGGGGTATGCTTTCTATCCGCATCGCACCGAGGGTGAGGGGTTCTTTGTCGCCATTTTTCAGAAAAAAGAGTCGTCGGGCAGGGCGGTTACAAATAGATTGAAGAAGGATAAAAACAGCAAAAATAAGCGTCAGGTGAAGCTGCCTGCCTCTCTTTTTAATAATGCTGCCAATTTGGTAACAGTTGAACATCAGAATAAATTATTGATGATGCCGGTGAGCATAGCAACCGCTTTTGATACTCTGTCATCGTCGCTTAATGTGCTAAATGCCGGTATTCATGCCGGCGAAATGGTGCGCAATGAGTTTGTGCCTTCACCGTTTTTGCCCTTTTCATTAGATTATAATAGAGATTTTTATCCTATTGCTGATGTGAATCGTGAAGAGGCTTTGCGATTTTTTAAAGGCGAGTGGAGTGCCGCAGTTCCTTCACAGAATGGGTGGCATGTGGTTCGTTACAAAGGCTCTTCGTTGGGTTTTATTAAGGTGATAGGTGCCAGGGTGAATAATTATTACCCCAAGGAGTGGAGAATAAGAATGAATATTGACAATATAGATATAGACAACCGATGAAGATTAGTTATAAAGTGTTGATGTTGATGATGTTGGTGGTTATTTCGTCATGCTCAAAGAAAGAGGATGCCGAGACTAACAATCCATTTGAGTATTGCTTTACTCCCGCATCCAACGATAAATTGCAGATTGCCACAATGAACCTTCAGGAGTTCCCCATTAACGGTTTTAGTACTGTGCAGATGGTTGGTGCACTTGTTAGCCGTATTAATGTTGATGTTATTGCGTTACAAGAAATCAGCAGTAAAGGTTCGATTACTCAACTGACCAACCAACTTAAGGGCTGGAAGGGACTTTACACCACTTCTCCCAGTGGCAATATGTCGTTGGCATATATCTATAAAGAGTCGGAAATTGAGGTTATAAGTAGCGAAACTAAAGCTATTTATACTACCAACTCCTATGCTTTCCCGCGTCCTCCGTTTCAAATTAAGGTGCGCCACAAGCCATCAGGCAAGGAGTTGTATCTTATCAACCTGCACTTGAAGGCAATGGGTGATCAGACTTCAAAAGATAGGCGAAAAGAGGCTGCACGGCTTCTGAAGGAGCATATAGATACTAACCATCCCGATGATGCAGTGGTGGTATTGGGCGATTTTAACGATGCTATATCAACATATTCCAATCAGATGTTTTCCAATTTTTATCTCGATAAAGCAAATTACCGTTTTGCAGATATGCACATCGCCACAGGAAGCAGCTCTAACTTCTCATATCCATCATGGCCAAGTCACTTGGATCATATACTGATTACCAATGAGTTATTTGATGATGTGGATACCGTGATGGTGTATAAACCGGAGGTGTGTGTGCCCGAATATCGCTCAACCGGCAGTGATCACCGACCTGTTGTAATGTTTATGAAATAGGCATAAAAAAATTAAAGGCCCTTCAGGAAAATCCTGAATTGCCTTTAATCAACAATAGACAACAACAGATGAAAAAATATACTATGCAGCTTTAAACTGCTAATAGTCAGTTTGATATTGAAAATAAGCTCGTTGAAAAAACTTACTTATCAATAGTGCAATTATAATGATATTTTTAATTAAAACCACAATAAGTCGAATTTTTATTTCATTTTTCTATTTTTTACTCTCTCAAGGCTTGTAAATACTATATTTGTAGTTTAAAAAAGAGCGGTGACTATTGAGAATAAAATAAAATTATTGAATCCTGATCATGGGTTTGTGCTGTTTCGATATCCTGGAGATAATAAAAATCGGTTTATATCGGGTAGGATAGAGGAGTGGAGTGATATACCCATACATAAAGGGTTTGTTTTTACCCCGTTTAATTCATCATCTTCTACGCCCCGCTTGATAATCAGAAATGATAAGTATGTTGATTTTCAAGGTGATGCGGTTGGTGTTGCTGCTATGTTGAAAATTCCTGCCCATTGGTTTGGTGATAATAATAATGCTACTTCCTATGATGATTATAGCATAACTTTCAATTTGTTTCATAAGAAAATGGTGGATGGTGATGCTGATAAAATTATACTTTCAAAGATAGTGAGGCATAATAAGCCTATTAGTACCTCTCTTTTTCATATATACGACCTATTGTGTGAACGATATCCCGCTGCGTTTGTTTATATTTTTGCATCATCAAAGAGTGGTGTGTGGATGGGAGCCTCGCCCGAGTTGCTATTGAAATGCAGTGCGGGCACTGTTAACACGGTTGCTCTTGCAGGAACGCGCTCGTTGAGTGTTAATGGCGAGTGGCGCACTAAAGAGATGGTGGAGCATGAGTATGTGTCTGATTTTATTGCTGGCACCATAAGGGATTGCGGGGTCGATAATTTCTTGATGAAGGGGCCGGATACGGTATCTACAGGAACTGTGGCGCATCTTAAAACCGAGTTTGAGTTCGATGCGGATGATAATTTTGATGTTTGGAATTTGGCCGAGAAACTGCATCCAACGCCTGCCATTAGCGGATTTCCTAAGCATAGTGCAGTTGATATTATTGTAGATAACGAAACTCATGCACGTGAGTATTATGCTGGTTATATGGGGTTTGTGGGTGAGCAGGAGACTTCCCTTTACGTAAACCTTAGATGCATGAAGGTAACTAAAAATGGTGCCTCACTATATGTGGGAGGCGGCTTAACGGTTGATTCGAAGTTGGATGAGGAGTGGGGCGAGGCTGAATTAAAAGCAAAAACACTACTTTCGGTGTTAGAAAATATATAGAGATGGATATCAATATATCTGATAAAAAAATTGTTGGTCTGCTTGCATCCATGTTTCAGGAGGCAGGAATACATCATATCGTAATTTCACCCGGCTCGCGTAATGCGCCGCTTACGGTGACTTTTGCCGCATTGCCTCAATTTGAATGTTATACCGTTGTGGATGAGCGTAGTGCTGGTTTTTTTGCACTTGGCATAGCTCAGCAACTTCGTGAGCCGGTGGCAGTTATGTGTACTTCTGGGTCGGCACTTCTCAACTACGCACCTGCCGTGAGTGAGGCTTATTATCAGGGAGTTCCGCTATTGGTGGTGTCGGCCGACAGACCGCAGGAGTGGATAGGGCAGGCCGATGGGCAGACCATCAGACAACAGGGTGTGCTCGATAATTTTGTGAAATATAGCTGCCAGCTTCCTGCCGAAATAGGAGGTAAGGATGATGAATGGTATGCCAACAGGATGGTTAATGAGGCGCTTTATAATCTCAAATATCGTGTACCCGGACCGGTTCATATCAATATCCCGTTCAAGGAACCTCTTTATGGCAAGAAGAGTTATGTTGCTGATAATCAGCGTATGATCCGTCCTGTGTTTACCATGAATACTATTTCGGATGAAGATGAAAAGATGCTTGCATTTGAGATGGGCGAACATCCTAAGGTGATGATTCTTTTGGGACAATATGCCGATTTTGGAAATGATAAGCTGATAAGTGCACTTGTGGATTTGGTGTGGCTGCCTCAGGTGGTTATTTTAAATGAATCGTTATCAAACATAAGTATTAAAGGAGCTGTAAATTCCATAGATTCAGTTGTTTCCACATTGAGTGATGATGAAATTGAAGATTTCCGACCCACACTGCTGGTAACTTTTGATGGTGCTGTGGTATCGAAAATGGTGAAAAACTTCCTTCGAGGATGTAAGAATCTTGAACATTGGCATATTGGTGTTGATGATAAGTATGTAGATACATATCAGCATCTTACACGTGTTGTTCAGTCGCCGCCCCACTTGGTGTTGAGCCAGATTTGCAGCTACATTATGCCTATGAAGAGCAGTTTTGCAGATATCTGGAAAGAGCGAAGCAAACGTAGTGAGTTAAAGCGTAGGGAGTATTTGCAGGGTGTGCCATGGAGCGACATGAAGGCGTTTGAGATAATCGGCAATCATCTGCCCGACAATATTATTTTGCATATCAGTAACAGTTCGCCGGTGCGTTATGCCCAGCTTTTCGACCAGTTTTATGGTGTTGAGACATACTGTAACCGTGGCACCAGCGGTATAGACGGTTGCACGAGCACTGCCGCGGGTGCTGCCCTGGTGACTGAAAAACCAGTGTTGCTGATAACCGGAGACCTTTCATTTTTATATGATAGTAACGGATTGTGGAACAGGTATTTAAAGCCATCATTCCGGGTGATAGTAATCAATAACGGAGGTGGCGGTATTTTCAGGTTTATATCAGGCGAAGGTGCTGCCAATGAGATGGATAACTACTTTGTGGCTAAGCATCAAAATAAGATGTACCATATTGCAATGATGTATGGTTTTAATTATCTTGAGGCAACCGATGTGGTTTCGTTGGAAGAGCATCTGAAAAACTTCTTTAATGAATCGCAACATTCTGTGTTGCTTGAAGTTACCACTTCGTCGGAGTTGAGTGCCGATATATTGAAAGCATATTTTAAAAATTTAAAGATATAGTAATGAGTAAATTTAACTGGACAGCCATAAAAGAGTTTGAAGATATTTTGTTTGAATTCTGCAATGGCGTTGCTAAGGTTACCATCAACCGGCCTCAGGTTTATAACGCTTTCCGCCCCAAAACGGTGATGGAACTTATAGAGGCATTCGATATTTGCCGCGAGAGGCAGGATGTGGGTGTAATCATCCTCACCGGCATAGGCGATAAGGCGTTCTGCTCGGGTGGCGACCAGAATGTGAAAGGTTATGG
>CAZWOA010000024.1:0-35078 GCA_964635545.1 uncultured Marinilabiliaceae bacterium
GAGGGTGGATTGGGGCGGCAAAGCCGCCCCAATCCACCCTAATAACACAACGACGCCTCGTCATTCCGACCACGGGGAGGAATCTCATTATCCAATCACCAATATAGGTAGCAAAGCGATGGAAAAACAATCAGCGGAGCTCGCTCGAACTTGTTCGCTTGGCTTACCAAGAAACTCATTTTGGAAAATTATAAAAATCACCAACTAAAAATGAGATTCTTACAAAACAGATGAATTTCAAACCTCGTAGCCATGCTAACTAAATGGGAAAATACAAATCTTAAGTTAACTACTATAAAAAAACAGTAAGCCACAACATACAGCTATAGCCTACCGTTTTTCTATAAGTCAGTTTAAACAGAGAGCGTATATTTAATACTTATACACCTCTCTTTGCTCTATTTCTTTTCCATATCAATACAAATAGTATGATTGCACTAATTTCTAAAATAAGAGCAATCATCAAAGTATAGGGTGCAATGGCATATCCTGTTATTTTTAAGTAAGCACCAATTACAACAAGCAATGCACCCGAGACTATTAAAGTTACTGGTAATTTCATAGACATATTAAATATATTTATAAGGTTTTAAATAAGCAAATAGCAAAACCACTTACAAATATAATATCTAAACGCCCTAAATTTTATAATAATTGTCTTGTTTTGAATTATTTAGCAGGCCTTTTAAAGCTTCTTATTTTTTTTTGCGTTTTGTCTTCCTTTACTCCTCTATTGCTGCATCCCTATCCATAAGCCACAATGTGTTAGCATTATCAACTAATGATGCGGGGTAGCTTTTATAGGCTCCCGTTTGGTTTAATATCTCGTCGGCAACAGCTTTTTTGCCTTTGCCGGTTACCAAGAATATTGCCTCTTTGGCGTTATCTATCACCCTGCCGGTTATTGATACGCGCCTCTGTCCCGATACCGGATGGATGGCGGTTACGCAGGTGTGCGCATCGCCCCATAGCTCAATTTGGTGCGGGAATATCGATACCGTGTGCCCATCATCACCAAGTCCGAGGAAAACGATATCGAACTGCGGTACGCCATTCATTGTTGGCACCCGACGTTCTATCGCTTTGATGTAATCGGCTGTGGCAGCATCTGGCTCAAGTTCGCCCTTCACGCGCACTATATTAGCCTCTGGAATATCAATTTTCGATAGCAGTGCATTGTATGTCATGCCATAGTTGCTATCAGCGTGTAATGGAGGTACGCAACGCTCATCACCCCAATAGAATACAATGTTTTGCCAATTTATGGATATTGCATATTCGCGACTCCAAAGTTCGAAAATAGCTTTGGGAGTGTTACCTCCCGAAAGCGCAATATTCACCGTTCTATCGCTGATACTCAACTCCTTAAGCTTATCACCAAGGAAGCGTGCAATTGCTTCTGTATTGTCAAATATCTTAATGTCTCTACTCATTTTCATTCGTTTATAATTCACAATAAATACCATCATCGGCAAGGTTTTTACACGGATATCGCCATGTGCAGTTACCGCCCTCGATAAGTGTGTCGGCCATATCTGGTCCCCAAGTGCCAGCCGGGTAGCCATGCACCGGTATGTCGGGATTGTTCTTCCACGCCTCCAGTATGGGATCGATAAATGCCCATGCCGCCTCCACTGCATCACCGCGGTGGTATAGCGTTCCGTCGCCCAGCATGCAGTCGTGCAGCAGTCGCTCGTAGGCGTTGGGCACGTAGGCATCAGACAGGCTTGAGTAGTGGAAATCCATATTCACATTCTGAGTATTAAAACCTGCTCCCGGCACTTTCATGCCAAATTTCAGCAGCAGGCCTTCATCGGGCTGAATACGTATCACCAGCTGGTTGTGCTGCTCACACATCTTCTTGTTATCGGCAAAAAGGTGGTGCGGCGAGTGGTTGAAGTGAATCACAATCTCGGTAACGCGTGTGGGTAGCATTTTCCCTGTTCTGATATAGAACGGCACGCCAGCCCATCGCCAGTTATCGATAAAAAATTTCATGGCAACATAAGTTTCGGTGCGCGATTGCGGGTCAACACCCTTCTCTTCGCGGTAGCCTTTCACCGGTTTGCCCTTAATTGTAGATGCGGTATATTGGCCTCTAATCACATATTTATCAACCTCTTCGGGTTTTATGGGCCGTATGCTGTGAAATACTTTTACTATTTCGTTGCGCAGGCTTGTAGCATTTATCAGCACCGGAGGCTCCATTGCCACAAGGCCGGCAAGCAGCAGCAGATGGTTTTGCACCATATCGCGCATGGCTCCCGATCCTTCATAATAACCGCCACGGCTCTCAACGCCAATGTTTTCTGATGATGTAATCTCAACGTGGTGAATATAATTTCTGTTCCACAGTGGCTCAAAAATGCTGTTTGAGAATCGTGTAACCAGCAGGTTTTGAACCGTCTCTTTACCCAGATAGTGGTCGATGCGGAAAATCTGCTCTTCATTGAAATAACTGAGTATCTGCTTGTTGAGTTTTTTAGCAGTCTCCAAGTTATAGCCGAATGGCTTCTCTATGATGATGCGTTTAAATCCGTCATCCTCGCTGCTCATGCCGTGTTTCGACAGCTCTTCGGGAATTACTCCGTAAAGACTTGGCGGCGTGGATAGGTAATAAATAAAGTTTCTTCCGGTTCCGGTCTTATCGGCAAGGCTCAGCAGTTGATGCTTAAATCCTTCATAACCATCACTATCTTGCGGGTCGAAAGCATAGTAGTGCAGCATGGCAGTGAATTTGCTAAGCTGCTCGTCTGATGATGGTTGCTTCAGTGCATACGATTTTATGGCATCTTTCATCTTTGTGCGGAACTCATCCGAAGTCATTGATGTGCGGCCTAATCCCAGCACGGCGAACTTCTCGGGTAGGTTATTTTGATCATATAAATCCCAAACCGAGGGTATCAGTTTTTTGTAAGTAAGGTCACCCGACGCTCCGAAGATGGCCAATATGTGATTTTGTGGTTTTATCATTTATGTAACTCCTTTTCGCTTAATTTCACCTCTATTATTAACTTAATTGTGGCTGTTTTGTTTAATGCCGTTTCTGATTTTATAATGCAACGAGTCGCCCCATTTGCCGTAACATATTTGCCGCCCTCTCTCTTTTATTCTGATATCTAATGATTTGAGATACTCCGCCATGCTTTCGTCGGTGTATGGTTTGTTCTCGTATATCATGTAGTCTTTGCGATTTGCAGATGGCGTAATATTTGGCATTATCACGTTGGCGCCCGCTTGCAGTGCTTTTTCGCGCCCTTGGGCATCTATAGCCTGAAGCGCCGTTGCGGCCGCTATGTTTATGTCGGGCATCAGCAGTCGAAGAGTTGCTATCATATTGAGTGCCACCTCCAAACGCCGTTCTATAGGCCATAATTGGTTGCGCTGGCTGTAAAGCGGTGTCCCGCTGTGCTCAATGTATGGCCCCATTCCCACCATATCTATGTCTATTGATTTGAAGAACAGCAGGTCGTCGGCCAAATCCTCGCAGCTCTGCCCGGGAAGCCCTATCATCACTCCCGTACCTGTTTGATAACCTGTTTCTTTCAGCAGTTTCAGGCAGTTTAACCGTGCCGTCATGCTATGGTGTGCATCATCAGGATGAATTGTTTTGTATAATTTGGCATTGGTGGTTTCAATTCGTAGCAGGTAACGGTGTGCTCCTGCCTCAAACCAGCGGCGGTAAGTGTTGGCACTCTGCTCACCCAATGATAGTGTTATGCCCAACTCCCCGTTGGTTTCCTCCTTTATCTGTTTAAGTAATCTTTCTATTCTGATAATGAAGCGGTTATCACTTCTCTCGCCGGCTTGTATTGCTATCGAACCGTAATGGTTTTGCCATGCTTTTATTGCTGCATTTTCCACATCATAATCGGTAATTATGTAACGGCATGTGCTAGTGTTGTCTTTCCTGATGCCGCAATAAAGGCAATTTTTCGAACAAACATTGGAGAGTTCAATAAGTCCCCGCAAATAGACAGCTCTACCCACCGCGGACTCCTGCACCTTGCCTGCATGTTGTAGCAGTGCATGGTGGTTTTGTCCCGTTGATGAGATTAGCTGAGCTAAATCATATTTGGAAAACTCATTCTGCCTTAAAATGTCATGAAATTTTATCTCCATGTTTTGTTCTTTTGTAACGTAAAAGTAATAAAAAATGGCTTCTTGATGAAAGGTTGATGCAGTATATGGGGTAGAAGTTGAAAGTTGTTTTATAACATGTTTAGTTTTTAGCATATAAATGCTGTAATTGTTAAATTTATAATCAAAACTATATCTATGGTCAATCGTCAGTTGCTTGATCCACGAAGCATTGTTGTGGTGGGAGGTTCGGAACAGATTCAAAAACCAGGAGGTAAATTATTGCATAACCTCATTAATGGCAATTTCCCGCACCCTATTTATGTGGTCAATCCTAAGGCTGAGTATGTGCAGGGCATTAAATGTCATGCTTCGGTTGATGATATTCCTGGCGATATCGATTTGGCCGTGCTTGCTATCCCCGCTGCTTTGTGCGTTGATGCGGTGGAGACGCTGGCCTATAAAAAGAATACCCGTGCATTTATTATTATTTCGGCAGGTTTTGGTGAAGAGAGTCACGATGGGGCACTTCTCGAAAGGCGTATTGTCGATATTGTGAATGATGTAAATGGCTCACTTATAGGGCCAAACTGCATTGGTGTGCTCACTTCTTCGCATTGTAGTGTGTTTACCGAGCCTGTGCCCGTGCTCAATCCGCAGGGTATCGATTTTATTACCGGCTCGGGTGCCACTGCAGTCTTTATTCTTGAGGCTGCTATTGGTAAAGGATTGATATTCAACTCTGTATTCTCGGTGGGCAACAGTGCTCAGATGGGGGTTGAGGAGGTGCTTCAATATATGGATGAAAATTATGTGCATGGCGTCAGTCCTGCAGTGAAGTTGCTATATATGGAGAGTGTGCGTCATCCGCATAAGCTATTGAAACATGCACGCTCGCTCACTGCCAAGGGGTGCCGCATAGCAGCCATAAAAGCCGGTGAGAGTGAGGCGGGCAGTCGTGCTGCATCCAGCCACACGGGCGCGATGGCGGGCAACGACAAGGCCGTGGATGCATTGTTTGCCAAGGCTGGCATTGTGCGGTGTCATGGGCGCGAGGAACTCGTAAATGTGGCTGCCGTAATGTCGCTTCCGGCTCTTAAGGGCAATCGTATAGCCATTATCACTCATGCCGGCGGTCCTGCGGTGATGCTCACCGACACCCTATCGCGTAGCAATATGCAGGTTCCTCCCATCGCAGGTGCTAAGGCTGATGCGCTTCTTGCAAGGCTTTTCCCCGGTTCGAGTGTGGGCAATCCCATCGATTTTCTTGCCACAGGAACTGCTGCCCAACTTTCGGATATTATTGATGCTGTGAATAATGATTTTGATGATATCGACGGCATGGTGGTGATATTCGGCAGCCCGGGACTCTTCAGTGCCCACGATGCCTATTCGGTGTTAAATAATAAAATGAAACTGTCACCAAAGCCCATATTCCCGGTGCTTCCATCCATTGTTAATGTGAAGGATGATATCGATTTCTTTATTTCTGAAGGAAATGTGTGCTTCAATGATGAGGTTGTGATGGGTGAGGCTCTGTGTAAGGTGTTCAACAACAGGTTGTTTGATGATGATGATGATAATTCTGTTATTATTGATGTTGATAAGGTTAGAGCCATAATTGACTCAAATAGTGACGGTTATCTTTCTCCATCTGCCGTTCAGGAGTTGCTTGATGCTGCCGGAATAGCCCGTGCTAAGGAGTATGTAACTTCCAGTGCCGATGAGGTTATTTCAATGGCGCATAATGTTGGTTATCCGCTGGTGATGAAGGTGGTAGGCCCGGTACATAAATCGGATGTGGGTGGCGTGGTGCTTAATGTGAGTGATGACAATATGTTACTTGCTGAATTTAAGCGCCTTATGACCATCACTGATGCCAATGCTGTGCTTCTACAGCCAATGCTTAGGGGGCATGAACTATTTGTGGGTGCCTCGCGCGAATCTGGTTATAGTCATTTGGTGATGTTTGGGCTGGGTGGAATTTTTGTTGAGGTGCTTAAGGATGTTTCAATGGCTCTTACGCCCATTTCCCGTGCCGAAGCTAAAAATATGATATCTCAAATAAAAGGTTATGCCATTATCGAGGGCATTAGAGGCGATAAAGGCGTGGATAAAAATATGCTTGAAAACATCATTTTAAGGCTTTCAGCTCTTTTAAATGCCGCTCCGGAGATTGCCGAAATGGATATCAACCCCCTGATTGGCAGCAATATAAACATAGTGGCAGTAGATGCCAGAGTGAGGTTGAAAAGGCCTGAGTGTTAAAAGGTGATATGATATAAATCATTTTGTAAAAATCGTCGAATCGCGAAACGTTCTATATATTTGTGGTGGTTTCAATTTATAAGCGTTCGGTGTTTATAATGATTTTAAATAAGCATTAAGTAGTTGTAGGATTGGTGATTGAGCCTACTTACTGTTTGAAAGTTAACAATGAAACTGTATAATTGATATAATTGTGAGATTATTATGGAAAAAATAGGAATATTCTACGGACCCGAAGGTGGTAATGTTGAGAATGTTGCCAATATGGTTGCAGATGCTATAGGCCGTGATAAGATTGACCTTATCTCTGTGCGCAATGCCGATGAGAGGATAGTAAATAAGTATAACAAACTGATTTTTGGACTATCGACAGTTGGTAAAAGCAACTGGGACTCGGAGCATACCAATACCGATTGGGATTTATTTTTACCTACCTTGAAATATGCCGACTGGGAGGATAAAGTGGTGGCAATTTTCGGTCTTGGCGATCAGGTTCAATATCCGCACCACTTTGTTGATGCAATGGGTTGGTTATATGCGATTCTTGAAGGATTAAAAGTTAGTGTGGTAGGACAAACATCTATTGAAGGATACGATTTTAAAGAGTCGGAGGCAGTTAGAGACGGTATGTTTGTAGGGCTTCCCATCGATGAGGACTTTGAGCAGGATTTAACCCAAAAGAGGATTACCGACTGGATTGAGTTACTACGCTCGCAACAGATGCTTTAAATTCAAAGTATAACTTATTAAAAATGAATAACATGAATAGTTCAGCCCTGATATCACCCGATATTGTTCAAAAGGTGCTCGACAAATATTTTGTTGAGGACTTGTCGAAGGCAACTATTCGTGAAGTTGTCTCTATCACCAACGACTTAGAGGCCATCAGCGGTCATCAATTTATCCGCATGGAGATGGGCGTGCCGGGTTTACCACCGTCTCAAGTGGGCGTTAAGGCCGAGATAGAGGCTCTTAATAACAATATTGCATCTCAATACCCGCCCATCGAGGGTGTGGAAGCGCTTAAGCAGGAGGCATCCCGATTTGTAAAGGCTTTTATGAACGTGGATGTTAATCCGCAGGGATGTATCGCAACCGTTGGAAGCATGCAAGGCAGTTACGCTTCGTTTCTACTCACCGGACTTAAGTTTCCCGGCAGGCAGACCATCCTTTTCATCGACCCAGGTTTTCCGGTACAAAAACAGCAGGTGAGGGTGATGGACTATAAATCGGTGGCTTTTGATGTGTACAAGTATCGTGGTGAGAAGTTGCACGATAAATTGGAGAGCCACTTGGCCCAAGGCGATATTGCCGCGGTGGTCTTTTCCAATCCCAATAATCCTGCATGGATTTGCCTAAATAATGATGAGCTGAAAATAATTGGCGAGCTGTGTAAAAAGTATGATGTAACAGTAATTGAAGACTTGGCATATTTCGGAATGGATTTTCGACGAGATATATCAGTTCCATTCCAGCCGCCCTATCAAGCGTCGGCAGCCAACTACACCGATGATTATATATTGTTGATATCCAGCTCTAAAGCCTTTAGCTATGCCGGCCAGCGAATGGCTGTTCTCTGCATGTCGGACGCATTGTATAATCGTCAATTCCCCAATATTAAAGAGAAACTTGGTGTAGATAGGTTTGGCACAGCAATGATTCAAAGAGTGATTTATGCACTTTCTGCAGGTGCAGGGCATGCGTCGCAATATGCTATGGCAGCGATACTTAAGGCTGCTTCCGATGGTGAATACTCATTTTTATCCGAAGTAAAAGAGTATGAAATGCGTGCAAATAAAATGAAATTACTATTTTTGTCTAACGGATTTCATATTGTTTACGACCACGATTTAGAAGAGTCACTGGCTGACGGATTTTATTTTTCAATTGGATTTAAGGATTTTACCGGAGGTAAGCTGCTTCAGGAGTTGCTGTGCTATGGCATTAGTGCTATAACACTCGATAACACAGGTAGTTTGCGTCAGGGATTGAGGGCTTGCGTTTCGCAAACTCCCCAGCACCGTTTCAACGTGTTGGCTGATAGGCTTATGGCCTTTTCTGCCGATCATGGTGTATAATTTTTATGATAATGAATTAACAATGAACAACAACTTAAATATTTATCTATGGCAAAAGTAAGAGGAGCAATAGTGGTAGATACCGTAAAATGCAAGGGCTGCGACCTATGCGTTGTTGCTTGTCCCACTGATGTAATTAAATTGGCTGTAGAAGTCAATAGTAAAGGCTATCACTATGCCTATATGCACGACCCCGAGGCTTGTACAGGATGTAATAACTGTGCACTGGTATGTCCAGATAGTTGCATTACAGTTTATAGGCTTAGAGCCGGAGCAACAGCTTAATTGATTTTGTTAACTGAAAAAATTCCTGATAAATGGAAGAATTACGATTAATGAAAGGCAACGAGGCTATTGCCGAAGCTGCCATACGCTGTGGTGTTGACGGATACTTTGGATATCCTATTACCCCACAGTCAGAAGTAATGGAGACCCTGATGGATCTACGCCCTTGGGAAACAACCGGGATGGTAGTGCTTCAGGCAGAAAGTGAAACCTCATCAATAAATATGGTTTATGGAGGCGCCGGATGTGGTAAAAAAGTGATGACCTCATCCTCTAGCCCCGGAGTGAGCCTTATGCAGGAGGGAATGACCTACTTAGCCGGTGCTGAATTGCCCTGCTTGGTGGTGAATGTTACTCGTGGAGGCCCGGGACTGGGAACCATACAGCCTGCTCAAAGTGATTATTTTCAATCAGTTAGAGGTGGTGGTCATGGAGACTACAAGGTAATAGTTCTTGCACCAGCATCGGTACAGGAGATGGCCGATTTTGTGGAGCTAAGTTTCGACCTTGCGTTTAAATACCGTAATCCGGCGATGATTCTAGCTGATGGTGTTATCGGTCAGATGATGGAGAAAGTTACACTAAAACCTTACAAACCTCGCTGGACCGAAGAGGAGGTTATCAAATTGAATCCTTGGGCTACAACGGGAAAAACCGACTCTCGAGAGCGTAATATCATCACCTCGCTTGAGCTTGACTCAGGCCGTCAAGAGGAGTTTAACCATAAACTTCAAGCCAAATATAACGAGATACGCGAAAAAGAGGTGCGCTATGAAGAGATAATGTGCGATGATGCTGAATATCTAATGGTTGCCTACGGATCAAGTGCCCGTATATGCCAAAAGACAGTTGAATTGGCCCGTGCCAAAGGTATTAAAGTAGGACTTTTCCGTCCTATCACTCTGTTCCCATTCCCAAGCAAGCAATTGCTTGCCTATGCATCTAAAGTTAAAGGTATTCTATCGGTTGAGATGAGTGCAGGACAGATGGTGGAAGATGTGAAACTTGCCGTTGAGTGTAAGGTTCCTGTGATACATTACGGGCGATTTGGCGGTATTGTTCATTCACCCGAAGAGGTACTTGAAGCTCTTGAACAAAAGTTAATTGGAGGAATTTAAAAATGATAGATATTAAAGATATAATTAAACCTGAGAATCTGGTTTACTCCAAAACACCGGTTCTGCTCGATAATGAGATGCACTACTGCCCCGGCTGTACCCATGGAGTGGTGCATAAACTTGTGGCCGAGGTTATTGAGGAGCTAGGCATAAAAGATACAACCATTGGTGTGGCTCCTGTGGGATGTGCCGTGTTGGCATATAACTACTTGGATATCGACTGGCAACAAGCTGCCCACGGTCGTGCTCCCGCATTGGCAACCGCCATTAAGCGACTTCGCCCCGACCGCACCGTGTTTACCTATCAGGGTGATGGCGACCTTGCCGCTATCGGTACTGCCGAAACTATTCATGCCTGTAACCGTGGTGAAAATATTGTTATCATATTCATCAACAATGGTATTTATGGTATGACCGGTGGCCAGATGGCGCCCACAACCCTTCCAGGGATGAAATCGGCCACTTGCCCCACAGGGCGCGATGCCGGCCGTGACGGTCACCCTATAAAAATTACCGATCTTATAGCTTTACTGCCGGGCACCTGCTATGTTACCCGCCAGGCTGCTCACACACCCGCGGCCGTGCGCAGAGCTAAAAAAGCTATTATGAAGGCATTCCAAAATCAGCAGCAAAATAAAGGAATGTCGTTTGTCGAGATAGTATCATCATGTAATTCGGGATGGAAGATGACTCCCGTGGCTGCCAACAATTGGATGCAGGAAAATATGATTCCATTCTATCCTCTTGGCGATTTGAAAGATGAATAGTATTAAAAAGCTAATGAAATGAAGGAAGAAATTATTATAGCCGGCTTTGGCGGTCAAGGTGTCCTCTCGATGGGTAAGATATTGGCCTACAGCGGAGTGATGCAAAATATGGAGGTATCGTGGATGCCTTCTTACGGACCCGAGATGCGTGGCGGAACTGCCAACGTAACCGTTATTCTTAGTGATGAGCGCATAAGCTCGCCCATTCTGCACACATTCGATACTGCTGTGATTCTTAATCAGCAATCACTAGATAAGTTTGAGAGTGCAGTGCGTCCAGGTGGCGTACTTATTTACGATACTAACGGTATTACCCGTCATCCCGAACGAAAAGATATAACCATCTATCGTGTGGATGCTGCTGAAGAATCGACCAAGATGAAGAGTTCCAAGACATTCAATATGATTGTGCTGGGCGGATATCTAAAAGTGAAACCAATAGTTAATCTGGAAAATGTGATGGAAGGTTTGAAACGTTCTATTCCCGAAAGGCATCACCATACATTGCCACTCAACCAAAGGGCAATTGCTCGTGGCGGTGAGATTATTACTCAGGTGAACTGATATTTTTGAACTGTATATAAAAACACCCTGCCATTTCGGTAGGGTGTTTTTTATTGAGTTGATTAAGGCACCAATTTATCCAATAGGCCAGTGGAGCGGTTAATCTCCTCCTGTGGAAGGTCGTAATTCTGCAACGATCCGGCAAAATATTGATCATAAGCCATCATATCAATCAATCCATGTCCCGATAGGTTGAAAAGTATGGTCTTCTCCTTGCCCTCCTCCTTGGCTTTTAATGCCTCTTGAATAGCCACCGCTATAGCATGAGTTGACTCGGGTGCAGGTATGATTCCTTCGGCGCGTGAGAATAGAACGCCAGCCTCAAAGGTCTCTTTCTGTTTCACAGCCCTTGCATCTATATGGCCGTCACGGCGCAGCTGACTCACCAGTGTTCCGGCACCATGATAGCGAAGTCCGCCAGCATGGATGGCTGCAGGGGTGAAATCGTGCCCCAATGTGTACATGGGCAGAAGGGGGGTAAGTCCCACGTTATCACCAAAGTCGTACTCGAATACTCCTCTTGTCAATTTAGGGCATGAAGCAGGCTCGGCAGCTATCACTTCTATGTTTTTACCTCCATTTAGCTTATGGCGAAGGAATGGAAATGCTATGCCCGAGAAGTTCGAACCGCCACCAAAGCAGCCAATCACCACATCGGGATAATCACCGGCCAGCTCCAACTGCTTCTCAGCCTCAAGGCCTATAATGGATTGATGCAGAATAACATGATTAAGAACACTGCCGAGTGTGTAGCGTGTATCGGCATTTGTGATTGCAGCTTCCACTGCTTCCGAGATTGCTATGCCCAGGCTGCCTGTTGAGTCGGGATGAAGGGCAAGTACCTTACGTCCCGCCTCGGTAAACGGGCTTGGCGATGGAATAACTTCGGCACCGTAAGTTTGCATAATCATTTTACGGTATGGCTTCTGCTCGTAGCTAATCTTCACCATAAAAACCTTAAGGTCGAGGCCGAAGTGCTTACATGCGATGCTAAGCGCACTCCCCCATTGTCCAGCACCGGTTTCGGTGGTTATATGCTTGATACCCTGTATCTTATTGTAGTATGCCTGTGGTATTGCTGAGTTAAGTTTGTGCGACCCTACCGGACTTACGCTCTCATTTTTGAAGTAAATCTTAGCCGGCGTGTCGAGTGCTTTTTCAAGTCCCGATGCACGCACCAGCGGTGTAGGGCGATAGATTTTGTAAAGATCAATAACCTCATCAGGAATCTCGATGAAACGCTCTTTCGAGAACTCTTGTTTTACCAACTCTTTTGCAAAAAGCCCCTCCATCTCTTCCGGTTTCAGAGGTTGTTTAGTGCCGGGATGCAGCATCGGCAGTGGTTGGTTAATCATGTCGGCTGCAATGTTGTACCATGCTCTTGGCATCTCCGATTCGGGAAGTAGGATTTTTTTTGTAGTCTTCATAGTTTATAGATTGATTAATAAATTGCACAAAAAAAGCCGTTGGTGGTTTCCAACGGCTGTTATATATCTTAAATAAGCACACGAAATTATCCACCTGTTACGTCAACGGGTGTTCGCGCCAATATGTATAAAATGAATGCTTACTCATCTTTTATCGCTTTGATATTCGCAATATTAATAAATGATTACTTTTAATGCAAGTAAAGTAATGAATTTATCATTGAAGCAGATTTTATTTTTGAAAATTATTTAGATTTGAACTCTAATTTTTAAACAGATATCACATGAAACCAATTAAAGGTCTTGTTCCATTTTCGGTGTGGCTGATGGCCGCGTTGCTTATATATTTTATCTATAGAGTTCATTTCGATACTTTAATGACATTGTCTTTCACCGGTTATTATTACTTCATGGTACTTGGTTTGGCATTGCTTGGCATTCTGATTGCTATGGGTGTTGCATTGAAAAATGATGTTATGGCGATTGTGGGCGGTATTGGCACTTCGCTGATTGCAATAGCGCTAATATTTGTTGGTGGCTTCTCACTCGCAAAACTACAGGCTGAGATTGTGATATTTGTGGCAGGCATTTACTTCGCAGCCAGAGGTAGGGGTTAATTGGGGATTAGCAAGAAATTATTTTCCCGCTGCACTTGTGTCGTTTTAGAGAGATTACGCAGATTTTTGAACCACTATCTTTGCATGAATCAATTTCTTTAACCACGAAAAGCACCAAAGGCACGAAAAGCTATATCTTGCTTTCTTAGTGATGCCTTAGCGTTCTTTGTGTGAACCAGTTTTAACCACGAACGGCACAAAAGGCACTAAAAGAAATATCCCGTATAGACGGGACAGGTACTGCGAAGTCCTGCGGGAGATATTTGTTTTTTTACGGTCAATGACGCCGGGTCTATCGACGCCTGCGTGTGTCCCTATAGAACTACCATTTTATCGCCGCTCCGCGGCTTTTATACTTTGACGTATTGGTTATATCCTACCGATATATCGCTGCTCTGCAGCTTTTTACTTTTTAATCTCTTCAACCCTTTAACTTTTAAACTCTTCAACCCCTCAATCCTTTAACCCTCAACCCTCCACCAACGACCAACGACCAACAACCTCTAAATGTCGCCACTCTTTACTCCTCCCAACTAAGGAATGCCGATATTAACCAGTGGTTTAGCTTATCGCCATCGGCCTGTTGTGCCTCCGGAATGCTGAATGTAAAGGTGTGTTCACCTGTGATGTTGCCAAGCATTACCGTTTCGGGAATAACATCCGAACCGGGACACCAGTTGGAGCGTGATAGGTCGGAAGATGCCAATCGCTCTTCGATAACTTTCTTCTCGTATTTGCCGGTTTTGAAACTGATATATTCAGCTGTATCCTGACGCAACCAAACTCCCGAGCCGGGATTGAACCTGCGGAATGACGCACAGTCATCACGCCAAGGAATGAAGTTGATAACTTCCTTATTATCAACAAGAACAATGTTGCGTTTCTGTACAAATTCGTCACCTCCCGAGTGTCCTCCATGTCCGGTGGTAATGTAGCTTAATTTCACATTGCGGGCATTGGCAGGTATTGAAGCTTTTATTTCAAGATCCTGGCGTGAGAATATGTCGGGGTGTATCATGCCGCCCATGTAGTATATGGTATTGACAAGCGGTAAAACCTGAGTTTTTTGCTTGCCTGCAAATGAGTGTGGCGACTCCTTAAAATCCAACTCGGCTGATACGGTATATCCTTCGGCCGTCCAGGTGTCAATCCAAATGCCAATCCATACATCTCCTTCGAGCATCGATATGCGGTCGGTAATATCCTGCTCCCACACAGCTTTTTCCTCCCATTGGGGAATGTAAACCGGTTGGCGGTCGTTCATCTTATCGTTATAATAACCTATTCCGAAAGGAGTCATGAAACGCATTAGCTCAACAACCGGCACATAACCTTTGGATGATGCAATTCCTTTCAAACTTTCGTGGCCGCTTAGTGGTGCTGGCAGCTGTGCCTTGCCATTATGAATGTCAATAAAATTGATATCGGCACCCGCAGGAACCACAAAGCATGAGCCCGATTTATCCCATCGGTCGCCTGCCGATGCCACTGTTACTTTAACAGTAGCCTCAGTCTCTCTGAAATATGTGGGAAGTGTGATTCTCTTCATCAATACTCTGCCGTCAACCAGGCGATAGGTGGCATCGGTACTGCCATCAATAGGTGCGTCGAACTCACCCGGTGCAAAATATAAATGTTCATTATCAAAAATCACTATATACTTATCTCCCAAGCTTTTATATTCCTTGGGGCCGCACGATGCAAGCAGTAACGCAATTGTTACGGTTGCAAGCCACATATTTCGTCTCATGTTATAATGTTTTTGTTTGTTTCGATGTAAGTTAATCAAATTCATCGAATTAACAGCAAATTAAATCAATGATTTTGCTTTCTGCGATATCGCCACAGTTGCCAGGTGTTGATGCTGTTCTGCCACAGGATGTAAGATGCCGGCCCCAGTGATGCCAGGGGGTGCATATACGCCTGGGCCATCCATATTGCAAGTACTGTGTTTTTTTGCCCAAGTGCTTGTCCGCCAGATATTACATCGCCGGAGCGACGGCCTATGAAACGGCCAAATAGAAATTGAACTACGCATATTACCAATGATGTGCCTGCAATAAGTATCAATCCTGACTTGTTTTCGCCACCATGCTCCACCAGAAAACGTACTGTGCGGGCGGTTACAATCGTCAGTGATACAGCCCACAGATAGAACGAAATGCTTTGACGGTTGCGAATTACACTGTGCAATCGCGGCGTAATTTTCGACATCAGAAGAGATATCAGAAATGGAAGTATCAACAGCGGGAAAACCTGTTTCAAGATGTATAAGAATGACTCAAGAAATGGTAAATCATCCTTAATACCCAAGATTGGGAATAGCAATGGGGCTATGATGGCGATTGCAAAATTGCCGAATAGGGTGTAAGAAGCCAGCAATGGCATGTTGCCTCCAAGCATTGCGGTAACTACTGCTGCCGATGCCGCTGTGGGAGCGAGAATGCAAATCATTGATGCTTCGGCAGTTATGGTGTCATATCTATTGATAACTAAAAACAGGCCGATGCTGAAAATAAGTTGTGTGGCAATCAGCCAAAGGTGCATCCTGTGGAAGCGAACCTCTTTAAGAGATAGTCTTGTGTAGGTTACGAATATCATTGCGAATAGTAACCCCGGCACAGTGAACGACAGCATGTCGATATACCTATAAAAAAGGGCTCCCGTGATCATCGCCAGCGGTAGAGCCCAATTTTTTATGATGCTAATAATCTGCAATTGTACGTATATTGTAGTTAATATTTGATACACAGCTCATTGGTCACTTCTGACTTTGCGATGAGCCTCTTTTTTTATTGAATGATGGTTTTCTGCCTCCGGATTTGCCTCCCGGCCTGCGTCCGCCATTGCTTCTACGCACTTTACGAGCCTCTTCGGGGTTGTATTCCGGTCCTTCGCCTAAATCGGGGAAGATGGGCACTTTATAGATTGTGGTTTGTATAAGTTTCTCTATTTTATGAAACTCGAGAATCTCCTGCTCATTGATGAAAGTTAGCGCAACACCCTGTGATTGAGCACGGGCAGTACGTCCTATGCGGTGCACGTAATCTTCGGCATCGCGGGGAACATCAAAGTTAATCACCAGGTCAATCTTCTCAATATCAATACCTCGAGCAATGATGTCGGTTGCTACAAGTATCTGTATATTACGGTTTTTGAACTCGCGTAGCACCTCTTCACGCTCCTTTTGCTCAAGGTCGCTATGTATGGCACCTACGTTGAATCCATTGCGTTTCAATGACATTGCTATCTCTTTCACACTCTGTTTACGCGATGAGAATACAATTATGCTTGGCAGGTCTTTATCCTTCAGCAGTCGGTTAATGAGGGGTATCTTCTGGGTGTCGTACACCATGTAGGCTGCCTGAAGTATCCCTTCTGCAGGTTTTGATATGGCAATATTTACCTCTTGGGGGTCTTTTAAAATATTGCGTGCCAAATCTCTGATTTTGGGAGGCATGGTGGCCGAGAACATCAAGTTTTGACGCTCCTGTGGAAGTAGCTTCACCACTTGCATAATGTCGTCGTGGAATCCCATATCCAGCATTCGGTCGGCCTCATCGAGTATCAGGTGTTGCACCTTGCTTAGGTCAACGTAGCCCATCACGATATGCTGAATCATTCGGCCTGGTGTTGCTATCACAATGTCGGCTCCCTGAATGAGTGAGTTTTTCTGTCTGTCCCATTCCGGACTGTCATTTCCGCCGTAAATAGGTGTTGAGCTTACGGGCATAAAATATCCAAAACCCTCCATCTGCTGGTCAATCTGTAGTGCCAACTCTCTTGTGGGCACCAGTATTATTGTGTTTATGCCTTCGTGCTGGGTGGTAACCAATTTATGTATCACTGGAAGAAGATAGGCGGCTGTTTTGCCGGTGCCTGTTTGTGCGCATGCAATAAGGTCGTTACCCTCCATAATGATGGGAATGGTTTGGCTCTGCACAGGCGTTGCCTTGTCGAAGCGCATAGCGTCCAGGCCTTCGAGCAGCTGATCGCAAAAATTAAACTCGGTAAATTTCAAAGTCGTACTTTTTATTGTTTATACCACGTGTAGAACCAATCCCTTAAGATATTCGCCTTCAGGATGATAGATATTAACCGGATGGTCGGCCGGCTGTGAGATTTGGTGTAGTATGCTCACCTGGCGACCGGCTTTGGCAGCAGCCGAAAACACCATTGTGCGGAAAATATCCTTGGTTACTACTTGCGAGCATGAGAACGTAAAGATTATTCCTCCCGGTTTTATCACCTCAAAAGCCTTACTATTGAGACGTTTATATCCTTTAATAGCATTGCCCAATACGTTATGGTGCTTTGCAAAGGCTGGCGGGTCGAGTATTATAAGGTCGTAATTGCTGCCTGCCTTCTCCAGATATTTGAAAGCATCCATGGCAAAGGCCTCGTGGCGTGTATCGCCGGGGAAGTTGAGCTCTACATTGGCTTTGGTGAGCTCTATGGCGCGCTCGCTACTATCAACCGAGTGTACCAACTGTGCCTCGCTGCGCATGGCGTAGAACGAGAAACCTCCTGTGTAGCAGAACATGTTAAGAACCGACCGTCCTTTGCTGTAATGCTCAAGAAGTGCTCTGTTGTCGCGCTGATCAACAAAAAAACCTGTTTTCTGACCTTTTTCCCAGTCGGCATAGAAGCGCAATCCGTTCTCGAGTGCCTCTTTGCTTTCGGGGCGGCCAAAAACATATTCGTTATGTGGCTCCACATCAGCTTTATAGGGAAGCGTACCTTCCGATTTGTTGTATATTGCTTTCAGTTCCGGTCCGTAGGCGTTAATTAGTGCCTTTTCAATCATATCCCGCTGAAGATACATACCCACAGAGTGCATCTGCACCACTGCAGTTCCATTGTAGAAGTCGATTATCAGACCGGGCAGGTTGTCGCCTTCGCCATGCACAAGTCTGTAAGCATTGGTGTGGCTGCTACCTGCAAGGGCTATTGCTTTTCGCAAATCGAGGGCAAGTGCTATCTTGTTGTTGTAGAATTCCTGGTCTATATCGCATGGGGTGAATGATAAAATTCTTACTGCTATCGACCCAATCTGGTAGTGACCTATGGCGAGAAAACGGCCGTCGGGGCTTAGCACCTCTACCACTTCACCTTCGGCGGGGTTACCATCCATACGTTGTATGGCACCTGAGAATATCCAAGGGTGAAAGCGAAGAATACTCTGCTCTTTGCCCGGTTTTAATACTATTTTTGTAGCCACAGTCATAAAATTCAATATAATATTATAATTATTTTTTAATTGTCGATGTGCGTGTGAAGCAATTCGCGGTATATGCCCAGTGCAACCCACGCATCGGTTGCGGCATAGCTCGCCTGGCCTTCGGTAAGTTCGGGAGCTTCCCAGTTGCTTAGCCTTTGGCGTTTGCTGATGCGAATACTCAGGGTGAGTGCAGCCAGTTTCTTAAGGCTGAAATCTTCAACACCCACTTTACGCGCCATATCCTGAAGGTCGATAAAACCGGCAGGTGAAAATTTTTTATGTTTCTTCAACGCCCTAAGGTCGTCATGTAGTGCAACGCCAATCTTCAATATATTGGGATTCTCAAGGATTGATATCATATCATCCGAAAGTGTTATCTTATTGAGCCTGAATAGCCATGCGGTGGTGTCGGTAGATAGCTGCAGAAGGGCAACTTTGTGTGTAACACCCTTTTTAAAGGCCGGCTTGGTCTCTGTGTCGCATCCTATTATTTTTTCGTTGCGTATCATGTCGGCAGCAGCACTCATCTGTTCAGGGGTTTCAATAATATGTATTGTGCCCTGAAACTGTATTAGTGGCAAACTCTCAATCTCCTCTTTTGATATCGAACGCTCCATTCCTCTTTTTTATCTCTTATTTGGTGTGGTCTTCACCCCATTCACTTTGAAATCTATCGTACCATCCTCGGCTCGGATTAACGATATTGTCATTCTCTTCACGGGTGGGCTCCTCATCGTCAAGGCTGTCGCCACTATAAAACACGTTGTGAAGTGCCCTTAATGTGTTGAGTAGTTTCTGCCCCCAGTAGAGTGCAAACTGTTCATTCACAATATAGAGCGCATCATTCATAATTTCCTCTGCACCAATGCGGTATGATGATGAGAAGTTGCGCACATCCTGATAGATATCAGCCATATCTTCCGAAATATAGGCAATTACGGGAGTGTCGCTCCGTTGAAAATCTTCGGTAAACACTTCCAAGTAATCGTCATGCGAGGTGAGAAGTGATGATATTGAGTCTTTTACGGCAGTATATGCAAACTCATCAACCGTTTCGTCAAGTTCTTCATCAAGCTCTTGCTCCACTTGCGGCAACATGCTCGCCTTTAGGTATAGCAGCGGTAACAGCTTGATGCTTACCTGAATAAAATCTAACTTGCTGTATTGAAGTGCATTCTCTACCAATGAGCAATACTCGTTGGCAACGGTTACAAATTCAACTACATTCTTAGAATATACTACGTGGTCGAAAGGCTTCTGCATTCCTATTTTTTCGGAAATTATTGTTTTGAAAAATATTTTCAGGCGCAAAAGTACAAAAAAATCTTATGTTATCGGCATTTTTAATGTTTAAAGGTTGGTCGATTTCAAAATGGATCAATTATTTATTTGTTATTTTTGCTTTATGAATCGATATCTGGAGGTGTTAAAAAAGTATTGGGGATATGACTCATTTAGAGCCATACAGCCCGATATTATCCAATCAATAGGTGCCGGACGCGATACGCTTGGGCTTATGCCTACCGGTGGAGGTAAGTCGCTCACGTTTCAGGTGCCGGCGCTTGCCATGGAGGGTATATGCCTTGTGGTTACACCCCTTATTGCACTTATGAAGGACCAAGTATCTAACCTTCAAAAACGGGGCATTAAAGCAATGTCAATCCACTCGGGCATGAGTCGCGATGAGATTAATGTCGCACTTGATAATTGTATCTTCGGAGGATTCAAATTCCTATACCTATCGCCCGAAAGGCTATCTACCGAGATGTTTCTTGCCAAATTACCATTGATGCAGGTTTCCATTCTTGCCATCGATGAGGCTCACTGTATATCGCAATGGGGCTACGATTTCCGCCCGTCATACTTAAAAGTGGCCGAGGTGCGCACCTATATTCCCGATGTGCCTGTGTTGGCGCTCACTGCCACAGCTACTCCCCAGGTGGTGGATGATATTATGGATAAACTTCATTTTAAAACTCCCAATGTATTTAAAATGAGCTTCTCACGTCCAAATCTTGCCTATGTGGTTCGCCATTGTGAAAATAAAGAAGCGCAGTTGGTGAAAATAATAAATAGCATTCCCGGCAGTGGCGTGGTGTATGTGCGTAATAGGAAGAAAACCAAGGAGTATGCCGAATTGCTTATGCGTAACAACATATCGGCGGCGTGGTTTCATGCAGGGTTGCGGCAGGATGAGAAGGATACGTTGCAGAGTGACTGGACTAATGATAAGATACGTATCATAGTGTCAACCAATGCGTTTGGCATGGGAATAGATAAGCCCGACGTGCGTGTGGTGGTGCACATGGATTCTCCCGATTCGCTGGAGGCATACTTCCAGGAGGCGGGGCGTGGCGGGCGCGATGGCAAAAAGGCATATGCGGTGCTGCTTTGGAGTGATAATGATGCTGCAAAACTTAATAAATCACTCGAAACTTCCTATCCCGAGCAAGATGTGATAAAACGAGTGTATGAGGCGTTGGGTAATTTCTTCCAGATTGGTGTTGGGAGCGGTGCCGAGCTGAATTGCGATTTTAATATAGGTGCTTTCTGTAAAGCTTATCAACTTAATATAATCACAGTTGTAAATAGCCTAAAAATACTGGAACGAGCCGGTTATATAGAGTTTTCGGAGGATGTGGATTTAGGTTCGCGCGTGATGATAATTGCCGGACGTGATGAACTTTACCGTGTGCAGGTGGCTAGCGAAGATCTAGATAGGTTTGTAAAGGTGCTATTGCGCTCTTATACCGGCCTGTTTACCGAATATGTGCATATAGATGAGGATTTGATTGCCAAACGGTGCAATGCGTCGCGCCAGGATGTGTATGAGTGGCTGGTTAGGCTCGGCAAACTGCGTATTGTGAAATATATACCTGCAAAAAAAACTCCACTAATATACTGGAATGTGGATAGGGAAGATGTAAAGTATGTTTCTCTTCCGCGGCACGCTTATCTTGATCGCAAAAACGATTATTCGGAGCGGATAAAGTATGTGATTGAATATGGAACGTCGCTTTCGGTTTGTCGTAGTCGCCTGCTGTTGAGCTACTTTGGTGATAAGGGTGCCGAGAATTGCGGAATGTGTGATGTGTGTCTTTCCAAGAAAAAGACATCACTCTCGGCCGATAGGTTCGATGAAATTGAGTCTATGATAAGAGAGAAACTTGCCAAAACACCGCTCACAATTGACCAACTTGCCAGCGGCACTTCATTTTCACTCACAGACGTGATGACAGTGGCCCGCTGGCTCGAGGATTATGACATTATAGGAGCCAATAGCGAGGGGCTTCTCGAACTATTGCGGAGCGGGAAGGGGTGAAAGATTCGAAAATCTTACTAACATATTCAAATGGAATTTCTCCTGTTCCAATCGTCAATTATTCATTTTCCACTATCAACACTCTATAATACTCCCCAAATATAGTGTTTTTTATGTTTCGCTTTAAATATAGGTTTCATATTTAATAATCGTACACCAACCCTTTTTCATTAATCTATTAATTATAAAAGAAAGGGCAGCCGATATTGGCAACTTCATGGTAGGGCGTTTATTGCCATTCCGACAAAAAAGAGCTGTTGGTCCGTTTGTTTTTATAGACCACATGGGACCTGCTACACTTAAAGACAATGAAAATCTTGACATAGCTCCACACCCACACATTGGCCTCCCTACACTTACATACCTTTTTGAGGGGCAATAATGCATCGCGACAGCATAGGATCTGAAATAGTGATAGAACCGGGTGCAGTGAACTGGATGACGGCAGGAAGAGGTGTGGTGCACTCCGAAAGAACGCCTAATTACCTGAGGCAATCAAGCAAAAATTTGCACGGACTTCAAATATGGGTCGCCCTTCCCAAAGAGTTGGAGGAGACAACACCTTCGTTTACTCACATCACTGCAGATGAAATTCCTCAATGGCAACAAAACGGCGTGAACATAAAACTTATTGCAGGTGAAGCATTTGGACATAAATCGCCCGTACCGGTTCATAGCAAACTCTACTTTATTGAAATTAAAAGCAAATCCGCTCAAAAGCTTAACATTGGAAATGACTTGTTTGGTGAAAGTGCTCTATATATTTTAGAAGGAAACATAAGGAGCGAAGGAAACACATATCAACCCAGACAAATTATGATAACTAAAGATAGTAAACTGTGTGAGTTTGAACTTGGTGAAAATAGTACTGTTTATATCTTTGGTGGTGACCCCTTCCCGGAAGAACGTTTTATTAACTGGAACTTTGTTTCGTCAAGTAAAGAAAGGATTCAACAGGCAAAAGAGGATTGGATAAATCAACAATTTCCAAAAGTACCTGGAGAAACCGATTTCGTGCCTTATCCTAAAATATAAATTTTAGATTCAAGTGATGGAAATCGGCGAAGAGTGCCAAACTATGCTATTATCATCTAATCTCCACGGATTATAGCGAATATTTGGGAGTATTAAACCATTAAAGAAGTTTTAGTAGATTAGCGTAATCTGTGAAATCCACAGGAGTTTTTTTGTCCACGAAAGGCACGAAACACACGAAAAGGCGAGATTCCGTTACGGTCAACAACGCCGGGCCTAGCAACGCCTTCGTGTTTCCATATAGTACCTCCAATATATCACCACTTCACAGCTTTTACAAGCCATCGACACCCCTCGAATCACGACCCATCCACCTTCTACCTTCCACTCACTCGCACCTCTATTTTCCACTATTTAACTACCTAGCTCTTATCCCCTCTTCCCAATCGGTGCATCCATAGATTTAACAATATCTTCAACATCTTTTTCAGTATCAAACAGTTTTTTACGACAAAACTTAACTAAGGCATTTACTCTTTTTATCTTTTCAGACAACTCATCCATATTTAGCTCGTCATTTTCAATCTGCTGAAGTATATCTTCTATTTCGGCCACCGCCTCTGTATATTCGTTTTTCTTCTTAGTCATAGCACAAATTAATTAAGATACAAAGGTAAAGTAAATTTGAATATAGCTCCCTTTCCTTGTTCGCTTTCGGCCCAAATAGCACCTTTATTTATATCAACAAACTCTTTACATATCATAAGTCCCAACCCGGTTCCTTTTTCCTGAAAAGTACCCGGCTCAGATATTTTAGCATCACCTTCAAAAAGGGTTTTAAGGCGTAATTTATCCAGTCCTTCACCATTATCGCTCACCCACACCTTAACTTTTCCCGACTCTTTTACTGCGCCAATGGAGACAACCCCTCCAACCTTTGAATATTTTATAGCATTACTAAGCAAGTTGCGTAAAATAGTGTCGTAATGGTTAGAATCAGCATAAGCAAGCAGATCATTACCTACTTCAAAGTTGATTATCACATCCTTTGATTCGGCTGTGGCTCTCATTAGCGACACCACATTTGAAGTATGCACTGCCACATCTAAAGGCTCAGGTTTATATGGCAAAGTACCAATTTGAGCCCTGCTCCACACCAGTAGATTCTCTATGAGTAAATATAATTTTCGTGAAGTAGATTGAATCATACTGCTATAATAGGCAATCTCTTGAGGTGAACTACTATCAGCATGGATTGTCAAAATCTCTGCAAAACCAAGCAATGAATTAAAGGGGGATTTCAAATCGTGGGCAATTATTGAGAAGAACTTATCTTTAGATCTGTTGAGTGCAAAAAGCTCACTGTTTTTAGTTTTAAGCCTCTTGTTTACCATTACAAGATAACCACACACGAAGATTAACAGAACACTTAATACCACCAATAAAGTGACTAAAGTACTATTAATGGTCGAAGACGATTGCTGCTCAACCACCTCTCCTAACGCTGGCAAGGGCGATAAAATCAGCATTATCACTAATATAATTTTCGTTGACTGGGTTCTAATCACAATTTAAAGCATATGAAAATTAATAATCAGACCATAAATATAAACAAAGGAATTTAATTATTAATTGAATTTCCTCATTGTTTTGCAATCAAAGTAATAAAACCTATTATTGGCAAATGGTCACTATACCCACCTATATATTTTGGACCAAGATAGGTTCTTAAAGGTTTCACACCCGAAAAAGCCTCATCCTCTTCGAGAAGAAAAGGCAGATCGACCACTTTAAATAATGGCGGACACTCACCATTCCACAACGACCGACTAATTATAATATGGTCTATGCAGCTCCACTCGCCCCTAAACTTATAGGAACCGAGTTTTTTATTCATAAACGACAGATTTACAAGATTTCCCATCTTATCATCATGTTTTTTAGCTCCCAATATGTTATATACAGCATTGGCACGGGCATCATCATTCAAGTCACCCATCAATATAATCCTGGCGTTATTATCACTACTCATTATGGAGTCGCATAATTGCCGCACGGTTGCTGCCGCATAATTACGCCTAGGTTCCGAAGCTTTTTCACCTCCATATTTACTTGGCCAGTGATTAACTACTACATGCAATGTATCAAAGCCTGCATATATCATCTTAACATATAGAGCATCGCGGGTGCGCAACCCCAACTCATGATTTGACAGGCTCACGGCTCTTTGCTCAAGTATCTTTACCACAAATCTATTGTATAGCAGAGCTACATCAATGCCTCGCGGGTCGGGCGACTCATAATGCACATAATCATAACCAGCATTTTTAAGGCCACCTCCATATAATAATTGTTTCATCACAGCATCATTCTCAATCTCACACAGCCCTACAAGAGCAGGAGCATTCCAGCCATTAGCACTAAGGATGGCACGAGCTATAGATGTTGTTTTACGCTTAAATCGCGAATAATTCCAATGGTATAAGCCATCGGGTTGAAAATCACCATCTCTGGTAACTGAATCCTTCCGGGTATCGAAAAAATTTTCAACATTATAGAACATAACAACGAGCGTATCGCATTGGGCACGTACAGTGCCACCTGCTATGAAAAGCAGGAACAGCATCAAAATAAACACATTAGCACGATTACTTTTTCTCGATTCTCTCATAGGCACCTATATCACTAGCCATATCCTCAAGTCGGCTTTTGCCCAGAATATCGGATGGCCAGGCTGCCGAGTAAGCAATATTGGCGGCATCTTTAGCGGGTGAGAGAGTATCGAGTTGGAAATTATACTCGTCGATCTTAACAAATCTCGGGTCCTTATTGCGAATGGTATTTTGGAAAATATCACCGTCATCACTCTTGAATGAATCGGCAACTTTTACCATACAGTTAGAAAACAATACATTAGCAACTCCAACCTGTTCGTCAACTTTTTTTATATCTATGTAGAGTTCATTTTCATTACGCCCATAAATAATGCAATTTTTAAAAACTGCTTTCTCCAAATCAACAATTACAGGTTTGTTATTTTTATCAGGATAGTAATTACTTATCAAAAGTGATGGTGAAGTTCTGAAATTCCAGCTGTAATAATTGGCCATAGTGCAGTGGGTAAACTCATATCTACCGCCTACAGTAAGAGCCGCCAAGCTTTTACCGCAATTGGATATCACACTGTTGGCAACCTCCACTCCCGAGCTCTGGGCCACTATTCCGTGCCCTGAAATATGCTCTATTTTGGTATTATATATCTTCACGGGCAACTTATCGCCCAGCCCTGTGGAGTCAATCACTACGCCGGCTTTCCCGTTGCGTATATGTGCATAATTAATCTCGGTTTCGCCGCTTCCGGGCATAAGATGTATATATCCCCACTGTCCAGGCTTATCCTTATACCATTTCTCGAGACGCACACCACTAAAAAGAACCGGCTCATCAATTGTGCCATTCACTAGCAGGGTGCCATACACAATTAAACAAGCATCTTTAACAAAGAAGAACTTGGTGCCTGCCTCAACAGTTAGCGTATTAAGTGAATCAACCTCAACACAATCGGTAACCAGATATGGCTTTTCATTGGTGAAAGTTTGAGTTTTGATACTCTCTTTACCAAGTCGCACCACATCCTGCCCAAAAGCCAACAACTGCACATTTTGCACCCTCTCGCGGGTATAAATAATAATTGAATCGTTAACCACAAAAGGGCTGTTTTCGCCCGATGGGTTAATCATCACATCTACAAACACGAATAGACTATCGCGTGCCCTAAGTCGCACATCGGTCACAAAATCGGCCGGCACACCATCAATATTCAGTCTGTATGACGAATTCTCGCCACCGGCCAGTTCTATAGCCTCAATAACCATATCCTGGGTTGATGGATTATAGATTTTAAAATGTTTAGTACTGGAGCCAATAGAAGTAAAAATAGTATCGAAGCGTATGGTATCTTCAGATACAAGCACACCAGTCTCATCACCTCTGAACGTATATTCACGCTCGCAACCAATGAGCATCAGAAGTAATAATAAACCTATGAAGGAGACTCCAATATATCGATTTATAATATAACGCATCTATAAAAAACACTTAGCGTCACAAAATAACAAAATATTATTTTCATTTGAAACATATCAGACGGAAAAATTCAATATATTTTCACATATTTTCACATTTAATTGTTTTCATCTTTTATTTCCTCTATATCAACACTATTAGAGAGTTTTTATTGTATTTTTGCATTATAACTATTCAGATATGGATCTCAACCGCCCTTACACATTCGACAGAGTAGCACGCATATTGGTTACTTTACTGATTTTTACTGCCATCATATTTTTGATAAAGCGACTAGGGTCAGTACTTCTACCATTCATTATAGCGGTATTTATGGCCTATTTGCTCAATCCCTTGGTTAACGCTACCGAAAAGAGACTTAAGACAAGCCGCGGCTTATCGGTTATTATTGTTATGTTGCTATTTATAGCCGGGTTTACAGGCCTTCTTTGGTGGCTTATTCCCACATTCCTACATGAGATGAACCGAATGGGGCACCTTGTAAAAATTTATCTGCAAAGTTCCTATCTGCACGACAGCACAATGACGGTGGAGATGAAAATAAAGGAGTTGATAGAGAACTACAACCTTGTGCAATATCTTGATGTTGACAGCATTATGAATCTTATACCAAAGCTTGCACCTAAGTTTTGGACCTTTGTAACAGGATCTATAAATATACTTACCAGCACATTAGGACTATTGATAATAATATTATACGTAATTTTTCTGCTGATAGATTTTGAAAAACTTTCGGGATCGTGGTCGCAAATAATACCCGTAAAATACAGGTCGCTTGTAGAGATGGTAGCCTTCGACCTAAAGGAGTCGATGCAGATATACATACGGTCGCAAGGCCTTATTGCACTAATAGTTGGCATTATGATGACCATAGGATTCAGCATTATTGGCCTTCCTCTTGCAGTGGCAATGGGCATAATGATGGGGCTTCTCAATCTTATTCCATACCTGCAACTAATAGGCATACCACCGGTGCTGCTATTGGCATTATTAAAATCGCTCGACTACGGCACCCCATTCTGGAAAGAAGCACTGCTAGTGGTTATCGTACTTTCGGTTATTCAGGTTATCCAGGAGACGATACTTAATCCGCGCATTCTGGGCAAAGCCTACAGCCTCAACCCTGCCCTGATACTTCTTTCATTATCAATTTGGGGCAGTCTATTGGGAGTTATAGGTATGATGCTGGCACTACCTTTTACCACGCTTATATACTCTTATTACAAAAATTTCATCATTTTGGATAAGGATTTAAACAAAAGGGTGGAAGCATTTGAAGATCAATCACATGAAAACACAGAAAAATAAAAAAAGATACTTTTAGGAGTTTAACATAGAACTTTAATTACCATTTTTTTGAGAAAAATCGAGTTTTTTTCAAAATTTACACTACCTTAGTATCATAATATTTATAATAGATACCTATTAAAACGTTAATGCAATTATCGACAATAGCATTTTACAACTATCGTAATGAACCTATAGTGCAACTAAATGTTTTAAGTGAATGATGATTTTTTTCAGGGAATTTTCAATATAAGTTTTTTTAAGGGAGTAAAAATTAACAAACAAAATTATGTCAATTAACAAAAGTTTAAGCCTCTCTAGAATTGGGGTATTTTATGATGGAAACTATTTTTTACACGTAAGCAACTACTACGCTTATTTTCACGAAAGAAAAAGCAGATTAAGTATCGCCGGTTTACACCATTTCATAAGAAACCAGGTAGCAATTCATGAAGGGAACGAAGAGCGACTGTGTCAAATTGTGGATGCACACTACTTCAGAGGACGACTAAACGCCTTTGATGCTGCTAATCAAGGAAATACACTCTATTACGACCGAATGTTCGACGATATTTTAAGTTCGGAAGGTGTTACAACTCACTATCTACCCATTAAAACAGCCCAATCGGGCATGCGTTTCGAAAAGGGAATCGACGTATGGCTGGCTTTGGAAGCTTTTGAGCAAACTTTTTACAAGAAATTTAATGTGGTAGTACTTATTGCTGCCGATGGCGATTATGTGCCTCTTATACGCAAACTCAACTCACTGGGAACCAGAGTAATGGTACTTAGCTGGGACTTTGAATACACAAATGATTATGGCAAACAGATGACTACCCGCACATCGCAGGATTTACTTGAGGAGGTTACCTACCCAATAGCAATGCACGAGATTATTGATAACAGAGTTAAAAGAAACGAACCGCTTATCAATAATATATTTGTGCCACGCTCTTCAGAAAGGGTTTTCTCAAAACAGAAATCTACTGATAGTTACGAGAGTTCGTCAAAAGTATCATCGCCACATCAGGCACTTAGCATTGCATCCAACGGACGTAAGCAAAGCACCATCAAAGCTCTTAAAGATGGATTTGGCTTTATCTACGGATCAACGAAAGATGTGTTCTTCTTCCACTCCAACATTATAGATTACGATTTCAACGACCTGGAGGTGGGCGATAAAGTTGAATTCAGCGAAGAGATTCTCGAGGATGGACGACTGATTGCAAAAGAGGTTATAGTTTTGGAATAACCATTTTCTATATTATACTAAAAAAAGCAGCCCTTTCGGACTGCTTTTTCTATTTTCAGAATTCGGCAATGAGCGACATCCACCTTGCTGCCGGTGCTCCCCACAACTCTTTGTAGGTTGCGGTATTGAACTGCGGCCAGTATGGAGTGTCATCATTGAAACGCGACTGCATTCCTACAGGAATTCCACCCACAGTTTCGCCGGGAAGTGCCGTATAGAGCTGCGGATAGTTACTCCCTTCGCCCCAGATATACGACTGTCCGAATGGGTTTTTACCCACAATCCAGAACAGTTGCTCTTCAGCAATATTTATCAACTCCTTATCATTAAGGAACTTGCCGATAAGTGCTGCCGATTTTCCGGTAGATAAATGCACAGCTGCATTACCACGGAATGAGAACCACACCGGAAATACTTTCAGGTAATGCTCTTCGTCAAGTTTCACACCATTACGAAGCTGCTCCTGATAATCTTTTTCAGCACCTCTGAATATGCCTACCTGAACTTTATAGAAGTTAACCGAATCTTTAACCTCATCAACATGATACACTCCACTAGGCACCATTCCATAAGGTTCAACATATTGCATTATGGTTTTTAAGTAGTTACCATGAAGCACTATGCCATTTTTCCATTTATTGAAATCGGCATTATCGGGCTGAGTGTTGCAAAGTGCCGTAAGTGCCTGCATATAAACGTGGTCGCGCGACTGGTGGGTATAGTGAACAATAGACTTACGATTGAGATCGCGATAGAAGAAGCCCCGTATTCCGTCCTTATCACCAAGTGGTTCAGTGCACTGACAATCAAGCGTATATTTAATTGTCTCCGCAGCCTTCTCGGCATAGTATTTATTACCGGTAAGTTGATAAAGCAATGATGCGGCAAACGATATATTGGCCGAGTACTGGCTATTGGAAGCCATTGCAGCATGATCGCCACCACCACCTATACTGCTGATATTTTTAAAGCCCAACGAATCGAAACGAGCCATTGCAAAATCAAAATCCTCGATAGCAGCCTTACGCAACTTATCTTTTAGCATCTCATCTCTATCTAGTATCATCGATGCATAGGCCTCAATGCCTGCAAACATGAAGTTTTCAAAACCACGATTATGAACCTTTACTTTTCTATAACCAGGGGTATCGTCTTTAGTACCAATAAAACCATCTGTCCATAAGTTTGTACCCCATGTTTGAGCACGATATCCATCACCAAGGCGAATTTTCAGCATATATTTCGGTTGATATAGAACGGCTCAGTAACAATATTACCTACCTTAATTCTATACAAGCCCTCCTTTTTGAAGTCGGTGAAGTCGATAGTTTGAAAACTACCAATCGAGGTGGTTTTATTCTCAATTTTTCCTTGATACACAACTCCCGCAGTTTTTTCATCCACAATCTGGAAGGTACCGTTATGATTTTTCACTTTAGTGATAGCACTTTTAATACTCTCGGTGCCATATCCGGTGGTGGAATGGATTATGCGGTCGGGAGCCGGTTGCCAGCCTATAGCAACTTCAGGGTTTTCAATATTCTCGAGAGTTACTGCATCTATATCGAATATCAATGAGTCGCCCATTGTGCGCTCCTTGCCAAACACCTCGATAGCAAATGACAGACGTGTAACTTTATCGCGTGGCAACTCAGGCATCTCAACATAGCACTCGTTCCACTGCCCGTTGATAATATTAATTTCGTGAATTCCTTCACGCTAATATGGATCGGCAACCTTAATTTTGCCATCATTCTCAACTATCAGATTAAGATAAATTGAACGTGCTCCTTCACAATTAGGATAGATAAATAATCTGATACGATTATACTTCTCCCAGTTGGCGCCGCCCACATCGTAGCTGGCCATTGAGGTTCCAAAGCCTATACCCCAGTCGAGAAATTGAGGATATGTGGTAGGTGCAGAGAGACGAAGACTGTGCTTACCGGAAATGCTACGCTCATTGGTTATTGAAATACCTCCTATACCTTTGTGCGACCATTTTTTTAGTCTCTCCATATCAGCAAGCATCTGCGAAGAGAGAACCTTCTTTTTTAATCCTGCTGTTTCTAACTATTTTGAGTAATCAAGAGGTAAAGGGCGATGTAGATAACCGCTATTAACGATATCCTCTTTGAGCTGAGGATCGAATTGAGCAAAAACAAGCGCAGGCAATAATAACAGAGCCAGCACCAATAGTGTCAGTACTTTTTTCATTATGTAATTTTATTGAGTTAGATATTCAGCTTTTATTGCTGAACCGTAAATATACGTTATTTCAAATCATTATATCAATGATTTTTAACATTTAACAACAAAAATTAAACTCAAAAAGAACTATTTGCCTTTGTTTTTAGGAAATCGGTAATCTGATCGCGATAGGGATGATAAAACAAGTTCAAATTCACTCGTTTAGATTCACCATTTTTCAATGCAACAGTTGCAATATCATCAGTAAAGGTAATTGACGATATGTCGGAATAGCAAATTTTAGTTGGCTCTACTTCATTAAGCAACAGATAATTCATCTCTGTATCATTCCAACTGAAAAAGTATTGGGACTGCTTTTGGGCATATTTAATACTCCACATCAATCCAATACCATTAAATAAAAACACAAAATATACCGAATCATTAATAAACGACAACTTTTTTGCGCCGAACACTAACGAGTGCACTATGCCTACAAACCCTATCGTTGCCATGATAGCCAAAGCCACCATCCAACGTTTGGGATGTTTCGTTTTATTTTTGTAGAGTTGGATATAGGTTTCCATAGCAATAAAGGTTTAAGCTAAAAAACAGGCCTCCTAAAGAGACCTGTTTTTTAAATTATAGTTGATGGAGAATTCTTATTTCAGAATCTCTTTCACCTGATTATAAACATTTTGTGCGGTAAATCCAAACTTCTCGTCAAGCACTGTATAGGGTGCCGACCATCCGAAGCTTTCAAAACCAAACACCTTACCATCAGCACCAACAAGTCCTGCCAGGTTTACTGGCAACCCTGCTGTAAGGCCAAACTTCTTAACACCTGCAGGCAGCACACTATTTTGATACTCTGCACTTTGACTACGGAAAAGACCTTCGGATGGCACAGAAACGATACGAATCTTAACTCCATCTTTGGCAAGCAAAGCAGCACCTTCAACAAGGGTAGCAACTTCCGATCCACTGGCAAGCAGAATCACATCGGGAGTTCCATTACAATCGGTAACTACATAAGCACCTTTATCGGCAGCAAGAGCATCGGCATATCTGTTACCACTTGCAGTTGGCAGGTCGGTAATATTCTGGCGGCTCAGGATAAGCCCTGTAGGCGTAGTAGTATTTTCCATTGCCAATTTCCATGCCACTGTAGTTTCGGCTACATCAGCAGGACGAAGAACCAGCATTGAGTTTTTGCCGCTATGGTTTTTCATCTGCTCCATCAACCTTATCTGAGCTTCTTGCTCAACTGGCTGGTGGGTAGGTCCATCCTCTCCCACTCTGAATGCATCGTGTGTCCAGATGTATTTAACCGGCAGCTGCATAAGAGCTGCAAGACGAACTGCGGGCTTCATATAGTCGCTGAACACGAAGAAAGTACCACAAGCAGCTATAACACCACCATGCAGTGCAATACCATTCATCAACGAAGCCATTGTAAGCTCACTTACACCCGAGTGAAGGAACGCACCAGAGAAGTCGCCTTTAACAAATGGTTTTGTATTCTTAAGGAAACCGTCAGTTTTATCGGAGTTGGCAAGGTCGGCTGATGACACAATCATGTTTTCAACCTGCTTGGCAAATACACTAAGCATAGTGGCCGATGCTGCACGGGTAGCCTGATTTGGCTTCTGCTCGATAGCAGCATAATCAATCTGAGGTGCTTTACCCGAGAAGAAATTCTCCAGTTTAGCTGATAGGGCAGGATTTGCAGAAGCCCATTTCTCAGCCTCTTCATTTTTGGCTGCGGCCCATTTCTTAAGTTCTTCGGCACGTTTGGCATAAAGGCTCTTAACCTCATCAAAAACCACAAACGGATTGGCAGCATTACCACCAAGGTTCTCAATGGTTTTTTCGAATGATGCACCGGCAGCGCTAAGTGGCTGACCATGGGTTGACACCATGTGCTCAAAACTATTTCCTGATGCATCAACAGCACCTTTACCCATCACTGTTTTACCAATAATAATGGTAGGCTTATCGGTTGATGCTTGTGCTTTACGGATGGCAGCTCTAATCTCATCGGCATTATGACCGTTGATATTGATAACGCTCCAGCCCCAAGCCTCATATTTTTTCGCAACATCTTCACTTGTAACAGCATCTACCTTTGTTGAAAGCTGCACATCGTTGCTATCATAATACATTATAAGGTTATTCAAGCCTAAGTGACCGGCAATACGGCCTGCTCCCTGGCTTATCTCCTCCTGAACACCACCGTCGGAAATGAATGCATAAGTTTTATGGCTCATCCACTCGCCAAAACGTGCCACAAGGAAACGCTCAGCAATAGCAGCACCTATTGCCATGGTATGCCCCTGACCAAGCGGTCCGGAAGTGTTTTCTACTCCACGTGCCAAATCAAGTTCGGGATGGCCGGGAGTAACGCTACCCCACTGACGGAACTGTTTCAAATCCTCGGTAGTAAAGAATCCCGCCAAAGTAAGTACGCTATAAAGCATTGGCGACATGTGACCGGGGTCGAGGAAGAAACGGTCGCGATAGCGGTTTCCGGGTTCACTTGGGTCATAGTTAAGAAACTCACTATAGAGTATATTTACAAAATCGGCACCGCCCATAGCACCGCCCGGGTGACCCGAGTTGGCTTTTTCCACCATTGCAGCCGACAGAATTCTAATGTTGTCGGCAGCCTTCAAAGTTATGTCCTTTTGAGAAGTCATTGTATTAAATTATCAGTAATTACTTATTTTATCAACCCTGCGCTGGTGTCTTCCACCTTCAAACCCGGTATTTAGGAATATCTCGGCAATTTTACTCACCGTATCTTTATCGATAAAACGTGCCGGAATAGCACATATGTTTGCATCATTATGCTCGCGTGCCAATTTGGCAATCTCCTCATTCCAGCAGTATGCCGAACGCACATATCGATATTTATTAAGTGTGATGTTAATACCGTTTCCACTTCCGCAGAACGAAAAAGCGATGGGAATATCGCCATTATCAACTGCCCTACCTAGTTGGTGGGCAAAATCAGGATAGTCGCAACTCTCATCAGAAAAGGTACCGAAGTCCTTAACTTCATACCCTTTGGCGATAAGTTCTGCCTTTATAAACTCCTTCATTTCGTAGCCGGCATGGTCGGCTGCCATTCCTATTAACCGTTTTGACATGATATAAATTTAGATTATGCTTAAGCGAAAGACTCATGCCATTTCACCCTATTATGGGTCTGAAAGTTACAATTCTTTTTCAATGTAACGAAATATGAAACCACACTTTTTATCAAAATACTGATAACTAATAATTTACAACTCTACTTTTGAGGTAATTCTGTCAATAATTTATTATTTACACTCACCGAACCCTCTTTAATCATTATCTGTTGCTCATTCTCCTGCTCAATAGTAACTTCTATTTTTTCTATACCAAGGAAAGTTTGTCTATAGACAATATTTTTATTATCCTCTATAAATAGTGCTTTCCGAGGGATAATAAGTGCATCATCCCACGATTTCAAAACTATAGAATTGGAAGTTGTCATTGAGGGAAGCAGAAGATC
>CAZWOA010000024.1:35178-40387 GCA_964635545.1 uncultured Marinilabiliaceae bacterium
ATAATTTTAAACTGACGGGCATTAATGGCCTCGTTTCGTGTCAATTCCGGCAGTTGAATATCGGTTGATGATGTTGCAAAAAGCTCACCCACAACCTCAATAGTAGTCTCAAACACACCCTTTTGCACCCTTACATACGAGTATTCCTTACCGCCCAAAAGTTTATTAACACCTATTATACCAATGAGTGCAACAAGCACCGAGGCTGCTATTATTATCTTTTTTTTACGTGTCATGGTTTTAGTAATTGGTCAAAATCCTGCTCCAGGGTTATGTTATTTTCAAAATCGTAAAGTGTAAGTCGCCTAATATTAAAGTATGACGACCAGAATTGTGCCAGTGAACTGATATGGTTACGACGGGCAGCATCCAAAGCATTACGAGCTGAATTTAGTTTTATTATATCTACCTTATCAATCATAAAACGCTGTTTGGTAACGTCATAACCCAACTGGGCCACGGTATCGGCCTTGGCAACCGTGGTGAGTATATCCTGCTGCATATTGAACTCCATCACCTTGATAAAAATTTGCTCTTCAAAGTCGATGCGAGCCTGCTTAACTGATATTTCGGTTACGTTACGCTCCGATTTGGCCATCTGAATCTGGCCTCTACGCTCACCCCAGTCAACAATAGGTATGTTAAGCGAAACAGCCACTCCACGCTGATCGCCAAAAGGGGCACGATACACATTGTCGAACGAGGATGCATTTTTGGCATATCCCATATTTGCCTGAATATCAGCATTCAACCCTGATTGCGACCGTCGTTCAGCCACCTTCTTGTCGGCTTCAAGCAACTGGCGCCTCAAACTTATTATGCTCGAATTATTCTCCATAGCCAATGCTACCGCCCTATCAACTGTAATCTGAAATGTGGGTGCATATTGGGGTATTACGCATCTTACAACAACATCATTATCAAGCCCCAAGTAGGAGTTGAATGACGCCCTGCTCTGTTCAAGTGTAAGTGTAGCACGTTTAACATCGAGATTGGCATTAAGAAGCGTCAATTCCATGTCAAGCAACTCATCCTGAGTAACCGTGCCAATATTGAACCTACCTTTACCGATGGTGTAAAGAGTATCGGCATTTTCGCGGTTGGTATTGGCAATAGCAAGATTTATCTCACTACGGGCCAATCCGAAGAAAACATCTACAACCCTCATGGAAATATTCTCCATCTCCTCAATAAATTCGCGTTTAGCCTGTTCAAAACGTACCGGCTCAATTTTCGACTCCCACCGATACCGGTTATAGCCGTTAAGAGGCTGCCTCAACCTCAACACCACAGGAGTGGCAGCATAGTTAGTTGTCTCACTGTCATAATTATACAGCCGCCTAAAATCACTGGAAAGACTCAACGTACCGCCTGTAAAAAACAGGTTTTGACTTATGGAAGCCCCTGCACTGCTCGATAGCGACTCGTTGGGTATAAACACATCGGTATTAGAATCCGAATCATAGCGTTGAAGCACCGAGCGGTCGTAATTAACAGGCGTGGCCTGCAGACTCAGCGAAGGCAACCGGGTAGCCTTGTAGCTTCTATACGACCAATATTGTGACAAATATGTATTCTTATTTTTAAAGCTCGAAAGGCTTTGAGCTTTTGCCAGTCGTATAGCATCATCAAGAGTCATATCCATCTGACGCTTCTCTTGGGAATTCACTCCTTTCATACAAAATAAAAAGAGCATTAGTATAGTAAGATTTTTCATTTATTATAGATTGTCTTTGTTGATAACTATTGTCTTAACGATTCCACCGGATCCTGATTGGCAGCATTTTTGGCAGGAATATAGCCAAACACAATTCCCACAGTAGCCGATACACCAAAGGCCACCACCACCGACACGAATGATATTATCGTTTTTATTTCGGCAGTCTGCTCTATTACAAAAGCGAGTAATATGCCAAGGAATATACCCACAATACCACCGGTGATACTTATAAGCGTTGACTCGGCAAGGAACTGCACAATAATATCTTTACGCGATGCACCTATGGCCTGCCTTGTTCCTATCTCGCGGATACGCTCCCACACCGATGCCAGCATAATATTCATAATGCCTATACCTCCCACTATCAGCGATATACCGGCAATGGCACCCAGCACAATATTGAATATATCGTTGGTTTTCTGTTGCTGTTTCAATAGCAGCTCAGGCACAGTTACTTCAAAATCGTAAATATCGGAATGACGGCGCAAAAGCATCTTCTTAACCACCTCGGCCGTTGCCGATAGCTGATTGGTCTCATTTACCTGCACAATGATTTTATCTAACTGGTTGGTATTGCCTCTCTTGGTGGTTGTTGACTCATCACTCGTGCCGCCCGATGCCATACCACCTCCTGTAACAGCCAACCCTTCAAGAGCTTCGGCACTTATGCGCGACCGGTCTTTAAACCTTAGCAACATAGTGGTTGTGGGTATAAATATCTTATTATCGGTACTGCTGATGCCCATCTCATCGGAGGCCGAAGCTGTAAAATCACGCCTTTCGGCCACACCAATAACCTTCAGCCACACCTGTCCGCATTTAATCTGCTGCCCCACCGGCTCCACCTGATTAAAGAACCGCTGCCTGATATTATCGCCAATGATACATACCGCAATTCCTTTCTCACTCTGCTCTTCGGTGAATACGGAGCCCTGCTCGAGCGACACATTAAGTATCTCAAAATATTCGGATGAAACACCCTCCAGCACCACAGGATAGTTCTTGCCCTGCTGAATTGCATAAGTACTAAGCGATATCACCGGACTAATACTCTTCACCGATGGAATTGTATTTTTTATCGACTGGGCATCAAGAAGTGTCAGTCCGCGCGAAAATCTCTTACGCCCCTCGCCACTCTCTTCACTCTGCGAATCGGGCGATAGTAATGATTGAGTACTGGGAGTAACAATTATATTATTAACACCCACAAGTTTAATCTGCTCAAGCACTTCCTGCTGCGCCCCTTTTCCTATGGCCAGCATACTGATAACCGCCGCAACACCAAACATAATACCTAGTGCCGTAAGCATCGACTTCACCTTATTGGCCAGTATTGCCTCTACAGCAATAATTACATCATGGAAGTAACGATTATATAATCTTATAAGTTCTCTCATCTCATTCCCGGGTTACGTGGTGCTCTCTCTTCGCTTCTCTGGCCTCTCTCTGCCTGCCCATCAAATCGCGGACGACGCTCAAGGTGCTTCAGAGTATCTTTTGCAGGATGTTTCATCTGTTCAAGCTCATGCTGCTTCAACTCCTCAATATGGCGGTAGATTTCTTCGCCTACAAGAGGCCATGAGTTATAGTCGCCCGGGGTGGTAAGCAACACCCTGTCGCCCATTTCAAGACCCTGTTTCACAACCACATAATTCTCATTCTCTTCACCTTTCTCAATTATCTGCCTGCTCTTTTCGCGCTTATGAATACGATACACATAGCTGGTGCTGTCATTCGAGAATATTGCATCCTGCGGAATGTAAAGCACATCGGTAAGTGTGGCTGTTTTAATCACGTTCATGGTAGTCATTGCAGGGCGCAAATCAGGATCGGATCCATGTATCTTCACCACAACTTCAAACACCTTTGAGTCGCCTCCCGGTATGGTTTGCCCTATATTAGCCACCGATGTCACAACACCCTGAAATTTCTTCTCCGGAAAAGCATCTATACCAACTTCAACAAACTGTCCTTTTTTAATTTTTGACACATCAATTTCATTGATATATGTTTTTGATATCATTGATGATAAGTCGGGTAGTTCGGTAATTTGGGGTGCCCATCTACTCACGGTAGAACCGGCTTTAATCTTCTTGCCGAATCTATCCAGACTATAGATTACCATTCCTGCCTGAGGAGCCTTAATTTCAAGGGCACCGAACAGTTTATTTATATCATCAACCTTCTCCTGTTCGCGTCTAAGGTCTTCCCTGGCACGCATCACTTTATACTCATCCTGCTTCTTTTTGAGCTCGTAGTTACGATGTTGCTGCTCCATGTCGCGTTCGGCACGCTCAAGATCGAGTACCGCCTGCCGCTTAACCGCCGGCGACTCATATACCGATTGCTCTGCCACAAGTTGTTTGGTTTCCACAGTCACCTTGGCATTAAGCAAATCATCGCGCAGGTTACTCAGGTTCATGCTGGTATCCAGTTTGGCATCATCAAGGGCATCCAACGCCTTTTGCAAATCCTCTTTGGCCTTAACCAAGAGCTCGGCAATAGCGCTATGGTCGAGTGATGCCACATATTCGCCCGAATCCACGACAGTACCCTCGTCAACAATACTGGAAACCTTAATCTCATATATCCTTAACTGCCTGCTTGACAATTCATTGGGCACATTAATCGACACGCTTTGCGATGCCTGAAGCTGCCCTGTTGCATACACAAGCGACTCAAACTCGCCCTTCAATACCGCTATTTCGATATTGGAGCTACTGTCGCCTCCCTTTTTATTTATCATCCAAAATACGCCTCCAAGCACAAGCACCGAAATCGCAATGATGATTAATAGTTTTCCAAATCGTTTGTTCATAATCTGTTATTGTCGTTATTTATTTTAGCTAAAATAACAATAAAGTGATTGTATTTCAAAGACAAAGGTCAGCCATTATTGACCGACCTTTGAAAAAAAGCCATTATTTAACTTTTTTATAACATCTGTTTTATATCTCCGATGATTTGATTGGCAAGCGCAGCAGCTTCATCCATTGTTCGTGCCTCGGCATAAATACGTATTATCGGCTCGGTATTCGATTTTCGCAACTGAACCCATTTAGCCGGGAAATCAATTTTTATTCCATCAATATCATTTATCTGTTCCGATGAGTATTTCTCTTTTATCTTAATAAGAATAGCATCCACATCTATACCTTCTGTAAGTTCAATTTTATTTTTTGATATGAAATACTCCGGATAACGTGCACGTAAATCAGAACAACGAAGCCCCGACTTTGCCAGATGAGTAAGGAAAAGACCTATGCCCACCAAAGCATCGCGCCCATAATGGCTCTCGGGATATATAACCCCGCCGTTACCTTCGCCACCAATCACTGCGTTGGTCTCTTTCATCGATGCCACCACATTAACCTCACCCACTGCAGCAGCAGTATAAACACCACCATGGTTACGGGTAACATCACTAAGTGCTCGCGATGACGACAAGTTGGAAACAGTATTGCCATTATCTATAGACAGCACATAATC
>CAZWOA010000025.1:0-39497 GCA_964635545.1 uncultured Marinilabiliaceae bacterium
CCAAGGTTATGTCCTTTAAGTCCGAGTGAGTCGTTAATTGTTTCTGTATTAATGTGAAACATTACACGACTTGAGCCTAAAACTATATAATCGGTATGCTCATTATGCATATTTAATATGCGGTTGGTTTTCGACCGGTATTTGGTGTGGGCAAATACAGATGAGTATATCACATCCAGCACCGTAAGAATAACCAGGAATAGAAGACCTACTTGCAATACGTATAGAATAAATTTCTTCATGGCATATCAGAATTGGAAATAGATAAAGTTAGAGTAATCGGAATATACGCCAAAGGTTACCAGTAAAACCAGGAATAGTGCCAATTCCACTTTGTTGGCTATCATTTGGTCTTGTTTGTGTCGTTTAATCCATTCATACCCAATGAAAAAGAATAGTAATGGTAGTATCTCAAATGCAAAACGCTCTAATTCGGGAAGTTCTAATGAGCCTTTGGCTCTCATAGAGAACATGGCAGTAGAGTACTCAATGGCTTGTTGAAATGTGGTTGACCTGAAAAATATACGGGTAAATGTTATCAACCAAAAGGTTACGAATACCATTGTGAACTCTTTAAAGTTGGGTAGCAGTTTGTTGGGTGCCACGGTGTCCATGTGTCGCCGGTGGTTATGGCTTACTATGAGGGGCACAAACAGCAAGCCGTTAAGACCGCCCCATATCACGAAGTTCCAACTTGCGCCGTGCCACAGTCCCGACACTAGAAATATTATCATCGTGTTGCGAAATATCATCCATTTCGACCCTCGGCTACCGCCCAGAGGTATATATACATAATCTTTGAACCAAGTGGATAGCGATATGTGCCACCTGCGCCAATATTCGCCTGCATCGCGAGAGAAATTTGGCATCTTGAAGTTGGTTATAAGGTCGAAGCCAAACATTTTGGCCGCTCCCCATGCAATATCGGAGTAGCCCGAGAAGTCGGCATATATCTGTATCGAGAAGTAGAAAATACCAAGCAGTAACACAAAACTGGAGTGTTGCAGGTGGTTGGCAAATATCTCGTCGGCATAGTTGGCACAGGTATCGGCAATTACTATTTTCTTAAAAAAGCCGTATATCATAGTGTTGAAGCCCTGCTTGGCCTTGTCGAAGTCGAAAGTGCGTTTTTTCTGAAACTGAGGTAGCAGGTTTGATGCCCTCTCGATGGGACCGGCCACCAATTGTGGGAAGAAACTCACATATCCCAAGAAGGTAATCATCCTTTTAGAGGGCAGTAGAGTTCCTCTAAACACATCAATACTGTAGCTCATGGTTTGAAAAGTATAGAAGCTAATGCCCACCGGTAGCACAATGTTAAGTCGATTGGCATTGATAGGGGCACCAAAAAAAGTGAAGCTATCCACCAGGCTTTCAAGGAAAAAGTTGTAGTACTTAAAGAAACCCAGTAACCCTAGATTCATAAAAATGCTCACCATAAGCCAGGCTCTCTTGCGATCTTTAGATGCAAATATTCGTAATGCAACTATATAATCGATAAAAGAGCTAAGGAAAATCAGCGACAAGAAACGCCAATCCCACCAGCCATAAAATACATAGCTAGAGATAAGTAAGAAGGTGTTTTGAAGATGTAGCCTATCTTTTAAAAGCCAATATATGGCAAACACCAACGGTAGAAAGATGGCAAAGTCTATCGAGTTAAACAGCATTTTTTCAAATAGTTTAAAGGTAATGGTATCGTGAATGTATAATCTTAATTTTAGTATGTCAACTTGTTTTGGGTAGTGTTGTGATTTTTTACATTAGTTGCATAATTGCTTAGATTGGTCAAAAAATTTTGATGATAAATAGTTCATTTGTTTACTTGTGGTATATCTTAACTTAATAAACAAGTCGTGTGATGAATAGATTTACATCAGAAATTATAGATGCATTAGAGACGCCGAACGACGAATGGATAGCTTTTTTAGACTCTTTTGAGAATGCAGATGCACGTCAATACCCGTTTTGGGTAAAGGCAAAAAAAGCTATAGGATATTTAGGAGGTAAGCTTCTATTAATTAGAGAGAACGGTGTATTGGTGGGAGGGGCACAAATTCTGCTAAAGAGCTATTCAGCCCTTGGTAATATAGGAGTTATAATTCAGGGACCATACTTAGTTAATGATTCGTCGAAGTTGGCTTTTTTCTTTGCACGTGAGGCAAAAAGATTTACACGCAAACATAGATTATTGTATCTTATTGTTGAATTGCCCTATCATTATGATTATTTAAGCAGAATATTTAAGCGTAAGCTATTTCATAAAAAACCTAATAACCTTCCCGGCGGATATTTCTATCCTGCTACATGGGCGATTGACCTTACCAAGGATGAGGATAAAATATTGGCCGGTTTTAGCAAAGCACGTAGGCGCGATATTAGAAATGGTGCGCATCTTAATATTAATTATCGTGAGGCAGAGCTTGAAGATGCTGAGTTATGCCACAAGTTGTTTATGTGTAATGCCGTTAAATATGGTGGCTTTGTGCCCGAAACCGATTTGCGCTTTATAGAGTCTCTATTGAGCACTCCCAAGGAGTATAGACGTATGAAAATGTTGATAGGCGAAGTAAATGGCGAGGATGTGAGTGCTCAACTATATTTAACTTCCGGCAAAACATTTATGTTCTACCTATGGGGGTGGAATGGTATGTATGAAGATGACAAATATGCCGTAACCGTTGATTGGGACTTTATGAGATGGGCCAAAAAAAATGGGTTTACAACCTACGATTTGGTTGAGGTTGATAAAAGAGTGGCAACGGCAGTGCTCGAAGGCCAACCGATAGACGATAAGTTGAAGCAGAGAACCCTCTTTGGAGCATCATTCTATAAAACCCGTTTTGGTGGCACCATGGTTGAGAGCCCCGGAATATTGGCGTATTATCCAACGGTATTTCATAAAATTATATTTCATCGTTTTGTTTCATGGTTTATCGGTAGCAACTTCAAAGTGTGGCTATCAAAGATAAAACGTAAAATAGTGAAGCCCAAATATGTAAAATAATACATTTGGCTTTATTAATATGTTGAGGGCTAGTGGTTTAGTCCTCGTTGCTTTTCTTTATACGTCGGGCAATATTCAATAAAGGATTAAATATGGTATAAGGAAATTGTAGAAAATTGGTAGTGAAACCGTGTTGCATTACCGAGTGTGCACCTATCGATTCTTTGTAAGCTCTTATTCCTTGGTGAACTTTGCCTTGTGGTACCCCACCAAAATTATATCGGGCTATGCCACTTTGCGAGTAAATATCTATCATTCTATGAACGAAGAAAGCTGATATACCGTTCTTGTACGAAAATTCGTCGAATGCCATAAATAGCCCATATACCGAATCTTTGGATACTATATCCATTGATGCGGCTATAACGGTGCCATCGTGCCTTACTTCATGTATTTTGGCCAGTCCGCTATTTAGCAAATTGAGGATGTACTCTTCGTTAATGTATGGCATGTAAAGGAAGTCGTAATCATCACCTTTCTTTTCAAGCCTTATCTTTTGGGTGGAGCCCAGCAGGCGCATAAGGTTGCTCAACCCTTCTTTGTTGGAGTTTTCAACTATATCTGCATTTACTCTTAATCCTCGTTTATAGTTATTGATAAATTTTTTATGATGTCTTGCGTGTGGGTTGTCGGTTGTAAGGTCGAGCACATACTCCTCACGCAAAGAAGGATAAGCACCGGTTGCCTTAATTTCATTGCCTGCCCAGTTATCATAGGATGACATCATTAGTCGGTTGTAGCCCTTGCTACGAGCAAATTTTATTAGCGATTGGGCAAATTTATCCTCTTCAAGCCTATTGTTATTAATATAGGTGGGTGCAGTATAGAAATACAACTCTTTGCCTATTAGTGGGTTGGTGCGAACAGATACTCCTGCTAATTTCCCTATAATAGTGTCGTTACTCTTAATAAGCAGATATACGGCGACCTTGTTTTTGGTTTTGAAACTTTGCAGCCATAGAGGGTGCATAAATACACTCTGGTTGTTGTTACTCTCCAAATTTTTGAAGGTATCTAAATCGGTCTCTTCTATTATTATGGGTTTAACTAATCTATTTGGCATGGTTATAGGTTAATCGGGTTATGGTTTTAATTTTTCAGTAAAAATTTGATTATCCACGCAGGATTGGGCGACAGCAGATGACGCGGTACTTTATAGGCTTCCGTTTTAGATGTAAGTGGCTGTGGCATAGTGGTAAGTGCCATCTTATACCCCGATTCTTTGCAATACTCTATGCTTCTATCGGTGAAGTCTTTTGCTGTACCGTTGGGGAAGGTAAATACGTCGATTGGTTGGTTGATGTGCTTTCTTAGCCACTCGCCAGAGTTCTTAATCTCCTGCTCCCTTATTGCATCTTCTAGCTCTTTGTTTTGAATATAATGGTGCTCTCCATGTGCGCCTATATATACCAATGGATTGGTTGCCAGTTCTTTAAGTTCGTCAATGGTCATAGGGGCATCATTTTGATATGTGCTATTAACCTCCTGCCACTCTCTGTCGCTCAGTAGCGATTCCATGTGAGATATGAATAACCTGGAGTCCTTCTGACTTAGTTTTTTAAACTTGGATGCAACTTTTTTCGAGAAATCTATTCTCTGTTTATGGTTGTATTTATTGTGTATAGCAGTGTCAATCATAGGTATATTAAGGGTTTTACCTTTATGGTGCTTTATTGCTGCCCTTATTATATAGGTATCGAATCTTTGTTGGTGCTCAACAATTGCTGTGGTTATAAATACCGAGAATGGTATTTTCCTCTCTTCAAGAATGGGAAGCAACACTTTGAGGTTATTTTTATATCCATCGTCGAATGAGAGATGCAGCCAGGGGCGTTTGTGCTTGAAGCCGTTTTTACTCATATCCAATAGCTTCTCCATCGATAAGAATTCAAAACCTAAATCCTGCCACAAATTAATCAGTTCGATAAATTCGGATGCCGGCATGTGTATCTTCTCTATAAATGGATCTTTGATGGAGGAGGCTACCCCATGTCCAAAATATATAAATCCCTTGGGGAAAATTTTAAACCAGGTGCGTAGTAGATATTTTTTTAACGGGTTGTACATTTTCTCGGTTTTTAGGTCATGATTTTTAGTAAATATAATCTGATATATCCAACCCCTAATTTTTTTTTGATAACAGTAGGTATTATTTAGGTAATTATCACTTTATGGGTATTTAATGACTACTCTTTTAGCTGCGGTGTGCATTTCATCTTTTTTACTCGCCGTTATGATGCTTTAAAAGAGGGTATGGCACTGTTGGTCTATTCTTGATTTTATTGCTATCTGCCTAATCATGTGTAATGATTTATTGAACAACTTTTATTATCCGTTCATCATATTTTATTTGGGAACCAATTGATAATAGATAGTTTTAAGTTATCAAACTCGATTTGAACCAAATAATAACTACGAAAAAATCTACTCAATCAACCTTTTTATATTTTTTGGTTTGGTGTGACTGAGGAGGCGAAGCTATAAAAGTAACTTATGAAAAAGAAGGTAATACTCTCGATTTTGGCTCTGGTGGTTGTGGCAATTGCAACTGTTAGCTATCTAAATCTCAAGTCGTTAAAATATGCCGTGCTAGAGATGGTGTCGGTAAGTACCAGTAAGGGTGTTTACCCTGTCGATTCGTTGGTGTGGTGTACCTTCCCCAGCCCTAATCACGATTTGCCCGGTGGTATTCCTCATGGTATTCAGGATGTTACCCATCCATCGGTAGTATATATTAGTGAAGGCTGGAACGGATATAAACTTTGGGCAGCTACATCGCCCTATCCTCAAAGTGTTGATGGTGAGGAGTATGAGAATACATGTATTTATTATTCCGATCCTGAACATCATGAGGGGATGTTCAACTATTCGCCCATCACACACAATCCTGTAATCCTGAAGCCGGATGATGCCTTTAACTCCGATCCCGATATTTTTCATGATTCGGTAACCGATAAACTGTATGTTATAACGAGACAGTGTAACGACTCTATTAAAATAGTAATACAATCATCGGAGGATGGACATACTTGGTCATCTGAAAAGCTGATAATAGACGGAAAGAGGGGTGATGGATATCTATCGCCATGCCTTTTTGAAAAGGATTCGGTATATTATATACTCACTTTTATGAAGAGTAAAGAGAATAGGTCGATTGTTAAAACAGCCAACCTATATTCGAGTTCTTCTTTGGAAGATGCTGATTTTGAGCTCGTTAAATCTATTCCTCTTAATGGTGATGTAAATGTGTGGCATGGTGATGTGTTTGAATATAACGGTGACCTTTATGCTGTGGTGTGTGGTGTAAATATGGGCTTTAAGTACCTCTATGGTGCTGCCGATCAATCAAAATACCTTTTCCTGGGAAAGATGAATGATGATTTCAGTATCGATTTCAGTTCGGTGCCGGTAATAAGGGCCAATGGCGTATATCGTTCCACCGGTTTTGTGGATGAAGATAATAAGGCGCATCTATATTTCTCGTTTCATTATCGCTACCTCGACGACCCGCAGGCATACCCTGTCGGACATAGAATTGCATATATAAAAGCCGATTTTGAAGATATGCTCTCAGCCGTTAAAATTAATTGAGCAACTATTTACTTAACTGTAACCCTTAACTTATTAAAGTGCAAAACTCAGGCAAAAATGCAATTTTTTGGAGTCTGACCGACAAAATATTCAGGCAAGGACTCTCTTTTATAGTTTCAATATTCCTTGCCAGACTGCTTAATCCGGATGATTTTGGGGTGCTGGCAATGTCAACCATCTTCTATGGATGGGTTGAGCTGTTTACCGATTTCGGGCTTGGACAATCTATTATTCAACGAAAGCATGTTACATCTACTCAAATTAGTACCATATTTTGGATTAATATTGGGATGGGTATGGTGTTGTACCTTTTCTTTTTTGTAGCATCTCCTTTTATTGGGCAGTTTTTCGAAAACTCATTGATTAGTAGTGTGGTTCGAGTAACTGCCATAGGGTTTATAATCAGCTCATTCAGCATGGTTCAAAGTTCGTTGCTAATTAAAAACCTTGACTATAAAAAGAACTTTTATGTTACAAGTATCAGTAATGTTGCTTATGGTGTAATAGGTATATCATTGGCCTTCTCGGGCTTTGGAGTTTGGAGTCTTGTGTGGGGAGGTCTGTTCAGTGGGGTTGTTACAGCTGTGTTGCTATGGATATTCTCCAGTTGGAGACCTATGTTTGTGATGAAACTTAAAGAGACAAAGGAGATGTTTCATACCGGGTTTCATTTTATGAGCTTTGGTTTCATCAATAGTGTTTTTGACTCTTTAGATGTTCTACTATTCAGTAAAATGTACTCTGCCGAAACGGTAGGTCATTATAATAGGGCAGTGGGGTTGCGCAATTTACCTTTAAGCACATTGATACTTCCAATTACACGCCCTCTTTTCCCTATCTTTTCAAAAATACAGGATGATTTTAAAGAGATACAGAGAAGCTATTTTTACTATCTCAATCTTTTGGAATTTATAAGTTTTGCAATTGCAGGCCTTATTTTTCTTTCAGCCCATGAGATTATTACCATTTTATATACCGATAAGTGGCTGGTTGCTGCTGGGTATCTTAAATATGCAATATGGATTGTGCCTCTTGAGCCTAACAAGGTGATTATAACTTCGTTACTTAAAGGGTTGGGACGGTTGAAACTACTTATTAACCTCAATTTCTTCGAGCGAGGCATCGTAATAGTGGCATTGGCTGTAGGGTATTTTCAAGGAATAGAGTGGTTCTTTATGTCGTATGTGTTTTTGCGCTTATGTACACTTATGCAAAGATTGTACTATGTAACAAATATTGTTGAAATACCATTTAAAAAGCAAGTGGGCTCACTGTTTCGTAGTATATTGATATTGTTTATAGGAGTTGTGCCTGTATTGTTTATCGATATTGATAATATCTATTTGTCTCTGTTTGTTAAGAGTATTGTCTTTGTTATTATATATGTTTTAACAGCTTACTTATTTAAGCAACCGGGTTATGGGCATGCAATAAACTTATTAAAAGTTCATGTTCTTCCCCGATTAAAAAGTCTCTTAAAACGTTAGTTTGATTTTTATGTAGAGGAGAATAATTATTAACGTCTAATTTGCTATACAAATGGAAAAAAAACATAAACGAATAAAGATTCTATACACCATACCGAATTTCGATACTGCCGGTAGTGGTAAAGCAATGTTAGAGGTTGCTACAAGGCTTGATAAGGATGTTTTTGAACCACACATAATGTGCTTACATGATAAAGGAATTTTCTTCGAAGTGGTGAAAAAGAGTGGTATCCCGATATATATATATGATTATCTAACACCTATGCGCCCCATATTAAGTGGCATTGCTGGTTGCTATAAAAAGTCGAAGTTTTTCAAAAAGCATAAGTTTGATATTGTTCATTCATTTCATTATGGTCCGGAGTATAGCGAGGCTCTTGCCGTTAGAATGGCCGGAATAAAATGGATGTTCACCAAAAAGAATATGAACTGGGGCGGTAGTTCAGCCAATAGCTGGAAGGTGAGAAGTTTTTTATCTCATCATATTGCTGTTCAAAACCATGATATGGAGAAGCTTTTTTATCCAAAAAGTAAAAAGACTACCTACCTCCCATGTGGTGTTAATACCAAAGAGTTTTTGCCTCAAGAGCCTGATGTTAGAATACTAAAGGAGTTTAATATTGAAGAGGGAACGCCCATAGTAATTAATGTGGCACACATGGTACCTATAAAAGGGATAGATGTGTTGGTAAAAGCATTTGCTGAAATTGAAAATAAAAAAGCTAAGCTTTTTTTAGTAGGAAACGACACTACCGATACAGGTAAATATATTCATAGTCTTGTTGAAGAGTTGGGGTTGTCCGACAGAGTTATCTTTACCGGTAAGCGTATGGATGTGGCGTCATTTCTCTCAATAGCAACAGTTTTTGTGTTAAGCACATTGGGTAAAGGTGAGGGATCTCCGGTGGCAGTGTTGGAGGCTATGGCCAGTAGAGTGCCTGTAATAGGTTCGTATATCCCTGGAGTTAGAGATCAACTGGCTGATTTTAAGGAGCTAATGTTTGAAGCAGGTAATAGTAGTGAACTAGCCAGTAGAATCGATTATATTTTGTCATTGAATAGTGACGAGATGGAGAACTTGCGTGATAGGGTGCTTAAAACAATTCAAGACCACTACACCATTGAGCGTGAAGTAGCTCAATATGAGCAAATATATAAGCAGAGTATAGAATAGTATCAAAATATTTAATGATATGCGTAATCCTGTTATCCCTGTTAAAAAAGTAATATACAATATAGATTCCGAGCATAAGCTTGACTTAAAGGCTATTTGTCTCTTTGCTGCTTCTGGGTTTTTTATTGCCGATGATACTTATTGGCTCGATGAGAAGGTAGTGCCTCCGGGACATGAGTATAGTGTGGACGGAGCAGGCAAGGTAATGCCAGGTAGTCAGTATTTTAAATGGCAATATGCGCCTCGCAATGTGAGTTTTGTGGAGGTGGTGGAGGAGTTTACTCATCTTTTAGAGACAATTACCAGAGAGCAGTGTGCAGGTAAAAATGTTATACTCCCTCTATCGGGTGGGCTCGACAGCCGTTCGCAGGCTGTGGCTCTAAAAGCTATAGGTCACAGAAATGTAAAAACATACAGCTATGGCTTTGAGGGTAGTTTCGACGAAACTTACTACGGCAAGCGTATAGCCAAAGAGTGTGGCTACCCTTTTGTGCCTTTTACTATTCCCAAAAACTATTTATGGAATGTAATTCAGGATTTGGCAGAGATTAACGACTGTTATTCTGAATTTACCCACCCTCGCCAAATGGCTGTGATAAATGATATTGCTCCACTTGGCGACATGTTTTTTTTGGGTCACTGGGGTGATGTTTTGTTCGATAGCATGGGCGTTACCGATGATGCTTCGGATGAGGCACAGTTGGCCGTGATAAAAAAGAGTGTGGTGAAAAAAGGTGGTCTTGAGTTGGCAAATGCACTATGGGAGGCATGGGGACTTGAAGGCACCTTTGAAAAATGGCTTGATGAGAGGCTGGCAAACATGTTGTCGAAAATTGATATTAAGAATGCAAATGCCAGGGTAAGAGCCTTTAAAACAATGAATTGGGCGCCTAGGTGGACATCCGAAAATCTTGCTATATTTTCACTGTTGCATCCTATAGAACTTCCATATTACGACCAACGGATGTGTGAGTTTATATCGCGCGTTCCAGAGGAGTTTTTAGCCGATCGCAAGATACAAATTGAGTATATCAAGTTAAGGTCGCCAGGTGTGGCAAAGGTAGAATGGCAAACCTATCATCCGCGTAATCTTTTTGATTATCAGGATTTTGGCAAGATGAAATATATGCCTGCACGAGCATTTAAAAAGGCAAAACGGATAATGGACGAGAAGTTGTTTGGTAAAAGATTGATAATCAGGAATTGGGAAAATCAGTTTCTGGGTAGGGAGAATGAGGAGCAGCTTAAGAGATGGCTCTTCGAGAATAACTCCTTTAGTGAATTTATACCGCAAGAGGTGACTCGCAAGTTTTACGACAATTTTAAAAATACCAATGATGTGTACTATTCACATCCGGTTAGTATGTTATTGACTTTGAGTTTGTTTGCGGATAGAAATTTGTAATTGTTGACACATGAAGATTGCAATATACTCGGGTGTTATACCCTCTACCACTTTTATTGAAGATTTGATAAAAGGTTTGGCGGTTGACCATAGGATATATCTATATGGAGTATCACAGAAAAAGGTGAAATATGGTAACCCTAATATAGTGGTGACGCCACTATATGAAAGTAGGCTGAAACTGCTGTTTACTTCGCTTTACTGGAAATATAAACTGGCATTTCTGTGTGTGCACAGATACCGAAAACTGAAAAAACATATACATACAATAGAGAATAATCAGCTTGAACGGCTAAGGGATTGGAGTAAATATGGACCGGCGGTGTTTCATAATCCCGATATTTTTCATGTTCAATGGTCAAAGGCTACCAGCGAATGGTTATTTCTAAAAACTCTGTTCGGCATAAAGCTAGCAGTGAGTTTTAGAGGGTCGCAAATGAATTTTTCGCAAATTACCGACCTCGACCTTGATGAAGCCTATAGAGAGGTGCTGCCTCTTTACGATTTGTTTCATGCCGTGTCGCACGATGTGCTTAATAATGCCATGGAGTATAATATTGATATTAGTAAATCGATGGTTATACATCCGGCAATACGCACTGAGATGTTAAAACGTTTCAGAATTAAAAAACGTGAAGCAGGGCCATTGAGAATTCTAACGGTAGGTAGAAGCAACTGGATTAAAGGAATAGATGTGGCCATTGATGCTGCAAAGATTCTTGATAATGAGGATGTTGACTTTTATTATACCATCGTTGCAGGAGGTAATCAGGAAGAGCTGATATATCATAAAAATCAATTGGGATTAGAGAAAAAAATCAAACTTCTATCAACCATCAAACATGAGGAGGCGATGGAGCTATACAACACTGCCGATTTGCTCATATTACCTAGTCATGCCGAAGGGATTGCCAATGTGCTTCTGGAAGCAATGGCGGTGGGCGTGCCGGTAATATCTACTTTGTGTGGCGGCGTAACCGAGCTTATTGAAGATGGTGTAAATGGCTGGCTTGTGCCAATACGAAATCCAAAAGCATTGGCTCAAAAGATAAAGGAGTTTGCCTCACTTGGAGATGATGAGGTGGAGAAGGTGGTGCGCAATGGATATGACACAGTGCGTAAAGGATTTCTTCAAACAGCTCAGATAGAGGAGTTTAATAAATTTTATAGGTTGATGAATAGCATATGAAAATAGGAATTGTATTGGCTTCAGTGCCGGGTTACTCCGAAACTTTCTTTAGGTCTAAAATTAAAGGACTCGAAGAGAAGGGACATTCGGTTACCCTTTATGCACAAAATAGGAGAGGAGTTAGAGTAGATGGGGCACATGTGGTACAGCCGTTTATAAAGAGTGACGAGTCTTTTATTATGAATTATATAAGCGCCACTAAAGCCGTATTTTATGCTCTTTTTTGTATCCCAATTCGCTCCTTTCGATTTATAAAATACGAACGAAGTGATGGCAGATCATTAAAAACGGCATTTAAACATCTTATGCTCAATGCCCGTTTGCTAGGGCAGGATTTAGATTGGGTTCACTTTGGATTTGCAACCATGGCGCTGGGGCGCGAAAATGTGGGACGTACGATAGGTGCCAGGCAGGCGGTGAGTTTCCGGGGGTTCGATATCTCCATATATCCTCTAAAAAATCCTGGATGCTACTCGCTATTATGGAAAAGAATTGATAAAGTACATACAATATCCACCGATCTATTAAATCTGGCACGTACCAAACAGGGTTTGCCAAAATCAATTAAGGTGGTTAGGATAACTCCGGCAATAGACCCACTTAAGTTCCATTGCGGCAAACGTAGCGGGGCGCTTCATCCAAAATTAAAAATTCTATCGGTGGGCAGACTTCATTGGAAAAAAGGATACGAGTATGCTATGGAGTGTTTTGAAATTTTGCGTGATAGAGGCGTCGATTTTGAGGCAGTAATTGTGGGTGAGGGGGTTGATTATGAGCGTATTGCTTATTCGGTGTATCAGCGTAAAATGACTGATATAGTTACTTTAGCCGGACGCAAAGACCATGATGACGTAGCTAAAATGATGTGTCAGGCCGATATTTATATACAGCCAAGTGTGCAGGAGGGTTTCTGCAACTCGGTACTAGAGGCGCAGTGTAGCGGGTTGATGTGCGTGGTAACCAATGCCGAGGGACTTGCCGAGAATGTGGTGCATGAGCGTACCGGATTTGTGGTGCCGGTGCGTAACCCTAAGGCTATGGCTGATGCAATTGTGAATATTAAAAATATGAATGATCAGGAGCGGCTACTGATGATTAAAACCGCATACAATAGAATAGTGAAAGAATTTGATGTGGAAAATCAAAAGGAGATGTTTAACCAGTTTTACTTAACCTAACGTTATGTTGTTTGAATTTATTAAATATATAAATACCCACTGGTATTATAACCTACTGCCTTTCAGTGGAGTAAAGTATTGGGTTGACTATACTTTGGTTGATGATGATATAAAATCGGATATCGATATCTGTAAAGGTTATACATCGGAGGTGGCTGTAAAGAATGATGCCGCACTACAGTTGTGGGGTAAGGGTATCATCATCAAAGACCAGGATAAAATGGTGCCTAGCGTTCACACTGTTACTAATGTTAATGATAATTATCTGTTTGTAAGGCGTCATTTTAGCTCGTTTTGGAGTATTTATGTGTTGCTTATCCGCTTGTTGGCACTTCATAATCCAATTGTAGAACTTAGGGGTTTTTTTAAAGCACTCAAGGCTATGCCTGCTAAAAGGCCTAAGCCTACCACAATTAATAATCAAATTACAACCGATGTGTCGGTGCTTGAGAGGTCTAAGCCTCTTATATCGGTAATAATTCCCACTCTCAATAGATACAACTATCTTGATGATGTGCTAAAAGATCTGGAAAAGCAGATATACACCAATTTCGAGGTTATTGTGTGCGATCAGTCCGATGATTTTAATGAGTCGTTTTATGAAAACAGAAAACTCAATTTGAAGGTTATTCGTCAGCAAGAGAAAGCTTTGTGGCTTGCACGTAATCAGTGTGTTAAAGCATCTAAAGGTGAACTGGTAGCTTTCTCGGAAGACGATGTAAGGATTAACCCCGATTGGCTTGTGCAACATCTCAGATGCCTAGGTGGTTTTGATGTTGATATCTCAGCAGGAGTTTTCTATCCCGAGGGCGGGTCGATACCTGCCGATAGGGCTTTTTATAGGTGGGCCGACCAGTTTGCAACCGGTAATGCTCTGGTTAAAAAGTATGTTTTTGAGGCTGTAGGGCTTTTCGACAGGCAGTTTGAGAAAATGAGAAGTGGTGATGGCGAGTTTGGTGCCCGTTGTTTTATGAATGGGCATCTAAGTGTGTCAACTCCATATGCCAGTTGTATCGATGTAAAAGCACCTACAGGCGGTTTGCGCCAGCTTGGGTCGTGGGATTCATTCCGACCCACCAAGTTTTTTGCACCCCGCCCTGTTCCAAGTATTATATATTACATCCGCAAATATTACGGTACTAAGCAGGCATTGCTCATGCTCATAAGTAGTGTGCCAGGAATGTTATTGCCCTATCAATATAGGAATAGTCGTAAGATGTTGCCGCTTAGTATGTTGGCGGCGGTGGTGTTGTCGCCTGTGCTACTTATGCAGATGTGGATTTCGTGGCGTAGGGCTGCCCATATGCTTGCCGAAGGAGCTAAGATTGAAGAGTTGAATCTGTAGTTTAAATTAATAATAAGTTGCCATGATAAATAGTGAAAATAGTTCAGCAAAGGTTCTGTTGATAACCACCGAATATCCTCCGGGGCCGGGTGGAATCGGCAGTCATGCCTTTTCGCTCTCCAGAGGTTTGAAAAATAAGGGGGTTGATATCAATGTAGTGGCAATCACTAATTATGTGTCGCATAGTCTGGCCTATAATTTTGATGCTTCACACCCCGATGCACCTAAGGTATTTAGGCTTTACAACGATAAGTTTCTGTATATTCTGCGTAGGGTGAATTTTATTTTTAAACTGCAACGTTGCGAGAAATATACTCACATTATCCTTTCCGGTTTTTTTGCACTCTGGATGGGAGCCATGCTAAAGATGTTCTGCAAAAAAATAAAAACTATAGCAGTGCTTCATGGTACCGAAATTAACCCTCCGGGTAAATTGTCTAAGTGGATAACACATAAGGCGATAGCGTCGGCCGATTACCTTGCACCGGTGTCTAAATTCACTCATAGTCAGCTTCCATTGTGGCTGCATGAGCATAGTTACAAATGTATTCCCAATGGTATCGACCCTGCCGATATGCCGGTATCTAATGCCGACAGTTCATTTAAACTTAACGGCACACCAAGGCTTCTTACCGTTGGTAATGTTACGCCTCGCAAGGGGCAGCATCGCATCATCAAGGCTCTGCCCACTTTGCTTAAGAGTTACCCCGAATTGCATTACCATATTGTGGGAATGCCATCGCATAAGGATGAATTTCAGCAACTTGCCAATGATTTGCAGGTGGGTGAAGCTTTAACTTTTCATGGTAGATTGCCCGATAGGCAGGCGTTGGCAAATTATTATGAAGCCAATGATATTTTTATAATTCTTTCTGAAAACCAGAAGGATGGTGATGTGGAAGGATTTGGTATAGTGGTGCTTGAAGCTAACCATTACGGTATTCCGGTTATAGGTGCGCTAGGGTGTGGTGTGGAATCGGCTGTTAATCATGATTTTAACGGTTTGTTGGTTGACGGTGATAACCATGAAGAGATAACTGCAGCCGTAGAACGTATCAAGGGTGATTATCAACGATATGCCGATAATGCCCGAGTATGGGCTGCACAACACGATTGGACAGAGATAAGCAATCAGTTTGTTGATATTATCAATAAACTGTAATCAAAGTGTTTATGAATGATAGATTGAAGCTTGTAATTATCTCGCATACCGAGCATTACATGAGCAATGGAACTGTTGTGGGGTGGGGGGCTACGGTGCGCGAGCTCAATTATATTGCACCTTATTTTGAACACATTACTCATGTTGCACCTCTGCATAATGAGGTAGCACCAGCCAGCAGCCTCTCCTACGAGGCCGATAATATTACTTTCGTGCCTCTTAAAGCTACCGGAGGCGAGTCGATAATAGATAAACTTGGAGTTGTTGCTGCCATGCTCCCCAATTTAAGGATGATTGCACGAGAGGTTAAAAAGGCCGATTTGTACCAGTTTAGGGCTCCTACCGGAATGGGCATTTATACGATTCCCTATCTTTTGAAATTAAAAAAGAGTGGTTGGTTTAAATATGCCGGTAACTGGGAACAGGATAATCCACCGTTAAGCTATGCTTTGCAAAAAAAAATGCTGGTAAAGCAGAAGCATCGCAAGGTAACAATTAATGGTACATGGCCTGGGCAACCTGCTCATTGCCTATCGTTCGAAAATCCTTGTCTCACGGGCGAAGAGCGTGTTGAAGGTGGTAGTGTGATATGTGAGAAACAGTTTGATGGTAAACTTAATTTCTGCTTTGTGGGCCGGCTGGATCAAGCTAAGGGGGTTGACCGTATTATTGGTGCACTTCAGAAAATGGAGGATAGCTCTAAGGTAGGCACTATTCATTTTATTGGCGATGGGCCACGTAAAGCCCATTATCAGGAGGTGTGTAAATCGTTGAATGTTGATGTGGTTTTTCATGGTTTTTTACCTCGAAATAGAGTAGCCGAAATCATGGCAGAGTCACATTTTCTGCTACTTCCTTCCGACTCCGAAGGATTTCCAAAAGTTATTGCAGAGGCTGCCAATTATGGTTGTATCCCTGTCTCTTCTGATGTGTCGTGCATTGCCGATTATGTATTAGATGGGCATAACGGTTTTTTATTTCCAAAGGGTAAATTAACCGATGATGTTGTGATGCAGAAATTGACAGATGTTATTTCGTTGTATAACCTTAAAGATGTTGCCAAAAAGGCATACGAAATGGCGGCTCCATTCACTTTTGAGAGCTATGCCAAGCGAATTATCAATGAAATAGCATGATTTATAATTTGACGAACTGCACTATATTTTATATCTATCACTCGTGTGGCAAAATGATAATTGCTACTTTTATACCTACTATAATTTAGCCCGTTATGATGATTTATCTTGTTATATTACATGCTATAGTCGGTGTTTTTCTGAAGTATTATCCTCCCATTGTTACCTTTTTCTATGTTGGAGCTTTTGCATGGATGGTATTCGATGTTATAAGAACTAAGGATAGAGACAGCCGAGCCGGATTTTATGCTCTTTACCTTATGGGATATGAGATTTCATACCGTATGGGAGGTTTCTATCTGGCGTGGGAGCTAGGTAAATATCTATCTGTGCTTATGCTTGCAGCAGGACTTATCTTCACCGAGAGAAAAAGATTCCCCTACATTTTTTTGTTGCTTTTGATATTGCTTTTGCCCTCCATATTCCTTACCACCGGGCGCAATATAAACGATATAAGAAAAGATGTTCTGTTTAATATATCGGGGCCTCTTTCGTTGGTATTCTCAGGTATGTACTTCTATAGGCGCCCCATTGAGCTTTCCAAATTCTATGATGGGTTGCGGATCGCCTTCCTGCCTGCTTTTGTGATTGCTGTGGGTATCAATCTCCGGGCAAGTATAGCTTCTTTGGAGTTCGATAACCTAGCATCAAGCGTAAGTGCTTCAGGAGGTTTTGGTGCCAATCAGGTGTCAACCGGATTGGGGTGGTTTGTACTTATGGTTGCTATGTTTAAGGTGCAGGGTAAGAAAATTACACCTTTTCAATGGCTCGATTATTTAATGCTTTGTGTGCTTATGCTCAGGGGGTTACTCACTTTCTCGCGAGGCGGAATAATGGGGGCGGTGCTTGCTTTGGTAGCAGCCGTAGCTTTCTATCTGCTTGTTAGTAGTGAGTTTAGAAAACGAATGATAAAGGTGTTCCCCTACATTGTTGTTGGTTTTATGCTTATCATAGCCACAATTTTGTATGCTAATAAGGTAACAAATAACTTTCTTATGTATCGTTATCTCGGATATTCAACTAATGAGATGCGCGATGGAGTGAAAGATAAGGATAGGAGTGTGCTCACCGGTCGTGGCGAACTGATGGAGGGGGATATGGCTGCCTTTCGCGAAAGTCCTTTATTCGGTGTGGGCTACGGCATGGCTCTGCGATGGCATGCACGCTATTTTGGAGAGGAGGTGGTGGCTCATACAGAGTACACTCGTTTACTAGCCGAAAATGGACTTCTTGGGTTGATATATATGATGGTTGCATTCGTGATTTTGCCAATGCGTAACTTCTTTGATGCGCCTAATATTATAACGCGCTATTTCTTCCTTGCATTTTTTATTATTGGGGCAATGACCATGTTTCATGCCGCCATGCGAATGGCTATTCCGGGGGTGCTGATAGGTGCCTCTATGGTTTTTCTTTATGAGACGAACTCGAAAAAAGAGTTGAAAAATATTAAAAGTGTAGAGGAGTAACAGCTATGGATATTGTTTATATCGGAAATGTTTTATCGGGCCATGGGGCTACCATAACCACCATCGAAACGTTGGCGCCACAGCTTGAAGGTCTTGGTTATGAGGTGGCAACCTATTCTTCTAAAAAGAGTAAATTGATACGCGCTATTGACATGTTGCGCGGCATTTACAAACATAGAAAGAGCGTGCGTGTGGTTATTATTGATACTTACAGCACTTTTAATTTTTGGTATGCAGTGGCTACCTCTATTTTGTGCCGTATGCTATCCATCCCCTATATACCCATTTTGCATGGTGGCGATTTACCCAAACTGCTGGAGGGAAGACCATACTGGAGTAGGCAGGTCTTCTCCAATAGTAAAATAAACGTTGCACCATCAAGGTTTCTTCAAAAGGCATTTGTTGATAAAGGATATGCCACTGAGTATATTCCCAATAATATCAATATCAATAATTATAGTTTCAGAAGAAGAGCTAATGCTTCTCTTAATTTGTTGTGGGTTAGGAGTTTGCATAAAATTTATAATCCACTGATGGCAGTAAGGGTGGTAGATGCTCTTAAAAAGGAGTTTAATGATGTAAAACTCTGCCTTGTAGGGCCCGATAAGGATGGTAGCGGTGACGAGTGTCGTACTTTAATTAATGAGTTGAAACTTGCTGATAATGTTGAGATTACCGGTAGTATGCCAAAGAACGATTGGATAGAAAAGTCGGCTCAGTACGATATTTTTATAAATACTACCACTTTCGATAATATGCCGGTTAGTATAATCGAAGCTTTAGCTCTGGGGTTTCCCATAGTTAGCACCAATGTAGGAGGGCTGCCATGGCTTCTCGATGATGGTATCGATGCTTTTTTGGTGCCATCCAATGATGTAAAAGCCATGGTAGGTGCCATTAAAAAAATACATTCAAACCCAGAAATAGCTGATTCGTTAAGTATGAAGGCGCGTATTAAAGGTGAGGAGTTTGATTGGGCTGAGGTTGGTAAGCAGTGGAAGGAAGTTATTAATAGTTAATCGCCCCCCGAAATTGAGTTTAACCTGAAAAAATCCATCTTATGATATCTATTATATGTCCTGTACTTAACGAAGAGAATTTTATTGGCGACTGTATTCGTTCAATTATTGCTCAGGATTATCCGCACTCCGATATGGAACTTATTGTGGCCGACGGAATGAGTACCGATAATACCAAGAAGGTGATAGAGTCGTTCTGTGGCGATTATCCGTGGATATCGGTTGTAGATAATCCAGAGCGGATTGTACCCACAGCTCTCAATAGGGCTATAAAAGTGTCTAAGGGTGACATTATAATTCGTATAGATGGTCACTCCACATATCCGGCTGATTATGTGCGTGTTTTGTCGCAAAAGCTCATTGAGCTTGATGCCGATAATGTGGGTGGTGTGTGGAATACGTTGCCAGCCAATGATTCGTTAACTGCAATAGCAATATCAGAGGCAACAAAAAATCCATTCGGTATAGGTAATGCAACTTATAGGCTTGGTTCAGATGAGGTAAGAGAGGTTGATACTGTGCCGTTTGGCTGTTTTCGTCGTAGCGTGTTCGACCGTCTTGGGCTGTTTGATGAGGAGCTGGTGCGTAATCAGGATGATGAGTTTAATGGACGAATAATAAAAAATGGAGGAAAAATATTATTGATTCCAACGGTGGTTATCGATTATTACGGTAGAGCTACTATGCGTAAAATGAGCAAGATGTTCTATCAGTATGGACTGTTTAAGCCGCTTGTAAACAAGAAGTTGGGTAAGCCTGCAACTGTGCGTCAGTTTTTTCCTCCTCTATTCGTAATTTCTGCTATTGGCGGATTACTTATAAGTTTGGTTTTTCCACTGTTTTGGGTTTTATATGCTATGTTCTGGATAGTGTATCTTGTTGCAGCCCTAACGTTTGCCATTAGATATTCCAGTTATGCCAAATCAATTCCTATAGTGGTTTTTACTTTTATTGTAATTCATCTTAGTTATGGCTGGGGATATCTTACAGGTATATGGAGACTTATTACTAAAAAAGCTAATAAAGTGGAGATAAGCAGATGATTACCAGAATTATATCTAATTTAGTGAGGCTGTTTCGCATTGATGTGGTTACAGTGCTTGCAATTAAAGGTTTTCCGGTGCGTAAAGCAGCCAAACTGCTTAAAAGTATTGAGAAATCTGTCGATTATAATAAGTATCATGATGAGATGCGATGGAGTATCTATCGCTATTTTCATACCCATAGTAAAAAATATAGAGATTTATGTGGCTGGGAGGTTACCAACTGGGCTGATGTACCGGTAACTAACAGGCGTGTGCTTAGTGGTGCGCCCGAGTCATGGTTTCCTGATGATCTTGATACTCATAATCTATATAGCAGCAGCACCTCGGGGTCGTCGGGTACGCCGTTCTTATTTGCTCGCGATGCTTTTTCGCATGCTATGGTGTGGCTCACCCTAAAACGATTCTATAGTTTGGCAGGTGTAAATCTATCCAGCTATCAGGCTCGATTCTTTGGAATGTCGCGCACGAAAGAGAGCAAGCGACAGGCACGGTTTAAAGATGCGCTGGCCGGTCGGTTTCGTTTCGATGTGTATGATGTGTCGGATGGTGCCATCGAGGGGTGGATTGATGATTTTTCAAAACATAAGTACGAATATATTTACGGCTACTCCAATACTTTAATCGCTTTTGCATCATACATGAAGCAACATAATATTGCGCTTAAGAGCTATTGCCCATCTTTGGTGAGCTGCATCGTTACTTCCGAAGTGTGTAGTGATAAGGATGCTGCTCTTATTTCTAAAGGATTTGGCGTACCTGTTTTTAATGAATATGGCTCCTCGGAACTGGGCATAATGGGCTTTAAAATCGATAAGAATTGGATGAGTAATGATGATCTACTTTATGTAGAGGTGCTTGATAATGAGGGTAATATATTGCCCGATGGTGAGGTGGGGTTGATTACATGCACTAGCTTTTATAATAAAGCAACGCCGCTGATTCGCTATCAAACGGGCGATCTTGCTGCTATCGAACGTCAACCCGATGGGAGGGTTATCATCACTTCGCTTCAAGGTAGTGTAAATGATATGGCTATAACTGCCTCCGGAAAAAAAATTCCCGGCATTTCGTTCTACTTTGTTGCACAACAACTTTTGGATAGTACAGGTAAAATTACCGAATTTGTTGTTATTCAAAAGGAAATTAACCGTTTTGTGTTCCGTTATGCTGCCGAAGAACCACTTACCGATGCTGAGTTTGATATTTTGAAACAGGGCTTTGCCGATTATGTGGCCCCTGAGGTTGAGGTGATTGCCGACCATGTGCGATTTATCGAACGAAAAGAGAATGGAAAGTTTAAGCATTTCATTTCTGAGTTGCCCATATAAATATTTTTGATTGCCCATGAAACGCATTTTTGATATACTATTCTCGCTTGTTGCACTGTCGTTTTTGTTGGTGCCCGGAATAATTGTTGCCATACTGATAGTTGCCGATTCCGGTTTCCCGGTTTTTTTCCGCCAGGTGAGAATGGGAAAGGGAGGTAAGGAGTTCCGACTGTTTAAATTTCGCTCCATGCGCACTGTTGCAGGTGCCGAAAAGGGCTCGTTCGATGCAGGGAATAGCTCTAGGGTAACAAAGATTGGCCATATCATCAGAAAAACTAAAATTGATGAGTTGCCGCAATTCATTAATGTGCTTAAAGGTGATATGTCGATTGTGGGGCCGCGACCCGAGGTGAAGAAGTGGACTAAGGTATATACCGATAGGTGGCATAAAGTACTGAGTGTGAAGCCTGGAATAACGGATAACGCTTCTTTGCTTTTCAGAAATGAGGAGGAAATATTGGCCTCATCAGCCAATCCAGAAGCAACCTACCAAAATGATATTTTGCCGAAAAAACTTGACCTTTATTGTGATTATATTGATAATCAGACTTTTATAGGTGATTTATCCATTATTGTGCGAACAGCATTGGCTGTTGTGAAACTATAAAATACAACCATTATTAAAATTAACCTTTATGATGAAAATACCATACTCAAAGGTGTACTGCGATGGAAATGAGAAACAGTATATAAATGAAGTGCTTGAGAGTGGATGGCTTACCACAGCAGGCAAAACTTTCCTTTTCGAACAGAAAATAGCTGATTATCTTGGTGTTAAATATGCGTGTGCGGTTAATTCGTGCACTTCAGCACTTCACCTAGGCCTTGAAGCACTTGGGGTTGGTCCCGAAGATAAGGTGTTTGTGCCCGATATGACTTTCACAGCATCGGCCGAGGTGATTCGTTACCTTAATGCACATCCCGTATTTATTGATGTAGAGTATGGCACAAGCCTTATTACTCCAGCCATATTGCTGGATGCCATCAGTAAAAATCCTGATGTAAAGTACCTTGTAGTGGTGCATTATGGCGGCCAGGCAGCACAGATGACTTCCGAGGATGGAGAAGGAATTCTGGATATATGCAAGCGTAATAATATTAAAATAATTGAAGATGCTGCCCACTCATTCCCTTCTAAGCTTAATGGTAGGCTGGTAGGTGGCTTTGGCGATATTACCTGCCTGAGTTTTTATGCCAATAAAACCATCACCACTGGTGAGGGCGGAATGTTGCTTACCGATAATGAAGAGCTTTATAAAAGGTGCAAGCTTATGCGTCTGCATGGTATAAACCGTGATGTGTGGGACAGGTTTACAAGCGATAAGCCTTCGTGGGAGTATGATGTGGTTGAACCTGGCTTTAAGTATAATATGCCTGATGTGAATGCCGCTATCGGACTTGCACAATTAGAACGCGCCGAGGAGTTTCATCGCGAAAGAATACGCGTGGCTCGTTATTATCTCGATAATTTAAAGGATGTAGAGCAGATTGATTTGCCGGTTTGTAACGTTGAGATTGAAGAACATGCATGGCATATTTTTCAGATTGTACTCAATAGTAAAGCATCTATAACACGCAATGCACTTATAGAGCAGCTGGCTGAGGCCGGAATAGGCACTTCGGTACACTATAAGCCGCTACACAGAATGACGTACTATCGCGAGAAATATGATCTTAAAGCAGAGGATTATTCTGTTAGTGAATCAATATGGCAGGGTAATTTGTCGCTGCCCGTTTATCCATTTATGACCGATGAACAGTTGAAGTATATTACCGATACTTTAAAGAGGTTACTTAGCTAAATTAACGTCGTTTTTTGGCTTTATAGTATAAGTGTACTCTCTTTTTTGACTAATGGTTAAATAGTGACGATTGAATTTGTGTCATGTTAGCTATTTTTGTAACTAACAAAAAAACTTACCAACTATGAAGAGTGTCAAATATATTTTTCTGTTTTTATCAGTAGCTTTTTTGAGTTCCTGTGTATCGGTGAAAAAGAATATTTATCTACAGGGCGACCTTGCCAAACGTATTCAAGAGATTGATGATGCTTATAATATCAACAATTCCGATTATTTACTTCAACCATTCGATAACCTCTATATTAGGGTGACGAGTCTCGACAGCCGCTCGTCAGAGTTTCTTAATAACCAGGCTGGGTTTTCATCCTTGCCCGAGTCGGCAATGTCATCCAGCCTTCTTGGCTATCGTATAGATAAGGAGGGGGCCATCGAATTCCCTTTTGTGGGGCGACTAAAAGTGGCAGGTCTTACTCTCGACCAGGTGAGGGATAAGATACATCTGGCAATTTCAAAATATGTTGACCAGAGTAGCGTTACCATTAAGCTTCTTAATGATAATATAACAGTGGTGGGAGAGGTAAATCAGCCCGGACGTTTCTTAATGTATGATGAGCAGCTCAATATTTTCGAAGCAATAAGCCTTGCCGGAGATATGAACAATACAGCCAATCGTAAGAAAGTTAGTATCATACGACGTGTTGGCGATGTGCCGCAGATTATTGTGCTGGATACTACCGATGATCGTATCCTATTTTCCCAGTTCTACTATCTTAAGCCGGGCGATATTATATATGTAGAGCCACGAAGATCTAAAACTTGGGATCTATCGGCCACAACTATGGGGTTAGCAATGACCTTCTTTAATACTTCTATTCTTGTAGCCACATTGTGGATATCTATAAGGAACAGTAATAACTCAACAAACTGATATTAGATATGGAAAACAGCCTATTCTCTCTCGAACAAAGCTTTAATTTCAGAAAGATATTCCTTAGGGTATTAAAGAATTGGATTTATATTCTAATCGCATTTGTGGTGGTGAGTGGGGTGGCCATGTATAGCTACTTAGCTACAACTCCAAAATACCTGATTGGAGCACGACTACTTATATCCGACAGCCGTGACGGTCATTCGGCGGTGAGCCAGGTTACTGGTGCACTTCCCGAGGTTATGCTTGGGCAGAAGAGTAACTTCGACAACCAGCTTATTATCCTCACTTCATATACTCAAATTGAGAAGGCAATTCGTCAACTCGACTTTACAGTATCCTATTTTGAACATGAACATTTGAGGGTGTTCGAAATATATAAATCAGCTCCTTTTAAGGTAGTTATAGATACTACCGAAGTGGGAATACGCAATATCGAATTTGATTTAGAGTTTAAATCGAAGGATGAGTTTGTGTTGAAATCAAAGAAGGAGAAGTATGAAAAGACTCATAAGTTTTTTGAGAAAATTGAGACTCCGAGATTTGCATTCACTGTGGTGCCCATTAGCGAACGCACCGAGAGTGGCGAATATATGTCGAAAAAATACCGATTCCGCATAAATAAGATTGAAGCTCTTGTAGAAAAATATAAATCAAGAGTTTATGCCGAAAGATTAAACTCGCATGCATCTATATTGCAACTCACCCTTGCCGATAATAATATAAGTAAAGGTGTTGACTTTCTCAATAAACTGTGTCAGGTTTCGGTGGCTTATACCCTCGAACGTAAAAACCAGATTGCTAATAATACGATTCGCTTTATTAATAATCAGCTTATAGGTGTGAGCGACTCGCTGTCGTCGGCCGAGAAGGTGCTGGAGGATTTTCGCTCTCGTAACGAGGTGATGGATGTGTCTATGCAAGGGCAGATGATTATTCAGCAGGCACAAGAGCTTGAAAATCAGCGTGCTGTGCTTATTGCTCGAGTTGATTATCTTAAATACCTATATAGCTATATTCAAGGCGATAAGAATATTATGGATGTTATGTCGCCGTTATCAATGGGTATCAACGACCAAGTGCTGTCGCAACTTATTGGCGAACTTACGGCTCTTAATGCCGAGAAATCGAGTATGCAGTTTAACTCTAGGGTAGATAACCCTAACCTTATTCGTCTCGACCACCGACTTACCAGCTTGCGTAACAATATAATGGAGAATACCCGCAGTGCTATCGAGTCGGGTAATAGATCGCTTGAAGAGCTTAACGGCAGAATAATGAAACTGAGCTCTGAAATACGTCAATTGCCTAAAACAGAGCAACTTCTGGTGGGTATAGAGCGCCGTTTCAGAATGAATGACCAGATGTACACCTTCCTAATGGAGCGTAGATCGGAAGCAGAGATGGCCAAGGCATCTAATATGGCTGATAATGAGGTGGTTGAAGATGCTATGTTGAAGGGGCAGACTGCTCCAAGCCGCACACGTCTTCTGCTTGTAATATTCGTGTTTGGGGTGGTGGCTCCGGTTGTGGTCGTCTTTATCTTAGCTGTGTCTAATAACAAAATATTAGATAAAGATGATATTGAATCTATAACTAAAATGCCTATAATAGGTACGGTGCCGTTAATAAAAGATTCGGATCCGGCCGAGTATATCAGTAAAAAACCTAAGTCGGTGTTTGCCGAATCGTTGAGGGGGATACGTACCAATCTCGATTTCTATAACGACTCTAAGGAGAATCAGACAATTTTGGTTACATCATCGTTACCTTTCGAGGGTAAATCATTTATTGTCATCGGTCTGGCTAAGATGTATAAGCTTCTGGATAAAAAAACCATACTTATTGACGTCGATTTAAGGAAGACTACCACATCTCGTCATCTCGGAATACCGGTGAATCAGAAGGGATTAACCAATCTGCTTAGTCACGATAAAGGGCTTACTCTCCAAGATGCTATTGTACACCTCGATGAGGGATTTGATCTTCTGCCGGGTGGTGTGATACCTCCAAATCCTATGGAGCTTATGTCGAGACAAACTATGAATGATATTATTGCACAATTGAAAGAGATGTATGACGTGGTGATAATAGATACCCCACCGGTAGGTCTTGTGGCCGATGCCCATCTGCTGTTCCAGTATTGCGATGTGTCGTTGCTTGTTACCCGTTACGATTATACTCCCATGCCTATACTTAAGCAGGTCTTATCGGGCAATAATATGGGAAATGTTAAAAATTTGAATATCGTAATGAATGGTATTCCTCTGTCGGAGCGTGCCCTCAATTATAGATACTCCTACGTTAAGGATTATTATCTGGAGCAGTAATATTACTGCTCCAGGTATTTCTTTACTAATGCAGGTTGTCTGTCGAATATTTCATGGCATTGGTCACTATTAGTTTGAGTATTTCCTTTAAAAATCGGATTATTGTAATTAATAATTTGCACTGATAGTATGGCAAATACCCAAAAAAATGAGTTATGAATAGGTTGTTGAAAAGTATATTAAGTGGGCGAATCATATCACCGTGGTGGATTCTGCTCATTGATATGGGGTTGATAGTAAACTCGTTTATGCTGGCTAGTCTGTTGGTTATCAATCAATATTTGATGTCGCTTTCAGTTATTGCACTTTTGAAGTCAGCATTGGTTGTATTTCTAGTGTATGGAAGTGTGTTTATAGCCACCAAGTCTTATAGGGGCGTTATACGCCATACAGGTTATGAGGAGATTAAAACTTTGTCAATAGCATGCATCATTGGTTATGTTATTATGATGGTGCTATCTTCGGCAGGCTCTATGTTCAATATTGAGTTTATTTATATTCCTCGCATCACTCTAACAATACACCTCTTCATATCACTTACGTTATGTTTTATATTCAGGATTGTGGTTAAGGAGACCTATGTTTACCTTACTCGTAAGTCGGATATGACTAATGCACTGATTTTTGGAGCAGGAGAGTTGGGCTTAATAACCCTTGAGGCTATAAAATCGGATAAGGAGGTGCTTTACAATATTATCGGTTTCATTGATGATGACCCGTCAAAGCTTAATTTCCAGTATGGATCGCTCACGGTTACTAGTTGGGAGAAAGCGCTTCAGCAAATTGAAGTGCGCCAGGTGGAGATTATTATTCTTGCCCAAACCGATACTTCAATCGAGCGTAAGCAAGAGATTCTGCAAGAGTGTAGTAAGCGTAATATCAAGCTTAAGGTGATGCCGTCGGTGGGTAACTGGGTTAATGGTATATCTAATAACAGTCAGATTCGCGATGTGCGTATAGAGGACTTACTGGGGCGTGATGAGATTAAACTTAGCCAAGTGAGGATTATGGAGCAACTTATGAATAAGGTTATCCTTGTTACTGGTGCTGCAGGCTCCATAGGTGCAGAAATTGTTCGTCAGCTGCTTAAATTCCCCATTAAAAGAATCGTTCTGCTTGATAATGCTGAATCGGCTCTATATAATTTGCAACAAGAGTTGTTACTCAAATACTCTGATAGCCCGTTCGATCTGGTACTTGCTGATGTTACCAACCGAGCCAGGGTGAAAGAGGTTTTTGAAGTTCATAAACCTAATATCGTTTTTAATGCCGCCGCATATAAGCATGTGCCACTTCTTGAGATGAATCCCTATGAAGGTATCAGGGTAAATATTGGAGGCGTAAAGGTACTTGCCGATTTATCTATCGAGTATGGGGTTGAAAAATTTGTGATGGTATCTACCGATAAAGCAGTGAACCCAACTAACGTGATGGGTGCCACTAAGCGTATTTGCGAACTTTATGTGCAGTCACTGTCTCAGTTGAATAACGTTAATACATCATTCATTACCACTCGTTTTGGTAACGTGTTGGGATCCAATGGTTCGGTGGTGCCGCTATTTAAGCAGCAAATAGAACAGGGTGGCCCCATAACGGTTACTCATCCCGATATTACACGTTTCTTTATGACCATACCCGAGGCCTGTCAGCTTGTGCTTGAAGCAGGTTTTATGGGTAATGGTGGTGAGATTTTTGTATTCGACATGGGCGTTCCGGTTAAGATTGATTACCTGGCACGCGAAATGGTGAGGCTGGCAGGACTTGTACCCGATGTGGATATTCAAATTAAATATACAGGTCTTCGTCCGGGAGAGAAGCTGTTTGAAGAATTGCTAGCCAATAAAGAGAATACTCTCCCTACTTATCATGAAAAAATAATGATTGCAGAGGTAAATACTCCTTCATATTTTGATGTTAACTCTGCCGTTAATGATTTATTGTTTGCACTTCAATATGAGGAGGCGGATGCTCTTGTGGCTAAAATGAAAAAATTAGTTCCGGAGTACCTCTCTAATAATAGCCATTTTGCCGAGCTCGACAGGAAACCAAGTGAAGTAAATGTTAATTAGTAGATGTTAACTAGTTTTATATCAATAGAATTTGCAGTTTTCTTTACTGCCGTACTCGCCGTATTCTATGTTATAAGTGATAGATTTCGGGTTGCATATCTGTTTTATGCTAGTATGCTTTTTGTCGGATTAATAAGTCCGACTTTCCTTTTTTATGGCATAATATTTACTTCATATAACTATTTTGCAGGTCGCATAATAGGCAATAAAGATGGTGACGGTATTTTTCGCAGAAGGGTATATCTACTGTCGCAATCGTTGAATATTGGGCTGTTGGTTTTTTTTAAATATGTGGTGGTAATATTAGAGTATCTGCTACCTACCTGCATGGTTTGGAAAAGCCATTACCTTATTCTACCATTAGGTATTTCCTATTATAGCTTTCAATCCATAAGCTATCTATACCTTATTTTTAAAGGAGTGGAAAAACCGGAGTACTCGTTTGTTCGGTTCGGACTCTATCAACTGTTTTTCCCTAAGTTTATAGCCGGCCCCATCGAAAGGTCGCGCTCCTTTCTTCCACAGATAAGCGGTAAGTTATCTCTTACAAGTGATAATTATTTACCAGGAATTCGACTATTTATGTGGGGTGCCTTTAAGAAAATCGTGGTTGCCAATACACTTGGCATCATAGTAAATAAGGTTTACGATAATCCGGCAGGCTTTACCACAATACCTATTATTATAGCTCTCATTGTTCAGTCGTCGTATATTTATACCGATTTTTCGGGCTATACGGATATGGCTCTCGGGCTTGGACGTATGTTTGGCATAAGGTTATCGCCCAACTTCAATAAGCCATTCTCATCTCAAACTATTGGTGAGTTTTGGCGTAGATGGCACATCTCCCTTTCGTCATGGTGTAATGATTTTATATATAATCGTATTATGCTGAAATATAGACGTAAAGGTAAAGTTGCAGCCCTCTACGGTATCACTGCCACCTTTTTGATTATAGGGGTGTGGCATGGTGCAAATTTTACTTTTATCATTTTGGGGCTATTGCAGGCTCTGGCCATAACTTATGAGTTTTTCTCAAAATCGTTTAGGTATAAGGTTTCTCAACGTGTTAACGGTACTTTTTATCGTATATTCTCTGTGGCGTGGGTTAATATATTTTTCACATTCTCACTCATATTCTTCTTTGCACCAAGCGTTGAGCATGGTTTTGATATGCTCTATCAGCTTTCCGATTTTACATTGGTATTCGATAGCGGCATAGGGTTTAACTTAAGCAGGGTAGAGTTTTTATTTGCACTTCTATGTCTGGTTTTTGTATATGCTGTTGAGTTTGAGGTGTATGATAGCTTTTTCCATAAGATATTTTATAAAAATATGGTTGTGAGACAAATCACCTATTTGGTGTGGTTATTTATGATTGTATATTTCTCTAAAAATCAGATAGTATTTACCTATGCCGGTTTTTAGCTGTTGAATTAACCTCTTTTAAATTGACTGATATGACAAGGCGTGGAAGATTTTTCCTTATTATATTTTTAACCATAGTGGTTCTGTTTACCTCCTATTCGGTCAATAAATCACTATTGCGTAACTCCTATCGTTTCCTTTCCGATAGTGCAACAGTGCTTATCACCGGTAGCTCCATAATGTCGAGTGGTATTAATCCGGTTTATCTTAATAATGCCGAGAATATTGCACATGCCGCCGAGCCATTTTATGTGAGCTACTATAAAATCAAGGATGCCTGCTCTCAAAAGAAAAATATCGATAAGGTGGTTATTTCTTATTCATTGCCCGAACTGAATATGCGTAAGGATAATTTTTTTGATGGGGAGGCACCAATAACCATTGAGCTTTTTGAGCGTATGTCCTATCTCGACGGAGGGTATAGTTTGCGAAATTTCAGAGCTTTCAATATTGATTATTTCAGATATGTGGAGTCTTTTATTCGTAACAGGGTATTCCCCAACTACTTCTATTGGGGGCATGCCATTAAAGGTGATTACAATAGGTGCGAGGCCCCTCATATTGGTGATTTTATTCCTACCGGAAGCACTCACCAGATTGATGAGGTTATTAATTTTGAAAAATGGTGCGAACGGTTTTTTAGCACCAACAATGGACGTTGCGATTTTGCAAATGTTGATAATCACTATATCGACTCTATTGTGAGTTACTGTAATGCCAACGATTTGAACCTGATATTGATATCGATGCCGGTACGCAGTAAATTGTATGAGATGATTCCTAGTGGCTACATTAATTACCATGATTCTGTGATGAATAGCCTAAGGTTACAATCTAATGTTACCGTTATGGATGAGGTGCATTTGCTTCAAAATGAGTATTTTATGGATTATATACACCTTAATGAGCATGGTGCACGCAAAGTGACCGCCAAACTGGCTCAGGTAATTGATTCTCTCGACACAAAAATTCATCTGGTATTGGCACAAAACTAAGGTCGAAAAACCTTAATTAGATATAAAAAAATAGACAGCCCCGCCATAATTTGGTGAGGCTGTCTGTTTTTAAAATGCTATAGTTTAACAACTTTAAATGCAACACTTTGGTCAATCTGCCTTAATCTAACAAAGTATATTCCGGGTGGGTAGGTACTGAAGTCAAGCTGGTGACTGTTATAACCCTGGTTCTGCTTTCTTATTTCGCTAAATGCTTTTCCACCTGTAGATGAATGTATGTCGATGGCAACATCGTCGCTTAAATAGCTGTAATACTCTATGTTTAAAATTGTTCTCACTGGGTTGGGAGAGAAGTTTATAAGTGTTATGGTACTGTTAGAGTCTTCGTCGGTTTTGGTGAAGAAACAGTAATCCATGGCTGTTTGAGTGCTCATTATAAGCCTATATTCATCAATAGGTATCTTGCTGAGGTCTATCGCTACTTTATTCTTACCTCTTGTAAGATTTACTTCTCTGGTGAACTCAACCGTGTTGTCATGAACCGATAAGGCAGTTATATTTGCGCTTCCTTGTATTTCGGAATTTACCTCTACAAACAATAGGTTATTGACAAATTTAGGTTGGCATTTCAGTATTACTAAATCCTGAGATCCGGTCTGTCCGCTGCGCTCAACCTCGCAAAATGATGTCACCTCTTCAAACATAATTACCAGATAATAATATCCGTTCGGTAATCCGCTTAGGTTTACAGTGGCTGTATTTAACCCTGCTGTAGCCATAACTTTGAATTCTTGCACAATGGTCTCCTGCCTGTTGACTACCTTAACTTCGGCTTCGCCATCCATGCTCACATAGAACATTATGTTGGCTATGGTTGCAGTGGCAATAGGTTCGCATTTAATCACCTTAAGAATAATATCCGGATTATCCGATTGTTTATCAACTTGGCAATAGCTGTAAGTGATATTATCGGATACAACATAGTAGAATTTACCCGGGTCGAGGCTGGAAATGTCAATATCTATAATATTAACTCCTTGCTTTAATTGTAGGTTTACAGGCATGCTCACCAATATTCCGGTTGGTGTGTACATCCTTGTATCTACTGTTTGATTGGTGGGCGAGTAGATGGTGGCTGTAAGTGTATTGCCATCAGTACTTACGCTGCAAGTATATATTTCAAGCTGTTTCTCGGGCTCCGACATCTTTTTAACGAAAGTGCATGAGTCGCTTGTAGTGTCGTCACTTATGGTAATGGTGTAGCTACCTGCTACCAGTGAAGTGATGTCGATATCGCGCTGATTAAGGCCAGCCTTCGCATTCAATTTGCCAGAAAGACCTATTGCACCACTGCTGTTGTTTTTAATCGTATAGCTAATATTGCCAGCCTTTGGTGCAAAAAACTCTATGTTAACATAGGTGGTTGCCTCCTTAGGTGTACAATTGATGAGTTCCAGTACAGGCTCCGGAGTGCGATTGATATAGAAGCTGCAATATGCCGAGGATTTATAGTCGGCTATATTAACATTATATACTCCATCACTCAAGGATGAAACATCCAGTTCATATACATTATCTCCGGCTGGCTGGTTTGTTTTTGTATCTCTTAAAACCTCCATAGATTTGGAGTCGGTTATTGTTACGGTTACATCTGACGTTTTGTATAAGTTGTAGTTCATACTCAATAGGTCGGTCTGCTCATTGTAGCTGCATCCGGCAAGCGTAATGGTGATATCGGGGTCTTTATTCTCTTTCCTGAATTCGCACAGTAGTATCTTTGTCGAATTGGAAATAGTAACAAAGTAGCTGCCCGGCTGCAGGTTGTTTACCGCCGATGATGTGTGAGTATTATTTCCCACGCGGGCGTTGAGCGTCTCCGGTGTCAACACCTGAGTTCCTTGCGGAGTGTAGTAGTTTATGGTAACCCTTTGTGCCACAGGTGATGAGAATGATACCTGTAGTCTGTCGTAAACCGGTGAAGGCGGACAGTTGATTAGTTCTATATCGGCCTTTGGTGGTTCTATTCTGAAGAATACCTTAACTGGTGATAATCCTCCTGCCGATAGTGTGAGTGAGTATTCTCCAATGGCAAGGCCTTTAATATCTACAACTTCAATGTTTACTCCTCTTTTTGCAGTAAAAGTTTCTTGGGCTATCACATCGTCCGATTTATCAGTAATGATCATCTCTACATCTCTAGCATCCGAGCTGAAGAAGCGGGTAAACAGCACATCAAACGACCTGTTGGGAACACAGTTGATTAAATCGAGCTGATATGAGGAGGCGCGTGAAATGTAGAACTCCGCCACATCTGAAGATGTTGAGTTACTAATAACAAGCAGGTAGTAGCCCTCCGAGAGTTGGCTCACATCAGTGCGGAATGTGTTATTGCCAACTACCGCTGTGGTGTTTGTTGATTTGTACTGCTCACCGGTATAGTAATATATGGTTCCAATATGTCGTCCTGCAACAGTGGTGGTGTAGGTGCAGTTAAGTTGATTGGTAACAGGCACTGGGGTTACTGATGTTATTGTAATTACTCTCTGATCTTCTGGTGAATCCGGTTTTTCAGTGATGCAATATGCATAATGCTCATTGTCGAATAGGGTAATGTAATATTTGGCCGGTGGATAGTTCGACATATCCACTGATAGCTCATTGGTGCCAGTCTTCACAGTAACTTGGTCGGGAACGCTTACACGTTTCCCGTTACTATCATAAATCTCTACCCATAAATCTTGAGCCAACGGTGATTTTACTGTAAGTGTAGTACTCTTGCTGTTAATCATGTAACGGCAATTTACCACCTCCACATACTCCTTAATTTCAGGCTCTTTCTCAAATGAGCAGTTCTTTGTTGATCCATCTAATGTAAGATAAAGTGTGAAGCTGCCGGCTTCAAGATTCTTCACGTTTATTATCGAATTGTTTGGACCTTTTCGGGCTGCCAGAAATTCGGTTTGTACCACATTATTTAATCCCAAAGTTATTGTGGCCGTAATCTCGGTATCTTTGGGGCTATTGTAGCTTATGGTAATCAGGTCGGTAACAATATGTGGCTCACAACCTGTAATCTCGAATAATATCGGGACTTCAGTTTTTTTCTGGAACTGGCAATAGTCGTTTATCTCACCAGCAGATATCTTAATGTAGTACGACCCATCTTCAAGTTCAGATATATCTTTTTCAAAGGTATTGTCGCCTTCGATTGCCTCATATTTATCGTTAATGACCTCAACTCCGTCAATATTACTTATCACTATGTCAACCATCTGATCTTTGGGTGATGTAAATCCGATGGTGATGTTATTTCCAGCCGGACTTTCGGGGCAGTTGGTTATCTTTATTGGCTCCTCAGGTTCAATGGTTGATTCACCTTTCTCGAATTGACAATATATTATTTTTGTATTGTTCGATATTGTTACATAGTAATTGCCTGCTGGTAAATCCTTTATGGAGGTGATTTTCAGAGTATTGTTGCCCGTTACGGCATTCTTCGATTCAGGTGATAATATCTGTTTGCCTTCGTTAGTGTAAAAGTTTACAGTAACCCGCTGCGATCTTGGGGAGTAGTAGGATAAGTTTAGCTCTTCCAAAACAATATCTTCGGGGCAGGTAAGCATCTCTAGTTGTACATCAGGTTTGCTTATTTTGAAAAACAACTTATGTGCGGTAATTATTCCATCGGTAAGCGATAGTAGGTACTCACCATTCGACAGTGCGCTTATATCCAAACTTGTGTAATTAATGCCCACTTGGGCATTAAGCGATGTGTTGCTTATTATATCTGCAGCAGGGTTGGTTACCTGTAGTGTTACGTTAATACGTTGCGGACTATAGTAGGTTATGAAAAGTTTGTCGTAAGAGTGGTTGGGTACACACTCTATTATATGAAGCAGTGGTGATGTTTCACGATAAATATAGAATGGCTCAACATCAGACGTGGTGCCATTGCTGATATTCAAAAAGTATAATCCTACAGCAAGAGAAGCTACATTAGAGCTAAAACTGTTGGAGCCTGCCACAGCTGTTATACTGGTTGATGATTGTTGAGCCCCATCTTTATTAAATATGGTGGCGCTATATGTGCCGGCATGCGATGCTGTGTAGGATGCATTTATGGTATTAGTTATCGGAACCGGTGTTATTGATGTAATATTAATGGTATGGTCGGTTGCCGGAGCGTCGGGTTTTTCCGTTGTGCAATAGGAGTAGTTTTCACCATCAAACACAGTGATATAATAGGTATGAGGCTGTAGGGTCTTAAAATCTATATTAATAGAACCTACTCCCGCCTGTATATTATGTCTTTTGGGGTCAAGAACTCGCTCGCCATCCTCATTGAATACATCGGTAGTGATGGTTTGTGCCTTGGGCGATCTAATACTCAGTGTGGTAAGCTTTGTGTCGAGTTGGTAACGGCAACTTATAATTTCAACCCTGTCCATAACCACCGTGCGCTTTTCAAATGAGCAGCTCTCAGATGAATTGTCGAGCGTTAATCTAAGGGTGTAATTGCCTGAAATGAGGTCTTTTACGTTTATTATAGATTTGTTTGGACCAGTTTTAGCAGTTAATGTCTCGGTTAATACTACTGCCGATGCGCTATTGAGTATTGTGCATTGAACGGTAGCATTTTTAGGGCTTGTATAGTCAACTGTTATAAGGTCGGTTACTATTGGCGGGGCGCAGTTGGTTATCTCAAATACTATTGGTATCTCGGTTTTTTTCTGAAATGAACAGTAGTCGGTTGATGCCTCATTGGCTACGGATATGTAATATGCCCCATCAATGAGTTCGGATATGTTCATTGTATAAGTATTGTTACCTTCTACGGCATTAACGATATTTCTAATAAGGTTGGTGCCATCTTGTTGATATATGCTTATTTCAACTTGCTGATTGCGGGGTGCTGTATATTTTAGAGTAATCTCTTCGCCTGCAGGTGATGCCGGGCATGTGGTTATACTTACAGGCGGGTCAACCACGGGGTCTTCAAGCCTTGTAATTTCAATACTTGCATTATCTGTTGCATCGTTTATGGTGATTCTGTAGCGTCCCGACGCAAGTTTAGATATATCGACGGTATATTTATTGGTTCCTTTAACAGCACTAATATTTACAGGTTGCACTACTCGTGTGCCATCTTGGTTGTATATTGTTAATGAAATTGTTTGTGCTTTGGGTGAGTAAAACTCAAGCACTGATGTGGTGAGTGTTTCGCGTGGTGTAAGACTCGATATTTGAAGCTTATTATTGGAGCCTTTCAGTGTTTTAATCAGAAATACGTTGAACTCATTGGTTGTATGTTCCAGTACGTTGGGAGTGATTCCCGGCACGCTAAGAACTTTGGTAAGGTTCATTGGTAAACTGATAGTTCCACCGCTATATACGCCTTTTAGTACTGGTTCGTCAAGTATGTTCTGTATATCGCGCACTTCAAATTCAGCTCCTATGCTAAGCACGTTCGATACATCCACGTTTATTGTGGCATCACGTTTGAAATTGTATATAACCACGTGTGCCCGTCCTTGCTCATACTCATTGGGACGCACAAAAACCCAGTTCTCGGGTGGTAAAGTGCTTGAGTAGGTGGATGATTGGTCGGCTTTGGTTTTGCTCTGCCAATCGGTGAAGCTCATGTTGAGGCCATGTACGGGAGAGCCGGATTGGAACTCTGACGAGAAGTATGAACCTGAACCACCGGCACCCCAATATTTGTTGTTGTTGATATTATAATTGTTGTAGGTTACGCCATCCGGCACTTCTACCCTTACAAGTGCGCCTCCTTTATTTACTATTTTATTACCGGTAATGGTTGCGCCACTCCATTTTCGAAGATATAATGCATCATTTCCCACTATGTAGTTGTCTTGTACAACACATGTTTTGTTTGTGTTTTTAAATCCCATCTGTAGATTCATTCCACCACCACCGAAATTGTAGAATAAGTAGTTGTTTTTGATATACATTTTATCAAAACCTTCCATTCCACCTGCCAATATATTGTTGTTCAGCTTTTTACCTAAAGCTAAAACTCCATTATTGAAAGATATGTTTCCGGTTACTTCGATATTGGATGAGCCCCACGATCCGTAGAGGTGTATTCCCCAGCCATAACTGTTGAAGAGAACATTGTCGCGTATCTGTTTTGTTCCAAGTTCCTCTCTGTTTTGAGAATAAACGGCATGTGCGACTCCCCGTTCAGTACCACCCATATAACCATTGTTGAAGATGATATTTCCATACATCTCCGAGTTATAAGCAGCCTGCCAGAAGCCCACGCCCACGCCTATGTTGTTGTATATTATGCAGTTGATGAGTTTTGAGTAGCTCGCCTCAAAGGCAATTCCGGTGTTGGTTTCAATATCTTTTACATCATAATCATTTGTTATTCTATTGGTGGATGAGCTCATAAATATCAGGTCGCGAAATATCACCATACTACCCCGTACTGTTAAGGTGGCTATATTGTCATATCTGCCGGTGCCGTCAAAAACTACTGTCTCGTTGTTGTAGGGCATCACTACAATAGGCTTTGCAGTGGCAGGATTGGTGTAGAAGGGTTCAATATGCGACATGTGATAACCATAATATGTGCCGCCCATAATAAATAGTGTGTCGCCTTGAGCCATTGGACCTCCTTTTAAGCCGGTGGTTATGTCCCAGGGATTATCAAGACTTCCATTATTAGATGCTTTACCCCACGTGGCAACATAGTATTTTTTCTGTGCCTCGGTTACTAAAGACACTAAGAATAGCAAAGCTATTGATATGAGAATATATCGTAATGAAGTTTTCATAGATAGATTTTTTTCGTTACCCTTCTGTATGTCAGGAAAATACGTTGTTGTAGTCATTACCTGCCTACACCTTTATTGGTTGTGGCAAGTAGTGATGGTTCGCTAATCAGTTGTTAAAATTTGACATAGAACACTCTTTTTGCTACGTTTCAACAAAGCAAATTACAGCTATTAAATATCAATTTCAAGATTAACGATATAATAAAATTGGGGTTTTTACGAAAAAAGCATCTTTTTATTCGTATCTCAAACTTTCTATGGGGTCGAGCTTGGCTGCTTTAATTGCCGGAATGAGGCCCGAAAGGATACTGACCACAAAGCATATGGCTAAGCCCAGAATTATCCACTTCCAAGGCACCACAAAGGGCGAATCCATTGCCATTGACACTATGTTGCCAACCAAAATACCCAATACAACTCCTATAAAACCGCCTAACTGACCAATAACTATGGCCTCCGATAGAAATTGGTTTCTTATGGCTCTGCTGTTGGCTCCCAGTGCTTTACGTACTCCTATTTCGTTGGTGCGTTCGGTTACTGCCACCAGCATTATATTCATTAGTCCTATGGCTGCCCCCAGTAGTGTTATAAGGCCTATAACTGTGGCTGCCATGGTTATTACTGCCGTGTTTTCGAGTAGCATTTTTGCCAGATTATCGGCTTTCGTGATATTAAAATTATCTTCATACTCAAGTGTAAGGCCTCTCACATTGCGAAATAAGCCCGTTGCCTCGGTTATTGCAGCATCTACCATTTTGGGGTCGTTGGTTTTAACGCTTATGTCGAATGACATATTGGCTTTGCTGAAGTTCTGCCTAACATTGGTTACCGGAAGAAACACCACATTATCGGTCTCACGGCCAAACCCAGTCCCTTTTTCTTCAAGGATACCCACCACAAGATATCGTGTTCCGCCTATGCTGATAATTTTATCGAGAGGGTTCTCTTTGGATGTAAATATCTTTTTCTCAACATCTTTGCCTATCAATGCAACGTGGCGGCCATAATCAACTTCGTTTTTAGAGAAATTTCGCCCTTCGCGTAGAGAGTATCCAGCCACTTCAAGGTAATTCTCGTCAATGCCGTTAATGGATACGTTGGGATTGGTTTTTTGTGCATCATATTTAACGGTGGCCGATCCTGTGGCACTATGCGAAATGGCTGTGATAGCAGGAAAAGAGAATTCGTTTTTAAATTGCTGTGCCTCTTTAAACGATATATAACTGTAGTTCTTTTGGCGCAAAGTTTTTTTACCAACACGTATATTGGTGCCGCGACTCTCGATATTGAACGTGCTTGCACCCATGCTTGAAAATTTTGCCGATATTGAGTTTTGAATGGATGAAACGGCTGTGAGCATCCCCACCAAAGCCGTGATGCCGATGGCAATAATCATTATGGTGAGGATAGTACGCAGCAGATTGGAGCGTACCGACGATAGCGCTATTGATATATTATCGAGCAAGAGAGTGGTCTTCATTGAGTTATGGTTTTTATGAAGCTCTAAAATAGTATTTAAAGTGTTGAAGATAGTAAAGAATTTTGTTTCTGAATATGGAATGGAGGATTTTTTGTTAAAATTATTTTACTATATTTACGCAGGCAATGGCCTGACAGCCATAATGGAGCACAGCGGAGGGCAGGA
>CAZWOA010000026.1:0-2693 GCA_964635545.1 uncultured Marinilabiliaceae bacterium
CGGTAGAACAGAGTACCAAGTACAAACTGTTTAAAATCCCATCCATCCACTGCACCACGCACATCATTGGCTATCTTCCATATTTTTGCCTGTAACTCGGCTCTTTGTTGAATACTTGTCATTTTATATTTTGGTTATAATATGTTACAATTCTAGCATTACAAAAGTAATCTTTTCTACGTGATCACCCAGATTAAAGGGGGGAAACTAATATCTCCCGCAGTACCTGTCCCGTCTGTACAAATATGTTATTGGTAGTAAATAGTTTTACTCACAAGAGAAGATTTAGCTACGCTGAACTTCGTTTCTCCCTGCGGTCGGAATGACTTCGTCTATTTTTTATTTGGGGGATGGAGGATTGTTTGGCGGCAGAGCCTCCAAACAATCCACATCAAACTATCATATAATATAAAAATTAGTTACTGCTAAATTGAAGAGTTTAAAACCGCTTTCACCTCATCAATAATCTCATTAGCAATAGTTTTGCTTATTCCTGCTTTTGTTGCCACTGCCATTACATCATCTTTGGTGGGGTCGCCACTATTGTTTATCGTGGTAGTATGATAGCCATTGAAACCTACGCAGGGAAGTAGGTCGTATGCCGGAGACAGCTTCCATTTACCGTTAATAAGCTGAAATGAAAAATTTTTAGCATGGTCATCACGATTTCCAATCTCCACATTAAAAACCATCTGCCGAAACAGAGCGTACACCTCTTCCATGTTTTTAGTCAACACATGGCATAATTGTAATAAATCACCATAATCGAGACTTGGAATTCTGTAATCGGCATTTAAAAGTCCGGCTGCACTCACAGTATGAACTCTTCCCTCCTTGGTTCTATCATATCGCTCAACACCAAAATACTTACCTTCAAATAGATTTGTTTCGGGCATAATTATTCCGCATTTTTTTGCAAGAAGAGAATATTTATACTCTATTTCACCAACATTCATGGGGTCGTTCATAGCCCTAAATTTTATAAGCCACTCTTTGCCATCAATATTTACAAAAACCTTGGGTCTGGCACCTCCCGAAGAACCTCCATGCCTATATAAAGTCTCTAAATAATCACCTGAATAATTAGTTGTTAGAATCTTTTCTGTTTCTAGTGCAAGTTTATTCAGGTTAAGCATCTCTTCGTTGGAAGAGTCACTAAAATCTGGTCGGTACTCTAACGCCCCACGACCCGTACTGCCTATTAGTGCCAACCGCTGAAGTAGTGTTACCTTATTGGGATCAACCCCTTTGGTTCGCAAATATCTGTTTAGAAGAATACTTCCCCAACCATCGGGCAAACTGTCTTCAAAAACTCCAAATCCTCCTTTGAAAGGTGTACGCTTAGCTATAAATAATTTATTTCGGAGAGGAAGATGGAACGGCGATATTGAGTAACCACTCTTAAGATATTCAGCATTGTACTCGAAAGCACAAAGATATTTGGGAGTCATGGCAATACGCCCTATAACTTCCCGGTTCATCAACACCTCTATAACATCTACACTATTCATTTTTTGCTCCTCGCTTTCTTTTGCTTGTTTTTTTCGATTCGAGCAATTCATCCATGTTTTGGTATGAAGGTCGTGCAAACAATGCAGTAAACTCGTCAGTTTCATCAAGCACAATAGCACATAACACCAAATTGCGTAAAGTTATCTCACCGGTTGTTTCAAATCTTCTGTAAGCGTCATAGCCAACGCCGGCCTGTTTTGCAAAAGCTTTCTGAGTTAAATTACGTTCAAGGCGCTTTGCTTTAACACGCTCAGCAATTCCTTTGGTAATTGAATCCGGCGATTGATTTATAATTGTGGATAAATCCATGATTATGCGTCTATTATTTGAATAATTGTGTAATAATGCACAATTACAAATATACAGAAAGTTATATATAAATGATACTATATCACCAATGATTATGAGCCAAGAGAGTGAAATTTAGTGGAAGAATTATCTCCCGAAGAAATATGTTCTTATATATACCGCTTCGTTAACAGAAAAAGCGTTTAAGAATATAGCATATAAACAACATTTATATTTCATTTCTCACCGATTGACACCTATAGCTAAACATATCATACTGAACCACAGACGAATAATACTCCATCATAAATATACTCTATGAAATGAAGAAAATATAGCATATTTGATGTAATTTTCAACAAAAATTTTTAAACTATGAATACGAATTATTGGATAAGCTAGGAATTAATGTTGTTTAAAATGAAGGAGAGATATCATCCCGCCCCTTATTCTCTGATTTATACCCCCTTTAAACCTTTTTTAAGATTCGTAGTTCACACTATCTGAAAAAATTGCCGTAACTTTGCGCTCCTTATAACTAATTATATGCAGAAGATACGTAATGTGGCGATTATTGCACACGTTGACCACGGCAAAACTACCCTGGTTGACAAGATGTTGCAAGCCGGAAGAAAGTTTAGAGACGGCGAGAAAGAGGTTGTCTCCATGGATAATAACGAACTGGAGCGAGAGAGGGGAATAACCATCCTTGCCAAAAATGCTGCTGTTACTTGGAAAGATTATAAGATAAACCTTATCGATACCCCCGGCCACTCCGACTTTGGTGGTGAAGTAGAGAGGGTGCTTAATATGGCCGATGGCGTGCTGCTGCTTGTGGATGCTTTTGAAGGCCCTATGCCTCAAACTCGTTTCGTGCTTCAAAAAGCAATCGA
>CAZWOA010000026.1:2793-14332 GCA_964635545.1 uncultured Marinilabiliaceae bacterium
CCTGAAATAAATAAAGGAACTCCTCAAATGCTTATCACTTCGCTTGAGTACTCAAGCTACACCGGACGTATCGCCATTGGGCGTGTACACCGTGGCGAACTGAAGGTGGGCATGGATGTGAGCCTGTGCAAACGTGATGGACGTATCATTAAAACCAGAATTAAAGATTTATTCCTGTTCGAAGGACAAGGAAAGGTAAAAACCGACGTTGTGCCTTGTGGTGAGCTTTGTGCAATAGTTGGTTTGGATGGTTTTGATATAGGTGATACTGTTGCCGACATTGAGAATCCGGAGCCAATGGATCCTATAGCAATTGATGAACCAACAATGAGTATGTTGTTCACTATCAACAACTCACCATTCTTTGGTAAAGAGGGTAAATTTGTTACTTCACGTCATATTTTCGAGAGACTTGAGAAGGAACTTGAGAAGAACCTTGCTCTTAGGGTTGAGACTACCAATAGCGCCGATGCATGGAATGTGTTTGGCCGCGGCGTGCTTCACCTATCGGTGCTTATAGAAACTATGCGCCGCGAAGGATATGAACTTCAAGTTGGTCAGCCACAGGTAATTATCAAAGAGATTGGCGGCGAGAAATGTGAGCCGGTTGAGGAACTTACCATCGACCTTCCCGAAGAATTCTCGGGTAAAGCCATCGAACTCGTGTCAAATAAAAAAGGCGAGATGTTATCGATGGAGCGTAAAGGCGACCGCATCCACCTTGAATTTAAAATTCCATCAAGGGGTATTATCGGCCTCAGAAGCAACATGTTAACAGCCACCGGTGGCGAGGCTATCATGGCACACCGTTTCATCGGTTTCGAACCGCTTAAGGGTCATATCGAGAAACGTCAAAATGGCTCGCTAATCGTGCTTGAGTCGGGCACTGCTTATGCTTATGCACTTGATAAACTTCAAGATCGCGGGCACTTCTTTATCAATCCACAAGAGGAGGTTTATATGGGACAGGTTGTGGGTGAGAATAACCGTGAAGGTGATTTAACCATCAATGTTACCAAAGCAAAAAAGCTTACTAACATGAGAGCTTCAGGATCTGATGATAAAGCAAAGCTTGCACCTCCAAAAATATTTAGTCTCGAAGAGGCTCTTGAGTATATTCAAGAGGATGAGTATGTAGAGGTAACACCCAAGAGTATCAGATTACGTAAAATATTGCTTACCGAAGTAGAGCGCAAGCGTTCAGGTAAAGCTTAATGTAATATGATTTAAAATACTAAGGGACTGTAGATTAGGGCAACAAGGATTATGATATGAAAATATTTATTTCCCACTGTTTCCATACTCCACAGCCCCTTTTTTAATTCTATGAAATGATTCCTTTTATTGATATACATACCCACAGTACTATTTCTGATGATGATATTATAACCATCAGAAATATAATGCCTAAGGATGTGTTACCTGAACAAGATATTCTATTCTCGGCAGGTATTCATCCGTGGTATGTCGATTATCAGAATAGGGATGATTATAAGTTATGGCTAACCGAAATCGCATCATTGCCCCGATGTATTATGATAGGCGAAGCCGGTCTGGATTCAAAATGCGATACTCCGGAGGCTCTTCAAAATGAAATATTTGAATGGCAGGCATATTTATCAATGAAAATCAATAAACCATTGGTCATCCATTCAGTAGGCCGTTTTAATGAAATATTTACTTTAAGCAACCAATTGGGTAATCATCCTGTGTGGTTACTGCATGGCTACAACTCATCAGAACAGATGACAAAGCAACTTCTCGGCCGTAACTTCCTGTTTTCCTTTGGTGCATCAGTGTTAAAACCGGGCAAAAACCTGAAAGCGGTATTAACCTCTATTCCTTCAGACAGGCTTTTTCTCGAAACCGATGATTCGGGCGTTAACATTAGTGAGATATATGCTGCAGCTGCCTCTCTTCTGGATATTGATATGGAGACTTTGAAACTGAATATCTACAATAATTTTAATAGATACATTAATGTCGGCAAATTGGCTTGAACGTACCCAGCTACTCATTGGCGAAGAGAAGCTTCAGAAACTTAAAAACGCACACGTGCTGGTTGCAGGATTGGGTGGCGTGGGCTCTTATGTGGTTGAGCAACTCGCACGCTCCGGCGTGGGCGCACTAACCATTGTTGATGGCGATGTGGTTCAGCCAAGTAATCGTAACCGCCAACTTCCTGCATTAACTTCAACTATTGGTTTAAGTAAAGCATCAGTAATCTCTCAACGACTGATAGATATCAATCCTGAAATTAAACTCAATGTGATTGATACCTTCATGATGGGAAGGGATTTTGAAGAACTATTATCCACACCTTTTGATTTTGTGGTTGATGCAATAGATTCGTTGAGTCCAAAAGTTTTTTTGATTGTGCACACAGTCAACCGTGGCTATCCGATTATATCATCAATGGGTGCCGGTGGGAAACTCGACCCCTCATTGGTGGGAATAACCGATCTGTCGAAAACTTACAACTGCAAACTGTCGCGCATGGTGCGTAAGCGATTGGGCAAGTTCGACATCAAGAAGGGAGTTGACGTGGTATTCTCACCCGAAGAGGTTGACCCATCGGCGGTGATATTGACCGAAAATGAGAGAAATAAAAAATCAACAACCGGCACAATTAGTTATATTCCTGCTATCTTTGGGCTATATGCAGCATCGCACGTAATTCGAAAATTAATATCATAACTATGTCGGTCACTGTTAGTTATCTCGATCAATCTCAACTAAAGGATATACTTGAAATATCAGACTCGCGTTTTGGTAAAAACTATCTGCATCCTGCCGATTTTAATAAGAGTAACGCCCTAACTTTAGTAGCCACCGCTGACGGTGATGTTGTTGGCTTTGCACTACAATATTTTATGGATAGCAATGACTTCCCGGTCGAATTGAAAAGTAAATTTCCGCAGCCACACAAGACCGTATATTTCAAGTCTATAGCGGTAAAAAACGGATGCGATGGCAAGGGATATGGCAACGCACTGCTACAGATGGCTCTATCCATATCAAAAAATCATGGTGCACTATGCAGTTATGGTTATATGTGGATTCAGGATGGCTTTATACCAATGGCAGGCCTTGCCAAGCAGTATGGCTTTAAAGAACTTGTGCACAAGCCCCAGTTTTGGATGAAATCAAGCATCAAACGCGGCTTCCTTTGCCCCCATTGCGGCAGTATATGTGCCTGCGATGCAATTATGATTTACCGCCCGTTTGTAAAGCAATTAACAGAATAACAACCTTTTATGCTCAATAGCATAATTATTTTGCTCATTTAGTGTTAAAAGTCATTACAGTTTATGTAATAATACATTAACTTAGCTTTCGTTAATGGAATAACTATATAAAGCAAATATTATGAGCAATATTGATTGGAGTAATCTATCATTCAGCTATATGAAGACCGATTACAACGTGCGCTGCTATTATCGCGATGGCAAATGGGGCGAGCTTGAAGTGAGCTCTTCCGACCAGATAAATATTCACATGGCTGCCACCGCTTTGCATTACGGGCAAGAGGCTTTTGAGGGTCTTAAAGCATTTAAGGGTAAAGATGGCAAAGTAAGGGTGTTCAGAGTTGAAGAGAATGCCAAGAGGCTTCAGAGCTCTGCCGATGGAATCCTGATGGCTCCTGTGCCTGAAAGTCTTTTCATTGAGGCAGTTAAGAAAGTTATAAAACTAAACGAGCGTTTTGTACCTCCTTATGAGTCGGGTGCAGCTCTTTATCTTCGTCCGCTACTTATAGGTACTGGTGCTAAAGTGGGTGTATCACCAGCCGACGAATATCTGTTTATGATTTTTGTAACTCCCGTTGGCCCATATTTCAAAGAAGGTTTCAAGCCGGTTAATATGATGATTAGTCGCAAATATGACCGTGCAGCTCCCAACGGAACAGGACATATCAAAGTGGGTGGTAACTATGCTGCAAGTCTTGTGGCTGGTCGTCTTGCCCATGAAAAAGGCTATTCATCAGTGCTTTATCTTGATAGTAAAGAGAAAAAGTATATTGATGAGTGTGGCCCTGCCAACTTCTTTGTTATTAAGGATAACACCTACACCACTCCTGAGTCGCACTCAATACTTCCGTCTATTACTAACAAGAGCTTGTATGAGCTTGCAAAAGATAGTGGCTTGAAAGTTGAGCGTCGCCCTATTTTGCTTGAGGAACTTGACTCATTTGAAGAGGCAGGTGCCTGCGGTACGGCTGCCGTTATCAGCCCCATTGGCCGCATTGATGATGTTGATACAGGTAAGTCATTCATATTCAGCAAAGACGGCAAGCCCGGCAAAATCTCAGAGATGCTTTACAACCGCCTTCGTGCTATACAATATGGTGATGAGCCCGACAAATTTGGTTGGATTACTATTATTGAGTAAATATCTGCATTGCAGATTAAAATAATCTCTAATAGGCCGTCTGATAATAATCGGATGGCCTTTTTTCAGGCCTATTGACAGCAATTTCTACTCCTCGTTTCTTGGTACACCGAGTGGTAAAGCCAAGCAGAAACGAAGAGTAATTGGCTTAGGCATTTATACTACTCTTGCTAAGTGCGGCTATGTCCTCAAGCCGGACGGGCTTTTACTTTTTACTCGGGTAATAGTTGGTTTTTATTGGTCCTCGTGCTCCGCTTCGCTCTGTTCTACAGCAAAAAAAAGTAAACAAAATTTTTGCTTTAAGTGAGGGCAGTGAGCAAACTTGTTTGCAATCATTGCCGAACGTTGCAAAAATCAGGGAAGCTAAAATGCCGCCGCTGTGCCTGCTTACCTAAGAACTATCACTCCGTTACGCTGAAACGAAATAAACTCGGTTCAGTGTGGAAAATGGCATTTCAAATGCCAGACCATCTACCCCTCGTTTTAAACAAGGGGTAGATTTATGAACCTCAAACAGTATTTCGTTCTTCTCAGCTCCACTACGAGATAGTCCTAAGGCTCGCCGACAAGGCGGGAGGTATTAGCTTCTTGTAGAATTAACCTTAACAGCAAGGTTATTGTTGCCATTTTACATCATGGGAATCGGCTCGTAGAGCCATACCATGCATAACCGTGGGCGACAGCCCGCGGTAAATAGCATCTCACAACTCTGCCCGGAGTGGCAGCACAAAGTTTTCATTTCTAAGGTTTTATGCTTTGTTGATGAGAGGCGTATTAGTAACCACGTGGCTTCAGCCCGTGGTATTGCACGATGTGGTGAAAGGGCTTTAGCCAAATTGTGTTGGTTTTGGGTTTGTTTTTTTGGACTAAAGTCCTGCCGTAGCTGGCGTATTGCCACGGGCTGAAGCCCGTGGTCATTGATAGGCTTATATAAATTCTAAACCAAGTAGCCACATTATCATTTAGTTCTGAATCACAGGCAGCAACCCGTGTTGCTATTTATCTAGGTTGCGGAGATTTACCATTTCAGGTCGATTTGCAGCATTGCAATAAAAAAGTCACACTTAAATAAAAATTATGAATAAAAACTGAATTCACTATCACCTTGCAAAATGTGCTATCACCTGCTCCACAATAGGTACATCTGCTCCTGGCCATGCCAATCTCATAAGTTGAGATGGGGCAAACCACTCTACCCTATCGTGTTCAGACGAGCGAATGGAGCCACTTTCAATTTCTGCCCAAAAGGGTATAAGTTTTATTATTTTATGAGGGTATTCAAATTCGGAAGGCTCTAATCTACCGATAATTCGGATGGTTACATCAAGTTCTTCTTTAATCTCGCGTATAAGGCAATCCTCATAGGATTCACCTTCGTGCAACTTGCCTCCAGGAAATTCCCACAAACCTGCATGATCCATTTGTGGGCCGCGACGGGTAGCAAGCACAAGCCCGTCACGCACAATTATAGCACAAGAAACTTCGGTAAAGCGCATATTATTATGGTTAGATTCATAGCAAATATAGTGAATATAACCAAATAAAATAGATTACAATAAAATTTTATCAATGCATTTTATTATTGCTTCATCTAGTTCCTTTTGTTTATTTTTAGTTACCAACCTCATACATTATCAGATGCATACCACTCTGCAAAACTCGAAGCCGTTTCATGAAGCTTAACGCTAAAAAGTTCAAGATGATTGGGAAGTCGTTTTTTAATTCTTTCAGCAAAATCAACAACCATATTTTCACAAGTTGGCTGATATGGAAGCTCAATAATCCTATCGCTGTATTTGTTTAATTCATTACTCCTAAAGTCCTGATTTACAGCGACGGAATGGTCAAGTTTATCAACAATTTCTTGTTTCACGATTCGCTTCAAATCACCAAAGTCGATAACCATGCCAAGCTTTGGGTTTTTCTTATCATCAATAATCTTTCCCTTAACTGTAATATACAAAATATATGAGTGCCCATGAATGTTTTTACATAAGCCATCGTAATTTGCAAGGAGGTGCGCCATCTCAAAGCGGAACTCCTTAGTAACTCTAACTACAGACATCTATTAAACTAATAAATTAAATAACAATCATTGTTCTCCTGAAGCACAACGACTTATACAAGTGATAATATTGTGCAAACTATCATGTCGCACAAAATAATAGGTATTCTTCCCCTCACGCTGACAATCTAGTACACCCTTATCTTTTAGGATACCCAGATGATGTGAAGCAGTGCTCTGCTCAATATTCAGATGCTGATGAATTTCAGTTACCGACATCTTTTTGCCTTCAGAAAGAAAGTTGATGATTGAAATACGCATAGGATGTGCGATAGCCTTCAACATTGAAGCTGCATTTTCAAGAATCTTTGCATCAAGTGCATTAATTTTCATATGATTACATTTATTTTAATCCAACAATTAGAATATATTAATCGCAAATATATATATAAATATGTAGATTTTAAAGATATGAAAGACTAATCCATTAAATATACACGCTAACACCTATTAGCATTAAAACTATAAATAGCTATATTTGTTTAATAAACACATAAAAATAAACACCACCACAATGAGTAATCCTGAAAAAGAGCTTTATCTTCTTGATGCATACGCACTTATATACAGAGCCTACTATGCTTTTATCCGCAATCCAAGAGTTAATTCAAAAGGACAAAATACATCTGCTATTTTTGGTTTCACCAACTCACTGCTTGAGGTTATTAGCAAATCGAAACCCAACCATTTGGCTGTGGCATTCGACCCATCGGGCCCTACATTTAGAAGTGAGATGTTTGCCGAATATAAAGCCAATCGTGAGGCAACACCTGAGGATATTAAACTTGCAGTGCCTTATATAAAGCAAATATTGAAGGCTATGCACATTCCAATTCTTGAAAAAGCAGGATATGAAGCCGACGATGTAATTGGCACATTGGCAAAGAAAGCCGAAAAAGCCGGCCATCAGGTTTATATGGTTACGCCCGACAAGGATTATGCTCAACTGGTGAGTGAAAATATAAAGATGATGAAACCCAAAAGCGGCGGTGGCGATATCGAGATTTGGGGCGTTAAAGAGGTGTGCGATAATTTTGAAGTTGAACGCCCCGAACAAGTAATTGATATCCTTGGGCTGTGGGGCGATGCGGCCGACAATATCCCGGGTTGTCCAGGCATTGGAGAGAAAAAGGCAAAAGCGCTTATTCAGGAGTTTAAGAGCATCGATGGTATATATGAAAATATAGAATCTCAAAAGGGGAAACAGAAAGAGAACCTCATCAACTTCAAGGAACAGGTTAAACTATCATATCAATTAGCGACCATAGACCTCAATGTACCAATCGATTTTGATGAAGAATCAGTCAAAACCGAGACTCCTGACTTCGTAGAACTTCGCAAGTTATTCGACGAACTTGAGTTTCGAACCCTAATAAATAGGGTTGAAAATATTTTTGGAGTTAAACAAAACGATGGCATGGTCGATCTGTTCTCGGGTGCCGGAGTAGTAATACCCACCGCAAGCCAGGCAGCAAACCTTCAAAATGCTGCAAGTACCACACATCAATACTACCTCATTGATAATGAGATGGCACTCACTTCCTTAATAATGAGTTTAAGTGTGCAGCCGGCATTTTGCTTCGACACGGAAACTACATCTTTAGATGGTATTGATGCCGAATTGGTAGGATTATCGTTTTCGTGGGAGTCGCATGAGGCATATTACGTGCCGGTTCCGGCCAATAGAGATGAGGCAATGAAGATTACAGAATCTTTACGCCCAATTTTTGAAGATGCCAATATTAAAAAGGTAGGTCAAAATCTGAAATATGATATCCTTGTACTGAAAAATTACGGCATAAATGTTTGTGGCCCACTTTTCGACACCATGATTGCGCACTTCCTGCTATATCCGGGGCTACGAAACGGAATGGACTTTATGGCCGAGACCTACCTCAACTACAAAACCATATCAATAGAGGAGTTGATTGGCAAAAAGGGTGAAACACAGGGCAATATGCGCAATATGCCTATTGAGCAAGTCAAAGAGTATGCTGCCGAAGATGCCGACATTACATGGCAATTATACAAGTTATTTGAACCAAAGGTTGAAGAGAAAAATATATCGCCACTATTTAACGATATTGAGATGCCACTGGTAAAAGTGCTTGCAGAGATGGAGCATACAGGCGTAAAAGTTGATAAGGATTCACTTAACGCTTATGCTGAAGTACTTAGGGAACAGATTATTGGCATTGAAGCTGAAATTCAGGAATTGGCAGGTCAACCGTTTAATATTGGCAGTCCGAAACAGGTGGGTGAGATTCTATTCGACGTTCTGAAAATAGACAAGAACGCCAAGAAGACAAAAACCGGACAATACAGCACCAATGAAGAGACGCTTCAAAAACTGAAAAACGAACATCCTATTGTGATGAAGATACTGGACTACAGAGGTTTAATGAAGTTACTTAGCACTTATGTTGAGGCACTTCCCAAGCTTATCAATCCTAAAACAGGCCGAATACATACATCATATAACCAAACGGTGGTTGTTACCGGCAGGTTGAGCAGCACCAATCCAAACCTACAGAATATACCCATACGCGATGAAAACGGCAAAGAGATACGAAAAGCATTTATTGCCGCCGATGATGAGCATATCTTCCTTTCGGCCGACTACTCGCAGGTTGAACTAAGGCTGATGGCTCATTTCAGTGAAGATAAGCACTTAATTGAAGCCTTTAATAGAGGCGAGGATATCCACAGTGCCACAGCATCTAAGATATTCAAAACCGATGATGTTACAAGCGATATGCGACGCAAAGCCAAAACAGCCAACTTCGGTATAATTTATGGAATATCGGCATTCGGACTGGCCGACAGATTAAATATATCGCGAAGCGAAGCGAAAGATATAATCGATGGCTATTTTGACAGTTTCCCGGGAGTGAAGGAATATATGGACAGCTGCATTGCAAAAGCGCGCGACACCGGATATGTGGAGACTCTGTTTGGCCGCCGCCGTCAGCTCGACGATATTAACTCGCGCAACGGAGTGGTGAGAGGTGTGGCAGAACGAAATGCAATTAACGCCCCAATACAGGGAACCGCAGCCGATATCATCAAAATTGCAATGATCAATATCTATAAGGAAATGAGCGAGTTACAGCTTAAATCTAAAATGATACTTCAAGTACATGACGAACTTAACTTTGATGTTACCAAAGATGAATTGGAGACAGTTAAAGAGCTTGTAAAACGAAATATGGAGAGTGCTTGCAAACTCAAAGTGCCTCTAATTGCTGACTTGGGAACCGGAAACAACTGGCTTGAGGCCCATTGATTTCTTGCTAAAGAATATGACCTTCGTTTATTAGCTGTGGTTCAAAAATAGCTATAAATAAAAAAATCCCTTTAGTTTCGTGTACTAAAGGGATTTTTATTTTATAAACGCTTACAAATTATTCAGTGTAACCAAACTCCTCATTAATAGTTTTTAGGAGATATAGTTTGCTGTCGCTGAAGTACTCCCAGAACATAACACCTGCAAGGCCTCGTTCTTTCACATAGTCGCATTTTAACTTTACTGATTCTTCGTCGTCATAGGTTATAAACACCTTCTTCTCGGCATTGAATAGGTAGGGCGCCTTAGAGGCATCATCCCAATAACGCACAAAGCCTTTTTTGTCAACCAGGCTATCTTTAAGGAAAGTGTATCCTCCACCCCACATAGGCCTAACAGGAATTTGATACAGACCGTTATTATCAGCATCCTTCACAACTTTACCTTTCGAGTAGAAAGCAAGTCCCATAACCACTTTCGACAAATCAACGCCCACTTTTTCAAGGTTGCTGATGGCGAAATCGGCTGAATAGATATAAGGCATATTTGATGGTGAGTATAGATTGGCATGGTGTGAAGAAATATTATCATAAGTGCCATCAAAATCATAACTCATCAAGTTGATGTAATCGAGATACTGCTGGGCCACATCCATTTCGGTGTGCTGCAGAAACTCGAGCGAACCGCCTATGGCAGTTGTTACCAGGTAATTTTTACCGGTTGTATTCGATAGAACATCAAGTTTTTCGCGAATAGCCTTAAACATACGGGTATAGTTATACTTATCCTCGGGGCGATATTTATTTCCATCACCCACCATGCCGGGATATTCCCAGTCGATATCTACACCATCGAGGTTGTGATCGGCCACAATATCAACACAACTTTGCGCAAAAGCATTGTTTAGCTCTTCGGTTAACACTGCATCCGAAAAATCCTTACTCCAAGTCCAACCACCTACAGAAATCATAATTTTCAGGTCGGGGCTAACATCCTTTAAAGTATTGAGCAGTCGGAAGTTAATAGTATCGGTAGCCTCATTGGTGAGATGTGCCAAATTATCTTTTATATCAACAAAAGCATAATTTATATGCGACATACGGTAGGCATCAATACCATCTATGTCGATAACATTGCCATTATAGCCGCCCACATATCCAATAACTACGGGCTTAACATCGTTTTTCACTGATGTTGTTGGTTGCGGAGTTGTGCAACTGGTAGCGATAGCACCTAATAATGCCATCGGTAAGATAAACTTCTTTAAATTCATAATTTGGGATTTTAAAATTAAAAATTATTATGCTGAAGCATAAGCTACAACACAATTTTTTCGTTACCCAAGATACAAACAAAACTGTTCTACACAAATTTTATCAAAAATAAAACGTTACACATAAAGAGTAATAATGCTTTTAGCCATTAATTTATTAAATTTAAAGAACTAAACTTAGCGCTATGATATTACTGACAACTTTGGATTTCACACTTCCACTAACAAATCCGGTGCTCAAATTTCTCATAATTCTTTTGATTATACTTTTTGCACCCATCATACTCAACCGTTTTAGAATACCGCATATTTTAGGACTAATCATTGCCGGTGCTGTAATTGGGCCATACGGCTTTAATCTTCTCCTGCGCGACAGCAGCATCATCCTGTCGGGTACGGCTGGTCTTCTATACATCATGTTTCTTGCAGGCCTGGAGATAGACCTTAATGAATTTAAGAAAAACAGCACTAAGAGTCTGATATTTGGAATGTTAACATTTACAATTCCTATGGGATTGGGAATATT
>CAZWOA010000026.1:14432-20548 GCA_964635545.1 uncultured Marinilabiliaceae bacterium
TGGTTCTTCAAGCATTACAATGACAGCCTTTCACAGTATATTTTTGTTCTTTCGATGGTGTTTCTGGGTGCAGTGCTCGCCGAAGCCGCCGGTGTAGAGGCAATCATTGGGGCATTCCTAGCCGGCCTTGCGCTCAACAGGCTTATTCCGGCAGCATCACCTCTCATGAACCGAGTGGAGTTTATAGGCAATGCTATATTTATCCCATTTTTTCTGATAGGTGTGGGAATGCTTATAGACTTCCGGGTGTTCTTTAATGATATAAACACCCTTCTTGTGGCAGCAGTTATGACCATTGTGGCAACCGTATCAAAATATGGTGCAGCCTGGCTTACACAGAAATCATTCAAATTCACACACGACGAACGAGGAATTATCTTCGGCCTCAGCAATGCACAAGCAGCAGCCACACTGGCTGCAGTGTTGGTTGGTTACAACATTATACTTGGTTATACGGATGTGGGCGAACCAATACGCCTTCTTAACGACAGCATACTTAACGGCACCATAGTTATGATACTGATTACCTGCTCAATAGCCACATTTGCCACACAACGGGCAGCGCACAACATATCACTACAGGAGAACGTACCAACCGGAACAGTAGAGCAAAAATCAGCCGATTGTATATTAATTCCTGTTCGAAACCCGGAGACTATCGAAGACCTTGTTCAGCTGGCTATAGTGATGAAAACTAAAGGAAAAACCAGTAACTTCATAGCCCTCAATGTTATAAATAATAGCGGAACCGATACCATAACCGAAACCGGAGCGCGAAAACTACTCAACAAAGCGGCCGAAATAGCCTCGGCAGCCGACATAAACCTCAATACACTGTTGAGATACGACGTAAATCACACCAACGGCATACTAAGTGTGATTAAGGAGAACAACATCACCGACTTAATAATGGGGCTACATCAGAAAAAAGATATAAGCGAATCCTTATTGGGCAACTTAACAGAAGGAGTGCTAAATTCGAGCAACACTACAACCTTCATTTACAAGCCAATGCAACCAATAGCCACCATAAAACGACACATTGTGGTGGTGCCCGATAAAGCAGAACACGAGATGGGATTCCCATTTTGGATGTTCAGAATATGGAGTTTAGTGAAAAATACTGGTTCGAAACTACTGTTTTATAGTTCTGAGTCAACCTTATCAACATTGAAAAGCATACTACAAGGACAATCAATTGAAGTTGAGTATATTAACATGTTTAGTTTTGATGATTTCCTTATCGCATCTAAAGAGATAAAAGTGGATGATAACATCAATATCGTTATGAGTCGTAGAAATAATATCTCATATCACTCAAAAATGGAAGAGATACCTCTTTATCTAAACCGATATTTTACAAAAAGCAGTTTTATTCTGATATATCCTATCCAAAATGGCACAATGGAACGTGATGGTATGGACTTAACAAATCCAACCTTGGTAGGTTCTATCGAAAAACTGGATGTGCTGGGACGAAATATTGCACGACTTTTCAAAAGTGGCAATTGAGGTATGAAATTTGACCGTAATAGATAAAATAATTATTACTGATGAACAACAGACTTACAATAATAGCAATTTTGCTATTGGCAACATTTAAAATTCAGGCTCAACAGCCTGTAGAGAAGGGACTTGCCGTAATCAACAAAAACACTATCCAGGCGCAGGTGGGCTTCCTGGCATCCGACTGGTTCAATGGTCGCGAGGCAGCTACCGAGGGTGCATACATGGCAGCCGACTATTTGGCATCCATATATCAGCAGATGGACATTGCACCTGCCGGTGAAAACAATAGCTATTTTCAAAAAGTGCCACTGGTAATTTTTCAAGCACCAGCCAAACCGCTGATGTATGCCACCAATGGCGGTACCACAGTTCGCTTAAAGCCCGGGCAGGAGTTTTCAATATCGCCAATAACAATGGGATATAAAATTTCGGGCAAAGTGGCTTGGATGGGTTACGGAATCGATGGTAAACCCAAAAGCATGACCGACAAGATTGCCATAAGGGTGGCTGGCCAACCTGCAGGAAGTAATATTGATGCAAAAGAACTGGAACTGCAAAAGAGTAAGTTTCTTGCCGAATCGGGTGCAATTGCAGTGCTTGAGTACGACCCTGCCGACCCATACATGATGAAGAACTTCAAAAGTGGAATCGCTAAAGGAGGAAAAGCCGAGAATCCGACATCAGAAATTTATAGCAGACGTTACCTACTTCCGGGTGAAGAAAAGAGTGAAATTCCAGTGATAAAAATATCAAAAACTGTGCTTCAACAACTAATGACGGATGTTGATAATCAGATAAATAACTTCGTTGCCAAAAACAGCACTCCCAAAGTGGAAGGCTCCATTGAGATCAGTGCCCGCATAGCAGCCGATTACAAATATTGCCGCAATGTGGTAGCAATTATCGAGGGTAGTGAATACCCTGATGAGATAATTGTTGTGGGAGGCCATTACGATCACCTTGGCGCCAGCAACGGATTGATATGGAACGGGGCCGACGATAATGCATCGGGAGCCATAGGAACAGCCACCATTGCAGCAGCATTTATGGCCACGGGCGTTCAGCCCAAGCGCACCATTATTTTTGCCAACTGGACGGCCGAAGAGCGCGGCTTGTTGGGTTCAAGATATTTTGTTGCCAACTACGATAAGATTGGCAAAGTGAAATATTATCACAATTACGACATGATAGGCCGCAGTTACGACCATAAAAAGAGTGACATGGCAGTATCGATGATGTACACCGACACCTGGAAACAGGCGGGCGAGCTCACTACAAAATTCAACCATGATTATAAATTGGGGTTGAACATCAACCTAAGTGCCTGGGATAACCCTGTGAGTGGCAGCGACAACGGCTCATTTGCCAAAGTAGGCATTCCAATAATGTGGTATCATACCGGCGGCCATCCCGAGTATCACCAGCCCGGCGACCATGCCGAGAAGATTGATTGCCAGAAAATGGAATCGATAATTAAAAACAGCTTCCTAACACTATGGGAACTTGCTAATGAGTGAGTTGTGGGTTGTTTACTCAAGTTTTGCAAGTGAATAACTTGCTGATAGATTAATGCCCTTCGACAGGCTCAGGGTGCCGAAAATGGGTAATGGAAAAATGATAACCGATTGATTGATGAGATCTCTCACTTCGTTACCAATGACAGTGATTGGTTGAGAAGATTCCTCCCTACGGTCGGAATGACAGGGCTTTGCGCTGGTATTAGAGTAGAGATTCCTCCCTACGGTCGGAATGACAAGGCTTTGCGCTGGTATTAGAGTGGAGATTCCTCCCTACGGTCGGAATGACAAGGCTTCGTCCTGTTATTGAGTAGGTGATTTGGGCGGCTTTGCCGCCCAAATCACCTACTCCCCCATAACATAGGGCAAAGTCATTCCGACCAAAGGGAGGAATCTCTATAGTAACAATGGCAGACTTTTCTCCACTATCAACGCCCCACTGCAAACGAACATAGCATTCCGACCAAAGGGAGGAAACAACTTTCAGCGGGGCTAATTTCACTCAATTAAGGAATCACAATCTTTTTAAAGCACTACCAATAATGGAAGTTCTTTTCACAATCTACTCATTTCCATTATTTTTAATTACTTTAGCGCATCTTGATTATCGTGATGGTTACACAAACTCAGTTCATATTAAAGCAATCGTTTATTTATGGTATAGGTAATTCACTGGCCAAGCTCAGTGGCGTGCTATTATTGCCGCTCTATATCGTATTCACCACCACCGAGGAGTTTGGACTTATTGCACTTTTTGAAACCATCTATCAATTTATTCTCGTGCTTTCGGGCTGGGGAGCCAAGAGCGGTTTTAGCCGTTTTTACTACACCATGAAGGGTGAAGACGAAAAGCGATCGCTGTTTTTTACCATATTTCTATTCACCGTTGTTACAAGTTTTGCAGCCGTATTAATATGTATGGCTCTATTGACAACATGGAGTAATGAGATATTCCATTATGATGTAAATAACAGGGTTATGGTATTCTTCTCAATCTCTACTTTAAGCAGATTACTGTTTGACGTGCCATATATCCTACTCCGTTTGCAACAGAAAGCAACCGCACAAACAGCACATCAAAGTGGAAATATATTATTCACCATAGCACTCACATTTGCACTGTTGAAATTTGCCGGCATGGGCTTCGAAGGCATTTTCCTGGCTCAAATGATAGCAAATATGATGACTCTCCTACTCATAATTCCTGTAATTATCCGCAATACAAGGTTGCACATCGAGTGGAACGTGCTTAAGCAGAGCATCCATTACGGTTACCCGCTGGCAATTTCGAATATCCTCACTATCGCATTGACACTCAGCGACAGACACATCCTCAACCAGTACCAATCGCTGGATGAAGTGGGCAGCTACTCAATGGCATATAAGATAAGCTCTGTTATTCAGATGATTGTAATTGCCTCATTTATAACCTCATATACTTTTTATTACTACAAATCGCTTGAGAGCACCGACAATAACAAAGTTCACATCAAGATATTCAGATACTTTGTGCTTGTCATTTCAATAATAGGTTTAGGTCTTGTAGCCTTTCGTCGTGAGGCAGTGGAGATTATATCACTTGGTAGAGATACCTACATGTCGTCGCTTCCATTAATACCCATCCTTATTGCAGGCCTCTTCTTCTCGGGCATAAGGCAGATATTTATTCTTCCGCTCACCAAACTCAAAAAGACCTCACTGATATCATTGCTATCGGTGGGGATAGCCGTAGTGAACATATCGCTCAACCTTTTGTTTATTCCTAGCTATGGTAAATTGGCGGCATCATACACCAGTGCAGTTTCGCAACTTGTGGGGTGTTTAGCTTTTTACATTGCACTACGCCATTACAATGAGAGGGATTACAGCATATCGGTTGTTGCAAAATGTTTTATTGCTTTTGTGCTATTTACATTGGCGGTTATGTCGCTTCCCGATTACGGATGGCTCATAAATTCACTGATTGGTGGCAGTGTTGTAATACTTTTTATTGCAACTCTATTTGCACTTAAGCTTATAGCAATTGATGAACTGAAGGAGATGAAAAGATTGTTATTGAATAAGATAGGAAAACAGAATGAAACTTAACAGGATATTAAATAGCAACGAAGTTGATTATGTGTTTTTTCACCTTGCCAATCATATTAGCGGAGTGGAAAAACTAAGAAGCCACATCTCTTATCGTGATGATTCATCAGCCGGTATTGTTTTTCCTGCATCAAGTGCTGATTTCTCAACCGATAACATTGTTGAATTTGAAAATATCCCCGTTCTATTCCCTGTTTCTGATGATGCAAAACCTTACACACTACAGGATGGAAAGGTTCGCTTCAACCATGACTTACTGAAATCGGCATTTTACCTTCTGTCGGGTTTCCAAGAAGTAGCAAAAAGCGATGAAGTAGATAAATGGGGGAGATTTAAGTATGAAAGCTCATTACAATATAAGCTCAACTGTGTTCACAAACCATTGGTTAACTACTACTTCCAATGGATAATTGAAGCATTGGTTGAATATGGCAAACTTTATGATATCAATATTGAAAGGCGGATGCCATTTGGCAGGATGGCTTTGCATCTATCGCATGACATTGATTTATTGAGGTTTCACTCATTTCGAAAAACAGCATACCGCATCCTTCAACTTCTATTTCTCAAGCCTAAGCAGCAGAGTTGGAAATCGGTAGTAAAATCTTTGCTGTCAACTGCAAAATATTATTTCAAAACTGAAGACGCAGAGAATCCCTATTGGAGCTTTGCAAAAATACTCAACACCGAGCGATACTTTGGATTTAAGTCATCATGGTATTTTCTGATGAAAGATGGCGGCCCCCATGATGCCGACTACACTTGGGATGATGCCGATGTGAGAGAGATGATGAAAAAACTTACTGAGCTAAGCCAAGAGGTTGGCTTACATGCATCTATAAAGGCAAGTAAAGACCCAAACATCTTAAAGCAATCATTCAATAAACTGCAGGAAATTACAGAGAATGAAATTGTTGGCAATAGAATGCACTACCTAACCATTGATTTTCCCAACACCTTTAAATTGCTTCAAGAGACCGGCCTAAAGTACGATTGCTCAAT
>CAZWOA010000026.1:20648-22886 GCA_964635545.1 uncultured Marinilabiliaceae bacterium
TTCCCAACACCTTTAAATTGCTTCAAGAGACCGGCCTAAAGTACGATTGCTCAATGGGATTTTCAAAGGCAGAAGGGTTTCGCAACGGTTACTGCTTCCCTTATCGCCCATGGGATTTTGAAAATAGTAAAATGTACGATTTATGGGAGATTCCTCTTGTTGCCATGGATGCCACAATGTTTGGTCATAACAACCGAACTTATGAAGACGCATTTAATCTTATGGAAACTCTACTTAACGAAGCGACCCGGTTCAACGGCATATTTTCGTTGCTATGGCACAACTCAATGTTTGATGAGTTTACTAACCCGGGAATACTGAAATTTTATGAGGATTTACATTTTTACTATTCACAGTATAATCCTAATTCATTGACAGGTAAAGAAATTATCGAAAGGATTACTTTAAATAGATGAGAGGTATCTCCAGATTTTAAATTTATTGATTGTCCTACGATACAGTGATGTATTATAGAAACTCTTAAATCCCTTAGCGATATTTTCGTCTATTTTATTATCACCGGTAAATAGTGCGGAATCTATAGATTGGGTAGTGGGTGTATTATATTTTTTGCTTCTTCTCATATTGGTTCCGCTGCCGTCAACACCCGCATTGCTAATGAGCGACGCCACAGGATAAACCGTTGGTTCGCCCGCCTTAAATGCAGCATAGTTAAACCTTATGCTCCATGAGTTTATAACGCCACGCTGTTGTTTTAGCAACATCATTACAGTATCATTTCCAGCCTGTTCAAACTCCTCTCTTAAAGTATCACTTTGCATAAACTCCTTGAAGCTCCTGACCTCCCAATCGACAGATTTCCATTTCTCGCGCCAGGTAGCCCAGCCCCACGAGCTGTTACGCATAATGCAACAAGTTGAGAATTTATAATCATCAGGTATATTAATCGGAGGTATATAAGCCGAAATCGAAAAAACATTTTTGTCCTTATAGAAAGAGAGGGCATTATTCATATAATCGAGAAAACCTACTGTGGGAATCAAATCATCCTCAAGGCAGATTACAGAATCATATTTCTCAAGAATTGAAGATATCCCATCTATAATACTGGTGGCAAGCCCCTTATTAACCTTCTCCTCTCGAATTATAACATCTTTAAAACCAACAGTTAAACCACAAATCTTCCTCACCTCAGCAACCTGCTCTGTATCATCACTATCTTTTGGCCCATCAGAAAATATAAACAACTCTGTATTAGAAGCTAATTTATTTTTACTTAAAGCATCAATTAAACCTTTAACATGTTCAGGTCTGTTATATACAAATAGTGCTACAGGTGCTGTTTTCATAAATAATCCATCAAAACTGATTCCGACTGAATTTTTTCAACCTTCTGTTTTATCTTTTCACCGTCGTTAATTCCGGTTTTAAGCCACTCGCCATAAGATTTTGGCAGCGTGGATATATCGGTGGTCAAACTAAGGTCGATATAATATTGGGCCTGATCAATAGCTTCAAGTAAGGCTCCGTATTTTGTTGCCCAGCCAACAACAAAGCTTGGCTTTCCGGCCTTAATGGCATGCACCAAACCATGGTAACGGGCAGTTATCACTCCCGTCATTTTTGAAAGTAAATCTTCGGTTTCGGGTATGGTAAAGTCGTTTTTATAATATACAGTTTTAGATTTATCACCTATCATATTGTATATCAACTCACAAAGCTTAGCATCATCGTTAGCATGCGCAAATAGGTGCACGGCATATCCACCGTCGATACTTTGCTGAGCCAGTGAAGCAAACAGCTTTGCCACCTCATCGAAAGGCATAAAATTGGTAAGCTGGCGGTTGGGAATAAGCGCAATAGCCTTTTCTGGCGATACAACTGTATGCTTGGAAGGATTCACCAGTACAAGGTCGAAAGAATCGATGATGCCTTGGGTGCGTATGGGCGCAAGGTATTGGCGACTAACCGCCTCCCGGATAAAAATAGTTTTCGGAACCTTCAAATATCTCTTAACCAAAGGCTTTAACAGAAGCTTCTTAACACCCTTAAAATCAAAAGGTCCCAACGACTGAGGCATCAACACCACCGGAATTCCTTTTTTCTTGGCCCAGAATGCCGGAATCATATTGGCAAGAGTCCAGATAGGTTTTTGGTTATGCGAGCTTATGCCATATCCGCTGATGTCGTAATAACCCGATGCATCATCAAAAAGTTGCTTTATCAGCTTCTCATCATCACTCTTATGCGATTGCTTAAAGAAAAGCTTCAATAGAG
>CAZWOA010000026.1:22986-36790 GCA_964635545.1 uncultured Marinilabiliaceae bacterium
ATCAGCTTCTCATCATCACTCTTATGCGATTGCTTAAAGAAAAGCTTCAATAGAGGGAACTTAAGTCGGTATAAAGTACGCACATGCATATTTACAATCTCAAAGTCGTACTTCTGCTTATCAGCACCAAATTTTGACGGAAACAGGTCGAGAAGCACCGGTTCGTCCTGCGGAAATTTACGCCTAAGCATCTCAACTGTGGTAAGGGTAAGAGCCTCAGCCCCTTTGTTTATGAAGTTTCCACCGTATATAATTCTCTTTGCCATACTACTTATTGTAAGTTCTAATTTCGTCCACACCCTTGCGCGTGCTACAAGCCACCATGCTGTTTTCTCTTGCATATCCGGCAGCGATAATCATCACCGGGCGTGTATATTCTTCCATTTTTATCAATTTCCGCAGCGGATTTTCAATTTTCGGCAAGTCGGGCCAGTTGATGGCACACGAGGCTATTCCCCTGCTATACAGTCCGTTCATCAGGTTCATGGCGGCCAACGATGCATCCACATACATCAGGTGCAGGTCGCCGGGTGATGGCGATACATTCATCATGCCGTTAACCACAATCACCACGGGCACATTCTGGTTAAAACCGCCTGTTCCGGGTGCAAGTTTCATAATCTTGTCGGCAAGTTCTCTATCATCAAACACCCGAAACTCGAACGGCTGCCTGTTGCACGAACTTGGCGCCAGCGAAGCCAGTTCAATCGCCTCATCAATAAGTATGCGGTCGGGCACCTTACCCTCTTCAAACCAGCGCACCGATTTTCGGCCGCGCACAACATCATCGAATGACATCAATTTTAATTCTTTCTGATTTTCAATGATATATGGAGAGTGAAGCTGTGATTCAGTTTTTGCAAATTTATTATTTCTGAATTTTTCCCATGCTTTATCAATAACGGGATGCGATGAAACAGCCTCAAAATAGGCCACCATCACGTCGTGCGACCAATTCAAAAGAGACTCAGGCGAATCGTCGGTATTGGAGAGATTCACATAAATATCCACAGCCTTATTGATATAATCAAGGCCAAAAATAGGGCGGCGAGGCGAGTGCATCAATCCCTTTTCGAGCTGGTGAATAAGACGGCGAAGCAGCACCGGGTTATTATTATTTCGTTGAGAAGTGAGATAGTGGTGCCTTGCGTGGGCATACATCTTCATCTCATGAGTGAAAAGCGACGAAAAAAGTGCGTAATGAATCCTGCGCAACAGACCACTTCTTTTCAGCAGGGGCAGCGATACGTGTATCTCCCACCATTTCAGGCCATTCATGAGTTTGGCGTGCATTTTTATTGCCTCATCGTATATGCCGGCTTTTTGAAGTATGGTGCGCATTATTTTTGCCATAACAGATGTAGTTGATTTATTACACAACAAAATTAGTTATTTATTGTGCTTATTCATAATATATGAGGTTTGTATCTCGTTTAATCTTAGGCATTCTGCCATAAAATTCGTATCTTTGCAGGCTAATTTATAGTTATTTATGAAGTTTGACGAGTTTGGTCTTCACGAATCTGTGTTAAAGGGCGTTATCGACCTTGGATTTAAAAGACCCACCGATATACAGTTTAAAGCGATAAAACCAATATTGAATCGCGAGGATGTGCTTGCTATTGCACAGACCGGAACAGGGAAAACTGCTGCTTTTGCTATTCCGGTGCTCAACAATCTGTTGCGGGGCCGTAAACCCGATAGTGGTGTTGCCCGTTGCGTAGTTATGGTTCCCACCCACGAGTTGGCACTTCAGGTTAGCGAAGCATTTACAGGCTTGGCAAAATACACAGGCCTGTCGGTACTGGCAATTTTTGGTGGGGTGGCTCAAGACCCTCAGATAGAGAAACTTAAAAAAGGGGTTGATGTGCTTGTGGCTACTCCCGGAAGATTATTTGACCTTACCAGCCAGGGGCATCTGATTCTCGATAAAGTTGAAACACTTATTCTTGACGAGGCCGACCACATGCTCGACCTTGGCTTTTTGAAAGATATACGCGACCTCATCAGGTTTCTGCCAAGACACCGGCAGACGCTGTTTTTCTCGGCCACCATCGACCAGCAGATAAAAAAGCTTGCATACTCACTGGTTAGTAAACCCATCAGAATACAGGTATCGCCCAAGAATCCGGTTGCTAAAAGCATCGACCACTCTGTTATTCATGTGGATATGGATGAGAAGCGATATTTCCTCGAGAGGATTGTGCGCGAGAATGAAGAGAGTAAAATACTTGTGTTTGTGCGCACCAAAGTGAGAGCCGAGCGGGTGCACGACGCCATGGCACGCGTGGGCATTGAGAGCATGACAATGCACGGTGATAAAGGGCAGAGCGACAGGTTGAAATCACTCAACGCATTTAAAAATGGTAAAGTGCGTGTACTTATTGCTACCGACGTGAGTGCCAGAGGTATAGACATACCGAATGTGGATTTTGTGGTGAATTACGACCTCCCCGAGGTGGCTGAAAACTATGTGCACCGCGTAGGTAGAACCGGGCGTGCAGGCAAACGCGGTACAGCAGTATCATTTGCGTCGGAAGGTGAAGATGAACTACTGATGAAAATCGAAGAGTACATTGGCGACCCGATTAACGTGGTGAAGCTGGACAGGGAAGATTACGAGGCAACAATAGATTTCTCCAAAGATAATAAAAGTGACTGGCAAGCACTCATTGATGCGTTTGATAATGAGGAGAATGCGCCTAATCCGAAGAGAAAAAAGAGACGATAAAGCCGGGTAAACAATCAGTAATATTTCCGGCTCAAATGTTAATTTAAGTTAATGTTGTCGAAAACGGCTTTTGCTGCCTTACTTTTGTATTTCATTGAATATTATGGCAAAACAAAATTACTCGGATGCCCGCAAGAAATTAAGGAGTTCATATCTCACAACCACGATAAGCATTTCGTTGGTATTGTTGATATTAGGCCTCATTGGTTTACTGGCACTTAACGCCAGTCAACTCTCTACTTACGTTAAGGAGAGCCTTGGGCTTACGGTGATGATAAACAACAACACCAAAGATACGGAGATAAAGAAAATCGAGAAAGTGTTGTCATCATCAGAAATGGTAAAATCGGTGCGATACATTACACGCGAGGAGGCCGCCAAAGAGATGATGGAAGAGCTTGGTGAAGATTTTATTGAATACCTGGGCTACAATCCGTTACTATCGTCAATTGAAGTAAGACTTTATGCTGCTTATGCCAATCCCGAAGGAATGGAGGCAGTAAAAGATTTAATTGCATCATTCCCCGAAGTAAAAGAAGTTCATTATCAGAAAGATATAGTACATCTAATACACGATAACATTAAGCGAATATCGGCAGTGCTGCTCACATTTGCATTATTGCTGCTTTTTATTGCTTTTGCACTCATCAACAACACAGTGCGGCTAATGGTATTTGCCAAGCGATTCTCAATACGCACCATGCAACTTGTGGGCGCAACGGCATCATTCATTCGTCGTCCGCTGCTGTTGCACAGTATCATGCAGGGACTTGCAGGCGCAGTAATTGCCAACCTGATATTGACGCTGATAATCTACATGTCGGCCCAAGAGCTGTCGGGAGTCGTTAGTTTTCAGAACGTAACGATGGTAGTGGCACTATTTGTGATGGTATTTTTGGTTGGTATGATGCTTACCTATTTATCGACCTTTTTTGCAGTGCGCAAATACTTGAATCTTAAGACAGAAGACTTATATATATAATCAATAAAAATTATGGCAAGAAGAGAAAACGAACCAAAGTTTCAATTCGCCTTAAGTAAGGAGAACTATGTATTGCTTGCAATAGGATTTGCAATTATCCTCATCGGGTTTCTACTGATGATGGGCGGCAAGAGCGACGACCCCAATGTTTTTAACGAGGAGATATACAGTTTCCGACGTATTACACTTGCCCCTATCGTAGTGCTGTTTGGCTTTATTTTTGAAATATACGCAATCATGAAAAAGCCTAAAGAGGACAAGTAATTATCCTATTATCAACCAGATACAAAATTTCTGATGACATTATTACAAACAATAATAATAGCCATAGTTGAGGGGCTGACCGAATTTTTGCCAGTATCATCCACCGGCCACATGATAATTGCACAGCATCTACTGGGTGTTGAGAGCGACGATTTTGTAAAGGCATTCACCGTTATTATACAGTTTGGCGCCATACTTTCGGTGGTTGTGCTCTATTGGAGCCGTTTCTTCAGAATAAACCCGGTGAAGATATTCGCTAAAGAGGGAATTGAAGAAGCATCGGCAGTAGAGAGATGTAAGGTGATAACCGGCCGCATCCTTAAAAAATACGATTTCTACTGGAAACTGTTGGTGGCATTTATTCCTGCTGCGGTACTGGGGCTACTCTTCAGCGACCAGATAGACGAAATGCTTGAGAGCGTGGCTGTTGTGGCAACCATGCTTGTGATGGGCGGTATATTTATGCTTTTTGTTGATAAAATATTCAATAAAGTAGATGATAACCAACAAATTACAGAAAAGAAAGCATTTGCGATAGGACTGTTTCAAACCATAGCAATGATACCCGGTGTATCGCGCTCAATGGCAACCATAGTGGGTGGTATGGCACAGAGGCTTAACCGCAAAAATGCGGCAGAGTTCTCATTCTTCCTGGCAGTGCCCACCATGTTTGCAGCCACAGCATATAAGTTGCTCAAACTGTTTATGATGGAAGGTGGCAAAGAGTTGTTGAGTGACAATATAATTACGCTTTTGGTTGGTAATGTGGTTGCATTTATAGTAGCCATGGGAGCCATCAAATTTTTCATCGGCTTCATAACCAAATATGGCTTTAAACTATTCGGCTATTACAGAATAATCGTGGGAGGCATAATTCTTGTGATGTTGATGTTGGGCGTTAATCTTGAGATATAACAGATGGATTTTCAAGCAGGAGAAGTTTTCTATATTAACAAACCGCTTCACTGGACATCCTTTGATGTGGTGAATAAGATAAAAGTTCTTATTAAAAACCATTTTGACATTAAAAAACTCAAAGTGGGACATGCAGGTACACTCGACCCGTTGGCAACAGGCTTGGTGATAGTGTGCACCGGCAAAGCAACAAAGCGTATAGAGGAGTTTATGGGTCAGGAGAAAGAGTATCTGGCAACCATAAAGCTGGGAGAGACAACCCCCTCATTCGACCTTGAGACAGAGATAGATAACCAATATCCCTATGAGCACATCACCCAACAGCAGATAGAGAAAGTGCTGAAGGAGCAGTTCACTGGCGAGATAGAGCAAGTACCGCCACTTTTTTCGGCCATCAGAATGGGTGGAAAAAGGGCATACGAATTTGCCAGGGCAGGCAAAGAGGTGAAGATGGAGAGTCGCAAAGTGACCATACGGAGCATAACACTGGAGAATTTCGATCTTCCCTATATTATGATTAGAATCAAATGTGGCAAAGGCACTTATGTGAGGTCGTTGGCACGCGATATTGGTGAAGCACTTGGCTCGGGCGGCCATCTGGTGAAGCTTGTGAGAACACGTATTGGCGAATGGACACTGCATGAATCGGTGTTTTTGGCCGAACTGGGAGAGCATTTCGAACGGGTAAAGTTCTATAATGCACAGACCCAAAACCAACAGGAAGAGCAATCAAACTGTTGATTAACAACAAATTAGAAACAATTAAAAATTTTATAATATGAAACTATCCAAGTTTAAGTATAAACTGCCGGAAGAGTTAATCGCACTGAATCCGGCACCAAATCGTGATGAGTCGAGACTTCTTGTTTTGCACCGGGATACAAAGAAAATCGAACATCGTATCTTTAAAGATGTTATCGATTACTTTGACGAAAAGGATGTTTTTGTATTCAACAACACAAAAGTTTTTCCTGCAAGGCTCTATGGAAACAAGGAGAAGACCGGTGCCGAAATCGAGGTGTTTCTATTGCGAGAGCTAAGTGCCGAGCAACGTCTTTGGGATGTGCTTGTTGATCCTGCACGTAAAATCAGAATAGGTAATAAACTCTATTTTGGCGATGATGAGTCGATGGTGGCAGAGGTGATTGACAACACCACCTCACGCGGACGCACCTTGAGGTTCCTATATGATGGCTCGTACGAAGAGTTTAAATCAACCCTCTATTCATTGGGACAAACCCCACTTCCCAAGTTCATTAAACGTGAACTGACCGAGGATGATAAAGAGCGTTACCAAACCATCTATGCAAAACATGAGGGAGCCGTTGCTGCCCCTACTGCCGGAATGCACTTCAGCCGCGAGTTGATGAAAAGGATGGAAATAAAAGGTATTAATTTTGCCGAAGTAACACTTCACATTGGGTTGGGTAACTTCAGAGCCGTAGATGTTGAAGACCTTACCAAACATAAAATGGACTCGGAGCAGATTATTGTTGAAGATGAGGCTTGCAACATAATCAATGCCGGCAAAGATGACAGACGCCGTATATGCGCCGTGGGCACAACCGTTATGCGCACGCTCGAGAGCACCGTTTCCACTCAGGGTCATGTAAAACCATTTGAGGGATGGACCAACAAGTTTTTGTTTCCACCCTACGAATTTCAAGTGGCTAACTGCATGATATCCAACTTCCACCTGCCACTATCAACATTGCTGATGACAGTGAGTGCATTTGGCGGTTATGATGCAGTGATGAACGCATACAAAGTAGCTGTGAAAGAAAAATATCGCTTTGGCACCTATGGTGATGCAATGCTGATTATCTGATAGTTGCAAAAAATATCAAAAGCCTGTCTCCATTAATGAAGACAGGCTTTTTTTGTTTTAACCATATAATGTATTGTAATGAATCGAAAATAATTATATTTACAAGTGATTGACTTATTCTTTTTAATACCGATTGGCTATCCGTAATATACCAATTGCATTGGCATAAACGGCAATCACATCGGCATTATACGATAAAATTTTGGTCTTAATAATAATTACGTTTGGTATAATCTATGGCTCTATTAACTTCACTGGTATCACTGGTTAACTCATCAAGGCTGGCGCAGATAGCTGCCTATGGCCAAATGGCAGATGACTTGCAGCACAAGCAGCTGAAAGAGATGTTGCGTAAGGCTCAGGATACCGAGTATGGACTGAAATATGACTTTAAATCTCTTTATAATTACAATAACTTCAAAAACCGTGTTCCGGTAGTCGATTATGATTCCATACGCCCGTTTGTGGAACGCACGCTGGCAGGTGGAAAGAATATAATGTGGCCAGGCGAAATTAAGTGGTTTGCCAAGTCATCGGGAACCACATCGGCCAAAAGCAAGTTTATACCCGTCACACGCGAGTCGTTGGAAGATTGCCATTTCAGAGGAGGTAAAGATGTGGTGGCACTCTACCTGAGCAACCATAATCCGGAGTCGGATATGCTTACCGGCAAATGCCTTACGTTGGGTGGAAGTCATCAGATAAACAAATTCAACACGGGCAGTTATTTTGGTGATTTATCAGCAATATTGATTGAGAACTCGCCATTCTGGTCCAACTTCATACGCACACCCCGCCCCGATATAGTACTGCTAGAGAATTGGGACGAGAAGCTTGAAAAAATCACCGAAGCCACCATCAACGAGAATGTTACATCGCTGGCCGGAGTGCCCAGTTGGTTTCTGATACTGCTTCGCCACATCCTAAGTACCACATTCAAAGAGAATCTTCATCAGATATGGCCTAATCTGGAACTATTCATCCATGGCGGCATCAATTTTGGCCCTTATCGCCCGCAATATGACGGCATAATGGGCAAAAGCATCAATTACATGGAGACCTATAACGCCTCCGAGGGCTTTTTTGCCATTCAGGATATGCCCGACCGTAATGATATGCTACTGATGGCCGATTATGGCATATTTTACGAGTTTATACCTCTTAATCAGCTTGAAAACCCATTCCCCGATGCACTTACCATGGAAGAGGTGGAACTTAACACCGATTATGCGATAGTGATTACTACCAATTCGGGATTATGGCGCTATAAAATTGGCGATACAGTTAAGTTCACATCACTCAACCCACACCGCATAGTGATAACCGGTCGCACCAAGCACTTCATCAATGCCTTTGGCGAGGAACTGATGATTGAGAATGCCGAACGTGCATTGGCAGCCGCTTGTCAGACTACAGGAGCAGTAATATCGGAATATACCGTTGCGCCTGTGTATATGGATGCTGAAACAAAAGGCCGGCATCAGTGGCTCATTGAGTTTGCCATTAAGCCACCATCAATTTCGCAGTTTACCGAGCTGCTCGACGAGGCACTCAAGAACCTCAACAGCGACTATGAGGCAAAGAGATATAACAACATAACCCTTGATACACCGGAGATTATAACCGCCCGCGAAGGTCTCTTTTTCGACTGGATGAAGAGCCGCAATAAAGTGGGCGGGCAAAATAAAGTGCCACGATTATCCAACGACAGAGAGTATATAGACCAGCTACTAAAGATTAACAATATTTGATATGCATATAGCAGTTGCAGGAAACATTGGTTCGGGGAAGACATCGCTCACCGAACTTCTTGCCCACCACTACGGATGGGAACCACACTATGAAGAGGTAGATAACAACCCATACCTCAACGATTTTTATGAGGATATGTTAAGATGGTCATTCAACCTTCAGGTATATTTTCTGAAAAACAGATTCCTCTCCGTTCGCGAAATCCGTGAGATGGAGAAGACAGTAATTCAGGACAGAACCATCTATGAAGATGCAACCATCTTTGCACCAAACCTTTACGACATGGGCTTAATGACAAAGCGCGATTTTGATAATTATCAGTCACTGTTTGAGTTGATGAGCTCTTTTGTGCAGGCGCCCGACCTACTAATATATTTGCGCAGTTCGGTGCCAACGCTGGTTGAGAAGATACAGCAGCGAGGACGCAGCTACGAGAACAGTATGCGCATCGACTATCTGAAAAAATTGAATCAACGGTATGAGGATTGGATAAACAGCTACGACAGAGGCAAGTTGCTCATAATCAATGCTGATGATATCGATTTTGTAAAAAACCGCAGCGACCTGAGTACAATCATCGACGGTATAAATGCCGAGTTATATGGTCTTTTCTGATATTACAGCATGAAATTAATCCCTATGGTAATCAGGAAATGGTTCTGATTACCGTGGGGATTTTTGGTTACATAATCTACTATAGTACCATCCTCAACAACTGGAGCTACCTTCTCGCTAAGAAACGGAATTATATTACTGGAAGCTTCAATCACAAACTCAGCCTTAGGCGATATTTTCACAGCAGTACCCAACGCAACGCCAAACCCGGGCTTCCACTCATTATACACATAACTTACCGATGCATCATTATCGGTACCGGCGTAGCGGGAGTCGAATTTAATCATGTTGCGAAGATAGTTCATACCGAAATTCACACTAACATAAGGCTTCCAACCATCGTCGGCCATAAAATAAGTGCCCGAAACTAACAGATTGGATGACTGATAATTGGCAGATAAATCACCACGGTTACTCACATTCCAGAACGAATCCTTCTTGGGAAAAAACAGATATCCGGCATCAACGCCCAACGCAAGGCGCTCATTATAGAACCAGCCACCTTTAATGGCTGCATTAATGCCAGCAGAAGCCACATCGGCAAAGCCAATCTTCTCGGAGTCGCGCCCAATATTTGTAGGCACCGCAATGCCACCTTTAATACCCCAATAATATTGCTGATACCCAATGCGCGCATATGTTGATGCTAGAGTGATAAACAGAAGGAGTATGGTTAGTTTTGCTCTCATGTCAAGATTAATGAATGATTCATAATGGATTTTACAAAAGTAGTTGATTTTTATAATATCGCCCCATGCGGGTCTTGCCTACTTTTGATGTAATTACCGTAAGCTGCGCTTGCATACGGCTACTTATGATATTTTCCTTGCAGGGAATGAGTTATAAAACTAATGAAGGTCAAATTGCTAATGCAAATCTTGATTACCTTAATGGTAAAATTATCTGCGAAGAAAAGTTTATTTACATAAAAACCCATATAAAACAAAAAATCCGAACGAAGTCCGGATTTTGAAGCTCTCCAGGTAGGACTTGAACCTACGACCTACGGATTAACAGTCCGCCGCTCTAACCAACTGAGCTACTGGAGAATAAATATGTTTTGGCGGAGCCTTTAGTGGCTCTCCAGGTAGGACTTGAACCTACGACCTACGGATTAACAGTCCGCCGCTCTAACCAACTGAGCTACTGGAGAATTTTTTTTTGCTATTGAACAACTGCTATGCCTTTCGTTCAATTGCGATGCAAAAATAGGTTTGATTTTCAAATTATGCAATATATTTGTAAAATAAATTAGCAACTTTTTTAATAATAGATGACAATGAGAGTATTAGGCTTGGGCAATGCCCTGATTGATATTTTGGCACTTATCAATGACGATTCGCTTTTAGGTAAGCTTAACCTACCCAAAGGGAGCATGCAACTAGTTGACGAACAGAATGCTGACAATGTATCGAAGATGCTGGGAGGCTACAAAACCACTATGGCATCGGGCGGTAGTGCTGCCAACACTATTCACGGCCTGGCCAACCTGGGAGTGAAAACCGGTTTTATAGGGAAAGTAGGAAATGATGATTTGGGCAACTTTTTTAAGCGCGACATGGAGCATAATGACATCACCCCTCACCTACTCTACAGCGAAACCCGCAATAGTGGCCACTGCACATCGTTAATCAGCAAAGATTCGGAGCGCACCATGGCTACTTACCTTGGTGCGGCCATTGAGCTAACCACCAATGATTTAAGCGAGCAAGTTTTTGCCGGATACAATTACCTGCACGTAGAGGGTTATTTAGTTCAAAATGCTGCTCTAATTGAAGGAGCACTAAAACTGGCAAAAACAAAAGGAATGCGAGTGAGTCTCGACCTGGCAAGCTACAACGTGGTAGAAGATAACCTACAGTTCCTTACCCATCTTGTGGAAAGCTATGTGGATATACTTTTTGCCAATGAAGAGGAGGCAAAATCATTCAGTGGCAAACAAGGCGCTGATGCTCTGCATTATATGGCTACAAAATCAGAAATATCGATACTAAAATTGGGCAGTAAAGGCAGCATGATTCAGTATGGCACACAATCGGCCGAGGTAGGTGTGTTACCCGCAAAGAGTATCGACACCACAGGAGCAGGCGACCTTTACGCTTCGGGATTTCTGTACGGAGTTATCAACAACATGTCGCCAAAGCAGTGCGGACAGCTGGGCGCATTACTTTCAGGCAATGTTATTGAAGTGGTAGGTCCAAAACTCAACCATGAGCGTTGGGGAGCCATCCGCAAAAACATGGAGAAGATTACCAATGGAAATGACATAATCTAACATCATATGTACTACATTATGATGTTTTGAATGATAATGTGTTTTTCAACATTTTATTACAATTTTATTATTTTTAATTTTGGGCTTCACTGAAAAACAAAAACTATGTACGGAGATTTTAAGCAGTATCTGCAAAAAGAGCTGACTTCTATAGATGAGTCGGGGCTCTACAAACGCGAGCGCATCATCACCTCTGCTCAAGGAGCGGCAATAAGGGTAAATTCGGGTGATGAAGTTCTTAACTTCTGCGCCAATAACTATCTAGGCCTTTCATCGCACCCCCGGGTAGTGAAAGCGGCACAGAAAGTGATGGATAGTCACGGCTACGGTATGTCGTCGGTGCGCTTCATTTGTGGAACTCAGGATATACACAAAGAGCTGGAGCAAAAGATAGCCCACTTCTTCGGCATGGAAGATACAATACTCTATGCTGCCTGTTTTGACGCCAATGGCGGTGTATTTGAGCCTCTTTTTGGTGCCGAGGATGCAATCATCTCCGATGAGCTTAACCACGCCTCTATCATCGACGGAGTGCGACTAAGCAAAGCTGCCCGTTACAGATATAAACATGCCGATATGGCCGACCTTGAAGAGCAGCTTAAAGCAGCACAGGGAAGCCGTTTCCGCATTGTGGTTACCGATGGGGTATTCTCTATGGATGGTGATATTGCCAAACTAGATAAGATATGCGACCTTGCCGAGAAATATAACTCACTGGTGATGGTTGATGACAGTCACGCATCAGGCTTTATAGGCAAAACCGGACGTGGAACCCACGAATATCATAATGTAATGAACCGTGTGGATATCATTACCAGCACACTTGGTAAAGCTCTTGGCGGTGCCCTTGGCGGTTTCACCACCGGCAAGAAAGAGATCATCGACATGTTGCGTCAACGCTCACGTCCATACCTGTTCTCCAACTCACTTGCGCCAGCAATTGTAGGTGCTGCCATGGAAGTGTTTAACATGCTTGAAGAGAACACCGAACTTCGTGACAAGGTGATGGATAATGCTGACTATTTCAGAAGTAAACTTACTGCAGCAGGTTTCGATATCAAACCATCACAATCGGCCATTGCAGCTCTTATGCTATATGATGCAGTGCTGGCACAAAAATTTGCCGCCCGCATGCTTGAGGAGGGAATCTACGTAATAGGTTTCTATTTCCCGGTAGTACCACGCGACCAGGCACGCATACGCATACAGCTTTCGGCAGCCCATGAGCGCCACCACCTTGATAAAGCCATTGCGGCATTTATAAAAGTAGGCAAAGAGCTTGGCGTAATAAAATAATACCGATTGGATATCCGTAACATACCAATTGCATTGGCCTAAACGGCTATCACATCGGCATTATACGATAAAACTTTGGTCTTAATAATAATTACGTTTGGTATAATAACGGTTTAAGATGCCTTAAACCACTGCTTTATGTAAATAATGCGGTGGTTTTTTTTTTACATAAAGTTTGCTTATTTGACTATTTATTTGTTTGTTTGTAACAACCAATAACAATCCAAATTCTAATGAACCTTAAATCGGCTATAGGCTATAAAATAAAGCCCCTTTCTCAATTTATATCATTATTGTTATTATCCTTTTGGGCTTTTATGCTTTGTTCATCAGTTTTTGCCGTGGACTACAGCTTATTTAACGGGCTTGTTACTTCAAAGCAAAAAGTGGTGGAAACATGTATTCCAATTCTGCTCATCACCGTGCCACTTGTATATACATTTAAAAAACAACTAAGCCTTACTATTATTGATATTTTTATATTTTTGCTGGCTGCTTATATGCTTTTTGTGGAAGGGATAGTTTTAAAGAATCCTTACTTAACCTTCTTCGCTAGTTCCTATCCACTGATTTTATTCCTTACTGTCTATTGGGCTTTACGTAGTATAAAATCAAGACAAATGTTGCTGTGGGGTATTGCTTGTGCTATAATGATAGTAGCCGTAGCTCAAGCTTTTCTAGGCCTTATGCAATTATATAGTTTTGAAGCTTCACATCACGGATTATTTGCTATCACCGGAAGCTTTCATAATCCTGGCCCTTTTTCGGGTTTTGTGGTGTGTGCGCTGCCCATTGCGCTTTCAGTTAGCAGTCAACAGTTGTCAGAGAAAGAGTTCAAGGTTTTAAGTTCGAGGTTCAAAGTCGGGGAAAAGCTATTCTCAACTTCAAACCTAGAGCAGTCTCCCATAAAGAAGTTCAGGGTTTCGAGGTTAGAGTTACGGCATGGGTTAGGGTTTGGATACCTGATTAAGGTCTTAGGATGGCTTACGCTAGTGCTTATCTTACTGGTGCTGACTCCGGCGCAATCAAGGGCGGCGTGGATAGCAGGTGTTGTGGGTTGTTCTTATGTATTAGCGAATCATCCCAAAGTAAAAGATTTTAGGAAGAAATTACGGACAAGTTTTTTAGCAGTACGGAAGCCCCTAC
>CAZWOA010000027.1:0-36161 GCA_964635545.1 uncultured Marinilabiliaceae bacterium
TAATTACCCGCTTATGGGGTAAATATTATTGTATTGCTTCGTCAATCAACATCTTAAGATATTGTGCGGCTTGGGGTGAGTTGGGTGTAGGTGCCCATGGTGCGAACCATTTGTCGTCATCAACATTATATGGGCCATCTTTAATTTCAAATACCACACTTCCTTTTTGAAGTGATATAATGGTGTGCCACTCATGTGGCTGTATTTCAATACCTTTAGTGTCTCCGTCAATATCGAGTATGGTATTGCTGATGGGTTTTCCGTTATCATCAAAAATAACAACCAGCATCTTGCCCGATAATATTACAAACATTTCACGTTTGGCAGGAGATAGATGCCGGTGTGGTTGCACATAACTGTCAGGTTCGATAGCATTTAACATCCGTTGCAGAGTGTCGCTACCATGGGTGTGGAAATTAAAATTTTTTCTAAGGCGGCTGTTTTGTGTCGCCTCTTTACTAAGCGTATTCAGCAAATTAACATCTATAATCTTCATAATTACAGGCAGTTATTTCTCTGTTGCTGTGTCGTGCTCTTTAAAATGATTGCGATAGAAAATGAGTAGTGCAAATATGCCTACAGATATGGCACTATCGGCAAAGTTAAATACAGGGCGGAAGAACAGAAAATCGTCACCCCCAAAGAATGGTATCCACGTTGGATATGTGCCTCTAAGTATGGGGAAGTAGAACATATCCACCACTTTACCATGCAGAAATGATGCATATCCGCCACCTTCGGGCATAAATGATGCTACTTGGCCATAACTGTGGTCGAATAGTAAGCCATAAAAAGCACTATCGATAATATTGCCTAATGCCCCTGCCAATACTAGCGAAAGACATACGATAAGGCCTGTAGGCAGCTCTTTTTTTGTTAGTTTGAAAAGGTAAAAACCAATTGCACCCACGGCAACTATTCTGAATACCGAAAGGAACAGTTTACCAAACTCGCCTGCCAGCTCCATGCCGAAGGCCATTCCATTATTTTCTACAAAGTGGATAAAGAACCAGCGCCCAAACACAGGGAATTCGTCACCAATCATCATTGTTGACTTTATCCATATTTTTATTATCTGGTCTATTACAAGTGTTGCAACTATTACAAGAACTGAAATTTTTTGAAGCTTATTCATGTGTTGTCAAAAAGAAAGATAAAAGTAAGTTCTCTAATTCTCTTTATTTGTGTGGTTGATATATTTGTGTTTATAATAAAAATCTCCCAATCCAAAGATAGGGAGATTTTTTATATTATTTCTGTTTCTCTTTGGCCTCCATGCTTAGTGTGGCATGTGGAACGGCTCTAAGTCTCTCTTTAGGTATCAGTTTGCCTGTCTCGCGGCACACACCATAAGTTTTGTTCTCAATGCGGATGAGTGCTGCCTGCAGATGCTGAATAAACTTCTGCTGACGCTGTGCCAGTTTTCCTGCTTCCTCTTTCGAAAGAACAGCTGCACCCTCTTCAAGCACTTTGAATGTAGGTGAAGTATCCTGAGTGTCGTTACCATCCTCATGTGTAATGGTATTCTTGAGCAGCTCGTAATCTTTCTTTGCTTTCTCCAATTTAAAGATGATGAGGTCTTTAAACTCTTGAAGCTCTTCATCTGAATATCTGGTTCTTTCTGACATAAGGTATAGTTTTAGAGTGTGTTCATAAAATTCAGAAGCCTGCCGGAAAGAGTAGTTATGTTTGATTTTCATCTAACTCTGTTTGGCAGACTTCTTTTTGTTAACTTACTTTTTCAATTTCTATGAAGATAGTTATATTTTCATCAATTTCAACTTCTTTGGCTAAAGATTTATCGATGTTATCATTTAATTTTACATCTACAGCCAAAGTTTGAGCACCAATGTAATCTGAGTGAGCCTTTACTGCCTCATTTATAGCTTCGTGGCTCTCTATCTCTATCTTGATTTTATCGGTAACATCAAAGCCCGAATCTTTTCTGAGGTTCTGAATACGGTTTACAAATTCGCGTGCAATACCCTCTTTGCGCAGCTCTTCGGTAACATTTATGTCGAGCGCCACTGTAAGGCGGCCTTCATTGGCAACGAGCCAACCAGGTATATCTTCGGATAGTATCTCCACATCCTCGAGTACCAGTGTAAGTTTCTCGCCAGCAACAGTGATTTCATATTCCGATTTGCTTTCGAAAAGAGCAATATCTTCTTGTCCCATTTTAGCGATTTCGGCAGAAATGCCCTTCATCAACTTGCTATATTTTGGTCCAAGAGTTTTAAAGTTTGGCTTAATCTTCTTAACCAAAATTCCGGATGTCTCATTCAGGAATTCCAGTTCCTTCACGTTCACCTCAGCAAGGATAAGGTTTTTTACTGCCTCTATCTGGCCTTCAAATGAGCTGTCGAGCACCGGCACCATCATTTTGTTAAGCGGCTGGCGTACTTTAATGTTCACTTTACGGCGCAATGCCAGTACCATTGATGATAGCGACTGTGCATAGTGCATACGTTGCTCAAGGTCGGTATCGATTAATGATTGGTCGTATTTTGGGAAGTCGGCCAGGTGAACCGATACTTGCGCAAATCGTCCTGATACGTTGTTGAGGTCGTTAAACAGTTGGTCGAGGTAGAACGGTGCAATGGGCGCACCAAGTAGCGAAACCGTTTCAAGACACTGATGCAGAGTTTGATAGGCAGCCAGTTTGTCGCTGCTCATGCCACCACCCCAGAAACGCTTACGGTTAAGACGTACATACCAGTTGCTCAGGTTCTCGAGCACGAAATCCTGAATTGCACGCCCTGCACGTGTAGGCTCATATGCCTCATAACTCTCGGTAGCCTCTTTTATAAGGCTGTTGAGCAGAGATATAATCCAACGGTCAATCTCGGGGCGCTGTTCCAACGCCACTTGTGGTTCCTTACCGGTGTATCCGTCAACATTGGCATACAGAGCAAAGAAAGAATATGTGTTGTAAAGTGTTCCGAAGAATTTACGTTTCACTTCATCAACGCCTGCAATGTCAAATTTCAGGTTATCCCATGGCTGTGAGTTGGTTATCATATACCAACGCAATGGGTCGGAGCCGTAGCCTTCAATAACCTGGAACGGATCAACTGCATTGCCAAGTCTTTTCGACATTTTGTTGCCGTTTTTATCCAGTACCAATCCGTTGGATATTACGTTTTTAAATGCTACACTGTCGAAGCACATTGTGGCAATGGCGTGAAGGGTAAAGAACCATCCGCGGGTTTGATCAACTCCTTCGGCGATAAAATCGGCCGGGTAGGGAAGAGGATTAGCACCGCCAATAGTACTTTGGAATGGGTAGTGATGCTGCGCATATGGCATAGCTCCCGAGTCGAACCACACGTCGATGAGGTCGAGCTCGCGTGTCATCGGTTTACCGTTGGCTGATACCAGAATGATATTATCCACATACGGACGGTGAAGGTCGATAATGGCCGGATCATAATTTTCTGCCGAATAGTCGCCCACTTTAAAGTTTTTGTATGGATTCTCGGTCATGAATCCTGCTTTCACCGACTGGTCTATCTTTTGTATAAGCTCTTCAACTGAGCCAATGCACAGCTCTTCGGTGCCATCTTCGGTGCGCCATATTGGTAGCGGCGTTCCCCAGTAGCGGGAGCGGCTAAGGTTCCAGTCCTGCAAGTTCTCAAGCCATTTGCCAAAACGACCTGTTCCGGTAGAGCTTGGTTTCCAGTTGATGGTGTCGTTGAGTTCCATCATTCTCTCTCGCACGGCTGTGGTTTTGATAAACCATGAGTCGAGCGGATAGTATAGGATGGGCTTATCGGTGCGCCAGCAGTGAGGGTAGTTGTGGGTATGCTTCTCGATGCGGAATGCTTTATTCTCTTTTTTCAGCATCACTGCAATATCCACGTCAAGTGTTATATCGTCATCCTTAAGATTATCGTCGTAAGCGTTCTTTACATATCTTCCTGCAAATTCGGAATAAGAAGCAGTATCAACAAACTCCTTAACGAAATCGGCACTCAGATTATCTATTTTGAAGAATTTTCCGGTGCGGTCAACCATGGGCTGACGTTTTCCGTCGTTATCAATCAATATCAGTGGTACTATGCCCGATGCTTTTGCCACACGGTCGTCATCGGCACCAAAAGTGGGCGCTATATGCACAATACCGGTACCATCGGCAGTGGTAACAAAATCGCCGGTGATGACCTTGAATGCTTTTCCATCAGGCTTCACCCATGGTATAAGTTGCTCGTAGGATATGCCTGCAAGGTTGCGTCCTTTATAGTTGCCTGCTATGGTGTATGGAATTTTCTTGTCGCCTGCATTATATGATGCAAAGTCGGCATTCTCCATCTCTTTATTGAAATGTGCAGCCACTAAATCTTTGGCAAGTACAACAGTTATCGGCTCGCCTGTATATGGGTTGAATGATTTTACACGAACATACTCAATATCGGGGCCTACGCAAAGTGCTGTGTTAGAGGGTAGTGTCCAGGGAGTGGTTGTCCATGCAAGGAAATATACTTCACCATGTGCATCATCAAACAAGAACCTACTTGCCTCATTTTCAACTATTTTGAACTGTGCAGTCATAGTGGTATCCTTCACATCGCGATAGCAACCTGGTTGGTTGAGCTCGTGTGTGCTAAGGCCTGTGCCTGCTGCGGGCGAATAGGGCTGTATTGTGTATCCTTTGTATAGTAACCCTTTGTTGTATAGTTGTTTAAGCAGATGCCAAAGAGTCTCGATATATCGGTTGTCGTATGTTATGTAAGGGTCTTTCATATCCACCCAATATCCCATTTTATGGGTAAGATCTTCCCATAGGTCGGTATATTTCATCACGTCCTTACGACAAGCATTGTTGTAATCATCAACACTTATGGTTTTGCCGATGTCTTCTTTGGTTATGCCAAGTGCTTTCTCCACTCCAAGCTCAACGGGTAAACCGTGAGTATCCCAGCCTGCTTTGCGCCTAACCAGAAAGCCCTGTTGGGTTTTGTAACGACAGAACACATCCTTAATGGTACGAGCCATCACGTGGTGGATACCGGGCATCCCGTTGGCCGATGGGGGCCCTTCATAAAAAACATATTCAGGATGACCTTCACGCTCACTAATGCTCTTCTCAAAAGCCTGATTTTCATCCCACTTATTCAGAATTTCTTTATTTATCTGCGAAAGGTCAAGCCCTTTATATTCAATAAATTTCTTATCCATTAAGAGTAGTTTTATCGTAAAATTAAAAAGTTTACAAATATAATTTTTGAACCATTGAAAACCAAATAATTCACTTCAGATTATGTGCATTCAATTATGATAGAGACATGAAGGTGCATATGGCTTGTAGTGAGGGTTAATAGCAAAACATCCCGCAAAAAATATTGCAGGATGAATTGTAAATTTTTGGTTTTAATTATTTTCTGCCAAAGTCGGCTGGAATTTCTCCCCACTCTTCGGTGGGCCATTTAATTATTGGATTGCTCCATGTGTTGCTGTTGAGCCATGCCTCGGCACGTTGTATAAGGTTGAAAACCTCGAGGGTACGGGGCGTTTGGTCGAGTTTCGTCTTGCATTTTTTCTGTCTCACCCAGCTAATGGCCGTTTTTGAATCGGTGTAAATAGGCATGGTGTGGTCATTTCTTTTTTTAAGCATCGCAAGAGCGTGTACTATTGCCAGAAACTCACCTATATTGTTGGTTCCCAATTCGCATTTAAGGTGGAAAACCTCCAAGTTATTCCAGATGGTTACGCCACGATACTCCATCACGCCTGGGTTGCCCGAGCATGCCGCATCCACTGCAATGCTGTATATTATTGGCTTTGCTGTAGGAGCGGGGGTGTTGGTGGCTTTGCGGGTTATCTTCGGTGGCCCTTGCTTGAAAGCCTCTCTCGCCTCCATCTCTGTAGGATAGCTTTTAAATCTTGCGCCCTCAAATCCCTCAGTCTGTAATTTGGCCTCATCCCAGTTGTCGAATACACCGATATTATGACCTCGCCATACTACATAGTATTTTTTTTTAGCCATCGTTTTTTAGCTGTGTAACTTCGGAATTAATTCAGTGAGTATGGTTGCTATGTTGCTCATAAACAGCTTTGTAGCTATAGCAAGAATTATTATTCCAAAGAATTTCTTTAATAAATATATGCCACCTTCGCCTATAAGTCTTTCTACAAAATGCGTAGATCTTAATACCAGATAAACAAATATGATATTGAGCGTAAGTGCAATGATGATGTTTATAACTTCATACTCGGCCCTTAGCGATAGCAGCGTGGTAAATGCTCCTGCGCCGGCCACAAGTGGAAACGCAATGGGCACTATTGATGCTCCCGAAGGCGAGTCGTGTTTAAATATCTCGACTCCCAAAATCATCTCTAACGACATGATAAACAGCACAAAAGAACCTGCGATGGCAAATGATGAAATATCTACTCCGAAAAGTTTTAGAAGTGCCTGCCCCAGAAACAAGAATGCTATTAAAAGCAGGTATGCCACCACGGCAGCTTTCAATGGCTGTATTACGCCACCCTGTTTTTGTATTCCCAGAATAATGGGGAGTGATCCCAGTATGTCAATTACTGCAAAAAGAACTATAAATGCAGATGCTATTTCTTTAAACGATAGTTCCATAGTACTTTTTTTTGTAAAGTTAATATTTTTTAAATTTCTGCATCATGTTATCTGTCATAGTTAACAAGATGCAGTTATTATACACTGGTGTTTATATGTAAAAACTGTGATTGCCCTGGGTTTAAGGTCTGGCAATCATAGTTTTAAATATTATTGACGAGTTATGATTAATCGTGTTATATTTTGAAACAGGGTTAATCATTTTTTTGAACTCTAAAAGATATTTATTTGCCTCCTTTTGCCCAACTGTCTTTCAGTCCTACTGTTTTGTTAAATACCATCTTTTCTGATGTGCTATCTTTATCAACACAGAAGTAACCCAGACGTTGGAACTGGAATGATTCGAGCACTTTTGCATCTTTCAACGAAGGTTCCATTTTGGCATTTTGAATTATGCGCAGCGATTCGGGATTAAGGAACTCTTTGAAGTCTTTATCCTCATGTCCGTCGGGCTCGGGGTCGCTAAACAGGCGGTCGTACACACGCACTTCGGCATCGAAGCAGTGGTTGGCCGATACCCAATGTAGTGTACCCTTTACTTTTCGCTCACTTCCTTCGAGTCCGCTACGGGTAGTTGGGTCGTAGGTTACATGAATTTCGGTAATATTGCCGTTTTCATCCTTCTCTACGCCTTCACATTTCACGATATATGCATTTTTAAGGCGCACCTCTTGCCCCAGAGCGAGTCGGAAATATTTTTTTGGAGGATTCTCCATAAAGTCGTCACGCTCAATATAAAGCTCGCGACTGAATGGCAGCTGTCTGCTTCCCATGCTCTCGTCTTCAGGGTTGTTGATGGCCTCCATATATTCAACTTTTCCTTCGGGATAGTTGGTAACCACCACTTTTACCGGGTCGAGCACAGCATATACGCGCGGTGCTTTATTGTTAAGGTCTTCACGCACACAGAATTCCAGAAGTGCCACATCGATAACATTATCACGTTTTGCTATCCCTACCTTCTCTGCGAATACGCGAACACTTTCAGGAGTATAGCCTCTTCGGCGCAATCCGCTTACGGTTGGCATTCGGGGGTCGTCCCATCCTTGAACGATTTTCTCCTGTACCAATTGAAGCAGTTTTCGCTTACTCATAACTGTATAGTTCAGGTTGAGGCGAGCGAACTCAATTTGACGTGTTCTAACATCCGGTTTGGGCATTCCTTCGAGTATATTATCAAGGAACCAGTTGTATAGTGGACGGTGCACTTCAAATTCAAGCGTACATAGCGAGTGGGTAATTCCTTCAATGAAGTCGCCCTCGCCGTGGGCATAGTCATACATTGGGTATATGCACCACTCATTGCCTGTGCGGTGGTGTTCGCGGTGTAGAATGCGGTACATCAACGGGTCGCGCATGTGCATGTTGGATGATGCCATATCTATTTTGGCCCTAAGCACGCACTCACCCTCTTTAAACTCACCGTTTTTCATCCTCATAAATAGGTCGAGATTCTCCTCTACCGAACGATTGCGGAAAGGACTCTCCTGGCCGGGAGTTGTGGGTGTGCCTTTTTGCGATGCAATGGTTTCGGCACTTTGATGATCTACATAAGCTTTGCCCTCTTTGATTAGCTTTATTGCCCAATCAAAAAGCTGGTGGAAGTAATCCGAAGTATATCTTACGTCGCCATCCCATTGGAAACCAAGCCATTTAACATCCTCCATAATTGAGTCAACATACTCAACATCCTCTTTCACGGGGTTGGTATCGTCAAAACGAAGGTGACACTTCCCGTTGTAGTGCTGGGCAATGCCAAAGTTAAGACATATTGATTTGGCGTGGCCAATATGTAGATATCCATTGGGTTCGGGCGGGAAACGTGTAACTACTTTGCCTAAATTCTTACCTTGTGCAAGGTCGTTATCAATCTCCTGATGAATGAAATTAGTTTTTGGCGTTTCTGCGCCAGATAACTCTTTATCCTCGGTACTCATGCTTACGATGATTTTAAAAATACAGAATGCAAATATATAAAAAATAGAAAGATAGGATTTAATTTCCTGAAATACCATTAATAAAAGTGTACATAAAACTTAATGTGAGGTTGTAATCATTTGTTTTTCATTGAAGCTGCAGATAATAATAATGCAGTATTTGTGATGTTTATCGTAAATTGCTCTTTGTAGAAAGCAAATTTGGGTTGTAGCTAATTTATGTGTGGCTCTTTGGCTTTATGTACTAGACAAAAAGAGGTGTATGGGTTGCTGTTTTAGCCTTTTTTGTATTGTCAGTCATTAATCTTTCACTTACTTTTACCCGATAATTATAGAAGATTGTTAAAATAATTAATTTCAATATGTCACATAAATTAATTGGGCGCATCGATTTAGAGGAGATGCAGTTCTATGCCTACCACGGCTGTTTTGAAGAGGAGCAGCGTGTGGGTAATCATTTTACGGTAAATATCAGTATCGAAACTGATTGCACCCTGCCATCGGAGTCGGATGATATTAGGGATGCATTAAATTATGTGTCGGTGTATGAGATAACACGCCGCGAGATTGCTGTGAAGAGCCACTTGCTGGAGCATGTTACCTGCCGCATTATCGATGCCATACATGATGAGTTTCCTTATGTTCTTAAAGTTACAGCAAAAGTATCGAAAATGACGCCTCCCATGGGCGGGCAGATGAGATGCGTAAGTGTAACCCTTAGTAGATAACCGATAAGCTTATTGTTGGGGAAAAGACTGAGTTAGTTCTGCAATAGTTTTATATGTTTTATATCTTTGCAAAAAAATATTTGTGTAATGACTGAACGTCCGGTAAGAGTACGATTTGCACCAAGTCCCACAGGACCTTTACATATAGGAGGTGTGCGTACAGCATTGTTTAACTACCTTTTTGCACTTAAGCACGGCGGTACTTTTATTCTTCGCATAGAAGATACCGACTCAACCCGTTTTGTGCCGGGTGCCGAGGAGTATATCAATAAAAGCCTTAGCTGGCTTGGAATGAAGATAGATGAGGGTGTTGTTGAGGGTGGAGATTACGGCCCATACAAACAGAGTGAGCGAAGGGAGATTTATCATCGTTATGCCATGCAGCTTATCGATAGCGGATGGGGATATTATGCTTTTGATACTTCCGAAGAGCTTGATGCGCTACGAGCCGAGGCTGAAGAAAAAAAAGAGACCTTTGCCTATGATATGCACACACGCAAAGGGCTGAAGAACTCACTTACCCTATCGGCCGATGAGGTTAAAGTACGTATCGAAAAGGGTGAGCCTTGGGTTATTCGCTTTAAAATGCCCGAAAATGAGGAGGTTGCAACTAACGACCTTATTCGCGGTTCGGTTACTTTTAATACTTCAACGCTTGATGACAAAGTGCTGTATAAGAGTGTGGATGAGCTTCCTACCTACCACCTGGCCAATATCGTTGACGACTACCTGATGAAGATTACCCATGTAATTAGGGGTGAGGAGTGGTTGCCGTCGGTGCCGCTTCATGTTATGCTATACCGTGCGTTTGGGTGGGAGGATGTTATGCCTCAATTTGCACATTTGCCATTGATACTTAAGCCCAGTGGAAAAGGAAAACTATCGAAGCGCGATGGCGATAAAGACGGATTCCCTGTGTTCCCGCTTGAGTGGGATATGGGTAATGGTGAAATTGCATCGGGATATCGTGAGAGTGGGTATTTCCCCGAGGCTGTGATAAATATGCTTGCCCTGCTGGGATGGAATTCAGGCACTGAGCAGGAGATTTTCTCGATGCAGGAGCTGGGCCAAATATTTACTCTTGAGAGGGTTAATAAATCGGGCGCCCGTTTCGATCCCGAAAAGGCCAAATGGTTTAACCATCAGTATCTTATCAGAAAAGATGATGAAGAACTTGCAACCCTTTATGGCGATATGCTTAAGCAAAAAGGAGTCGAATCGTCATCAGTTTTAAATATTAAAATTGTATCACTTGTTAAAGAGCGCGTCAATTTTATTGCTGATATGTGGAGCCAGTCCAGTTTCTTCTTTGAAGCACCTGCAGGGTATGATGAGAAGGTGGCTCAAAAGAGATGGAAAGGCGATATCCCTCAGTTTATGAGTGCTATGTGCAATATGCTTGCCGACCATCAGGATTGGAGAGCCGACTCGGTGAAGGAGGCAGTATCGGCCTTGATTGCCGAGAAGGAAGCCAATGCAGGTGGTGTGTTCAACTCGTTGAGGCTGGCCTTGGTAGGTGGCAGCTTTGGCCCCGACTTGTTTACTATTGTTGAGATTATAGGTAAAGACGAAACCATAGCTCGTGTTAGAAAAGCTATAGAATCGCTATAAACACCTAATAATAATATTTTTAACAACCGTAGTGGGTAATAACGCTACGGTTGTTCCGTTCTAATAATATTACCATCTTCCGTCCAATTTCTATGCATCGGTTTTTAATTATAAATTTCAGAAATGATAAATAATAGTATGTTCCGATTCGTATTTTTATATTTTGTTTTTTTTATTGTTTTACCCTTAAGTAATGCCAATAATCGTAACGACAGCCTTATTGTAAGTGCTGAATGGTCGGGTGTGGCTGCTTCAAACATTATTCAGCCACTGTGGCAATATGCCAATAAGTGGGGCGTTTATTCTCCTTTCGATAAGAGTGAGAGTGTGCTTAGGTTTGATGCAAATTATAGAATATACAAAACGGCTCATTTTCAGCTTGATGCAGGCGTGGGGGCAGTGGTTAAAAACCTGGCGGATGAGAGTTTTCTTCAGCAGGCGTTTATTTCGGGTAAGGCATGGATTATAGATTTTGAGGCAGGCATGAGGCAGTTTACGCCTATTGCTGTTGATGATAAACTCACTTCGGGTAGTTTTCTGATGTCGTCTAATGCTCGTTCGGTACCTAAAGTGGGATTAGGCTTTTTTGATTTTGTAACTGTTCCTTTTACCGCCTCACACATAGGTGTTAAAGGTGGAATATATCAAGGTTGGCTGCTTAATGATAATAATGACAGGAGCACTAAAGATGTGTGGCTTCATGAGAAAATTGCCTACATACGTTGGCAGAAGTATAAACTTAAGCCATATGCAGGACTTGTGCATAGCGCACTGTATGGCGGTACTTTGCCCAATGGAGTGAAGATTCCGCGTGATTTTTGGCCAACATTTAAGGCATCAGGCTCATCAAGGATCGGTGGAGGTGAAGAGACCAATGCAGCAGGCGCCCATATGGGTTTGTGGGATTTTGGAGTTGATTATGCTGATGATTTGCGAACCGTAAAGTTATACTATCAGAAGCCATTTGCCGATGGGTCGGGAATGAGAATTAACGATATGCGCAACCGCGACCATGTATTGGGTGCTTATTATCGTATAAATGCAAAGAAACCGTTGTCGGCTATAAGTATGGAGTGGGTGAAGACTGATTATCAGAGTGGTGAGGGAATTCCGGATGCTATAGACCCCGAAACCGGACAGGGGATATGGCCGGGAACCATTACAGATAAAAATTATAAAGATTGGATGGCTAATCGATTCCCCGAGGTAAATGTTGATGGTTGGAGTAGAAAAGATGTATTCAAATATCTTGCAGACCAATGGAATTATGGATACAAGTTTGGTGGACGTGACAGCCCGATGAACAATGGAATGTACTACCAAGGATGGACTCATAAAGGTATGTCAACTGGAACTTCTCTTTTTCATACTTCGCAAATGGTGGCTCTTTATGCGCCTAGATGGAAACAGGCTAACCAGATGAATTTTGTGAATAACAGAGTTATAGCTGCTCATATTGGGGCCGAAGGATATGTAAATACTGACTTAAAGTGGACAGTGAAATACACTGCATCGTGGAATAAGGGAAGCTATCAAGAAAAATATGTAAATAGATATAGTTGGGTATTATCTGATGATTACTTTTTTGAAAATAAAAAGATTCAGTATTATTCATTAATTAGGCTTGATCATAATGTAGGAATGCGAAAAAATGTTAATATATTTGCATCACTAGCATATGATTTTGGTGATTTGTATCACTCTTTTGGTGGACAAATTGGAATTAAGTACAATCTGGGTTATTTATAGAAATAAAATAAAATTTAATGCTCAAAGAGAAAGAGAATTATGTTAAGAACTTTATGGGATTCTTAGATGTATGGATGGCATGGCTAGCCTACCATATTGCTTTGTCGGCAATGTATGGTACTATGGTTTTCATAATGAACACCGACATTCTTATAACCAATCTGTTTATCCTTATTGTTTGGTATGGGCTATCAAAATATCTACGCTTAAATGAAATTTATAGAAGTAGGCCGCTGGGAGTAATTTTATATAACTGCATTTTACAAGGTGTAATTGGTACAGGAGTGCTCGCATTGCTGCTAATTGTTTTTAGCCTTTATTACCCCGGAATGACGATGCTTGCTCTATTTAGCCTGTTGAGTGTGGTATTTTGTTTCGGATTGAAGGTGGTTATATACAGAGTTCTTAAATTTTTCCGTCGTAAGGGCATGAATACCCGCAATATACTGTTTGTTGGAGACCATTCGGGCTTAAATCTGCTTAATCGAATTCACAGACATTATGAGTGGGGTTATAAAATTTTGGGAGTAGTAGGTGATAGTAAGCTTAAAAATAAATTTGGCGATATATATACCTTTTATAATATGGAAGATATAGATTCGCTTCTCACTATGAAAACTGTTGACGAGTTAATTTATGCCTGTGATTATGATACAGTTAAGGATGTGAAATATATTATGGATAGTTGTCGTGAAGTGGGCGTAACTTTCAGGCTCTATTCACCTTTTATGAATATGATGACCTCAAATGCCCATGTTCATTATTTCGATACACAGGCGGTTCTCACTGTATCTAATACTCCCGATGATTTTATTAAGATGACAACCAAGAGAATCATTGATATTCTTATTTCGGGGTTGGCTATTTTAGTGCTATTTCCAGTATATCTTATTATTGCGTTACTTATTAAGATAGACAGTAAAGGGCCTATATTCTTCTCGCAGAAGAGAGTGGGGCTTAGAGGGCGTCATTTTAATGTGCATAAGTTTCGCACAATGATAGTGAATGCCGAAGAGCTTAAAAGCAAACTCATGGAGCATAACGAGATGGATGGCCCTGTGTTTAAGATGACTCACGACCCCAGAATTACCAAACTAGGGCGTTGCTTAAGAAAGGTGAGTCTGGATGAGTTGCCCCAGTTTTTTAATGTGTTGATGGGCGATATGTCAATCGTGGGGCCACGCCCTCCAGTGCCCAGCGAAGTGGAGCAGTATGAGCGATGGCAGTTAAGGCGGCTATCTATGCGTCCGGGTATAACTTGCCTGTGGCAAATAGCGCCTAGCCGTAATGATATTAGCTTTGACGATTGGATGAAGATGGATATGGAGTATATTGATAACTGGTCGTTGAGACTCGATTTTGTTATATTTCTAAAAACCATACGCACAGTATTTAGAGCCGATGGTAAGTAGAATGTAAAGTGCAGATTAAAGATTAACAGATGATAATTAAGCCATATAAAAATATAATGTTAATTGTGTTGATAGTAGTTTCAATTCTATCAGCATGTTCTAATCAGCCTAAGGTGCCGCATAGTTTTCCAAAGGAGAATGAAATGGCAGCCATTCTGGCCGATTTATACATGGCCGAATCAACAATGAACTCATACCCTATGGGTTATAGGGAGGGAATTGATAAAAAATCACCACAATATTACAAGTTTGTACTCGATAAGCACAATCTTTCTAAACAAGAATTTGATACAATCCTTGCTTGGTACACCGCGAATCCCTATTTGTTTACAAAGGTATATGAACGAGTGATATCGATTTTGGGTACAAGGGAGGCAGATTTTAAAAATATGCTACTGAAAGAGGATTCCTTACGAAAATTAGAGATTTTACAAGTTGATTCTATATTTGAAAAGAGCAATATATGGAGTGGCGATTCACTTATTAACCTGCCCAAGAAAGATACAATATCAACAAATCCGGGTTTCTCTACCGAACTTGACTCGTTGAAAGGTGGAGTGTTGAAGCTGGAGGCTCGTTATAGATTCCGAAAAGAGAATCAGATAAGCAAGGCAGAGATGTTAATGATGGTGTGCTATTCCGACTCTACAGCAGACACTGTACGTTATGAACTGGACCGATCCTTCGTATCCAAAATTAATAAACTCACTATAGAGCTTGAAATCAGTAAAAAGGCAATACTTGTTGAGGGCACTTTACTTGATTATGATACATTGAAAAAAGCATCGGTAGAGATAAAAGATATAACTTTAGAGTATCAGCCATCAATAAGACCAGTAAAAAAAATGATGGAAGTACTTGAGTGATTGATAAGAAAATGAACTGATAATGAAGCGAATTGCATCACACTATTTCCTTAGAGAAGATGGAACACTTGGTAGGTTTCCTGTAATAGAAGTGGATAATAGTGGTGTGATTGTTGCTGTTACTGAGTATGATACGGCATTTACCGAGACGGCAGGAGTGTCATTCTTTGGAGGCATTATTGCCCCGGGGTTTATTGGTTACATGCCCAATGCCGAAGAGTTATCAGCTTCAGTAATTAGCACATTAGGGCGTAATGGTTTTTTACGTTTTGCATATGGTGCAGGATATTCGAAGATAGATAGTGATGTGGCTAAAAAGGCACATCTTTCGGAGGGTGCAAGTCTCCATAATGTATTAGAAGAGTTTAGTGGCAAGGATGATTTGGAGCAAAAGATATGCAGCCTAACAAAGGATAGAGCTCGCTTGCTTAATTTAAGCTCCGGCTGGGGAAGTATTATGCCGGGTAGTAAGCCAGGTATTATAGTATTAGAGGGTGTTAATCTTAACACTTTTGTCTATTCACACACAATGAGGGTAAAAATACTTATTAGATAAAATACTAAAGCTATGGATAACAATCTTGAAATACTTTGCAGTTTGGCTATTAAAGCGGCACTAAAAGGTGGACGCGAAATAATGGCTGTATATAATCTTGAGGATAGGGGAGTAGAAATTAAAGATGATAATACTCCGGTAACCCTAGCCGACTTACGAAGCAATAAAGCCATAGAGTATATATTGGGTAGTAGTAATATTCCTATTGTGAGCGAAGAGAGCAAGCACGTTGCTTATGAGGAACGAAAGACCTGGAAACGCCTGTGGATGGTGGATCCGCTCGATGGCACAAAAGAGTTTATTAAGCGTAACGGGCAGTTTACAGTTAATATCGCTTTAATTGAGAATAACTATCCTATTTTGGGTGTTTCATTTCTGCCGGTGCATGGTTGGCTATACTGTGGCTTCAATGGAATGTCGCTGAAGTATGAACTTAAAGACTGGATGAATTATGATGATAATGAGTTTCTTAATCATGCCAGCTCCATAAATCTTCCGTCCATCGAAAATAGTACTCCTTTGGTGGCTGCCAGTATAAGCCACGACTCTTTGGGTAATGAGCAATTCATCAATATACTTAAAAAAATTATTCCTAACCTAAAGGTTGAGCGCATTGGTAGTAGTTTGAAGCTGTGCCTTATAGCCGAAGGGTATGCCAATATTTACCCAAGACTCGGCACTACTATGGAGTGGGATACCGCCGCCGGTGATGCAATACTTCATAATGCAGCAGGTATTGTTGTTAAGCTTGATGATAGAACTTTATTCGAATATAATAAACCCGACTTTAAAAATCCCGATTTTATTGCTCTCTCAAAGGGCTTTGAAGAGATATTACATTTGGAGTTTTAATATTGAAATATATAAAATATTAAAAGAGGTTGCCATTACGACAATCTCTTTTTTTATCTGTAGTTTATAGAATTCAGTGCTTTAGTGATTGCTTTGCTTGCAACAGAAATGATTTTGTTTTGTATTTGCAGGTAAATTTTTTCAAAATATTATCAATTCTTAATAAAAACTAAAAAAATAGTCATTTTAAGTTAATTGCTTGTATAACTACATTTTTAGTTGTAAGTTTGGTTTTAAGGATTGATAATAACAACTTTTAAAATTTGATACTATGAAACTGACTAGGGCAGAAGAGGAAGTTATGCAGATATTGTGGGAAAAGGGCGAAGCCCCTGTTAAGGAATTGCTTGAGTGCTTTCCCGATCCCAAACCGGCAAGAAATACCGTATCTACATTTATACGCATTTTAGAGAAGAAAGGAATCGTTAGCCATCGCCCCCAGGGTAGTGGATACACTTACTATCCGCTTGTTACCAAGGAGGAGTACTCTAAAAAGCAACTTTTCAGCCTTATCAGAGACTATTTTAACAACTCATTCCCGGCTATGGCTTCATTTTTTGCCAAGGAGAATGATTTGTCTATTAGTGAGTTAGAAGAACTCATGGATGAGGCAAGGCGTGAGATGCTATCAAATGCCGATGATAATGATGCCAATAAAAAATAGATGATTATGAATCCGCTATTTGTTTATCTTTTTAAATCGTCGGTGTGGCTGCTATGCTTTGCTGCTACCTACATGCTGTTTTTAAGGAATGAGCGCTACTTCCTTTTAAATCGTATATTTCTGGTTGTGGGAGTGTTAATTTCACTTCTGGCACCTATATTTACCATATATTATAAAGTAACTGTGCCGATACCCGTAGTGTCGTCAACTGCCGAACTGCCAACCATGCACGCTGTGGTTGATACATCCGGAGGCGGCATCTCTATTGTTGCTTGGTTATTTTATATTGGTGTGGTAATTATGCTATCTCGATTAATTGTTCAAACCGTTAAAATTGCATTTGTAATTAAGCACTCTAAAGTGGAGTCGGTCAATGGTCTAAAGGTGATATACAGCAATAAGTTTAGTGGCTCATTCACGTTTCTCAGTTATGTTTTTATCAATCCATCTGTTATCAATCCTGAATTGAGAGAGGTGCTTAATCATGAAACAGAACATGTTGTACAGTATCATTTTGTTGATCTTTTCCTGGCTGAAATTCTGCGTATAATCCTTTGGTTTAACCCTATAGCATGGTTTTACGGTGGTTATATCCGTCAGAATCATGAATTCCTGGCCGATAAAAAAGCTCTAATGCGAAGTGCTGGGTTGGGTGTTTACAAGGCTGTGCTTCTCAATGCAGTTGCAGGTGGTGAGGTGGTTCGTTTAGGACACCATTTGAACTATTCGCTTAACAAAAAAAGATTTAAGATGATGACAAATAAACCTACTTCAAAAAGGTCGTTTCTGAAGCCATTGCTTGTGCTTCCCATGGCCGCAATAGTTATGTATTCTTTTGCAAAACCGGTGTATGAGTACGACACACAGGCTGATGCAGTGCAGTCGGAGCCGGTTGCCCAAACTCCGGTAGTGAAAAAAGATGAGGATAAGAAAAACCCTATCTATATTCTTAATGGTAAGGAGATTACTTTTGATGAGATGAAGGCTATCGATACCAATACCATATCGGAATTAAAAGTACTAAAAGGCGAAAAGGCTGATGAATTATATGGTGAAAAAGCCAAAAACGGTGTGATTGAGGTTAAGCTTAAAGATGGTAGCGAACCTGAATATCTAAAAGCGTCGGGTGAGTCGGGTAAAATAATCGAAATCAAAGCAAAAGATGTCGATAGCGATGAGGTTTTCTTCAAAGTTGAAGAGATGCCGCAATTCCCCGGTGGCGACGATGCATTAAGAACTTATATTAGCGATAATGTTAAATATCCGGACGATGCTGTTGCCGAAAAGATTGAAGGACGTGTGTTTGTATCTTTTGTGGTTGATAAAAACGGCGATGTTACTGATGTAAAGGTTTTGCGAGGTGTTCATCCGCGATTAGATGAGGAATCTTTAAGGGTAGTAAGAGAGATGCCCAAGTGGACTCCCGGCACATTAAAGGGGAAACCGGTTGGAGTTTCATACACAATTCCGGTATCGTTTAAATTGAATTAAAAGGTGGCAGCAAAATTGCGGAATGCTGTATTTATACAAAAAATATAGCCTGACAGGAAAAATTCTATCAGGCTATGTTTATTTTTAGTTGATAAGTTTTTTATACCTTATCCGCTTGGGTGTTACATCACCAAGTCGTTTCTTTTTATGCTCCTCATAATCAGAGTACGACCCTTCGAAATAGTACATATTGGAGTCACCCTCGAATGCAAGGATATGGGTTGCAATACGGTCGAGGAACCAGCGGTCGTGCGAAATAACCACTGCACAGCCGGCAAACTCCTCAAGTCCCTCTTCCAATGCACGAAGCGTGTTCACGTCTATGTCGTTGGTGGGCTCATCCAGTAGAAGTACATTGGCCTCATCTCTTAGCGTCATTGCAAGGTGTAGTCTGTTGCGCTCACCACCCGACAGCATATGGCACTTTTTCTCCTGATCGGCACCCGAGAAGTTAAATCTACCTAGGTATGCTCGCGAGTTAATATCACGACCTCCCAGCCTGATGGTTTCAGTACCACCACTCACCACCTCATAAACCGATTTGTTGGGGTCGATACCCGCGTGCGACTGATCTACATAAGCCACTTTTACAGTTTCACCTACGCTGAATGTGCCTTTGTCGGGGTGCTCAAGACCCATAATCATTTTAAAGAGAGTGGTTTTACCGGCACCGTTGGGACCAATAACGCCTACAATACCGTTTCGAGGCAGTACAAAATCAAGATTATCGAATAGCAATTTATCGCCATACGCCTTACTTACCCCGTGAGCCTCTATAACTTTCTCTCCAAGTCGTGGACCATTGGGGATAAATATCTCCAATTTTTCCTCTTTCTCCTTTACATCCTCTTTCATAAGGCTCTCGTAGGCGTTAAGACGAGCTTTACCTTTGGCTTGTCGTGCTTTAGGAGCAAGGTTAATCCACTCAAGCTCGCGCTCAAGAGTCTTGCGACGCTTGGAGGCTTGTTTCTCTTCCATAGCCATTCGCTTGGTTTTTTGGTCGAGCCACGAGCTGTAGTTTCCTTGCCATGGAATACCTTCCCCTCGGTCGAGTTCCAGAATCCAGCCGGCTACATTATCAAGGAAATAGCGGTCGTGGGTGATAGCGATAATGGTTCCTTTGTACTGTTTTAGGTGTTGCTCCAGCCAGTCGATAGATTCAGCATCGAGGTGGTTGGTGGGCTCATCAAGAAGTAGGATGTCAGGCTCTTGCAGTAGAAGTCGGCAAAGAGCCACACGGCGCAACTCACCTCCCGACAGGTGCTTTACAAGCTGCTCTTCGGGTGGGCAACGTAGCGCATCCATGGCACGCTCAAGCTTTGTGTCGAGGTTCCAGGCATCAAATTGGTCTATTTTCTCTTGCAACTCTGCCTGCCGGTTCATGAGTGCCTCCATCTTATCAGGATCTTCAAGTATTTCGGGTTCTCCAAACTTTAGGTTTACCTCTTCATACTCCTTAAGCACGTCAACAACTTCCTGCACACCCTCTTCCACTATCTGGCGCACGGTTTTTTCAGGGTCAAGTTTTGGTTCCTGCTCAAGATATCCTACCGAATAACCGGGCGAGAACACCACATTGCCCTGGTAGTTAGTCTCTATACCTGCTATAATTTTCAGCAGTGTTGATTTACCCGATCCGTTGAGACCTATAATACCTATTTTGGCACCATAGAAGAACGAAAGGTAGATATTGCTTAGTACTTTTTTCTGGGGAGGGTAAACCTTTGATACCCCCACCATGCTAAAAATAATTTTTTTGTCGTCCGACATTTTATCTTTGAGTTTAGTTAATTAGTTACGATCCCATTTTCTTCAAATCCTTCAGCAGTAGCCTGTCTGGCGATGAGCTGCTAATGGTGTGATAATCGAAATAGTAGAAGTGAGAATCATCGGCACCGATAATAATTTTGTAGCATCGTGCCTTGTAGTTGGCGCCCTCGGGCCCTACCTTGTGTAAGAATACCACTTCGGGGTCTTTGCGCTCTATGGCTTCCATTATCTCGTCTTCATCAACTATTCGCACCTTGTAAGGATATACTTTTTTAATTTTTGCCTCAGTGTCAACGGTGTTTTGAAGATCTCGTTTGGCAAGAAGTAAAGTTTTTCCTTTAAGGCTTTTAATATTTTTATTGTAATATTTCAACGGATTTTTGGTGATGAGCGATGGGTCTTTAAGCATCAGCTTAACGTGATCTTGAATAAAACGCACAAAAGCATCCATTTTATATGCGTAGCTTGTATCTTCAACTCTCATGTATGATAGTGGAATTGAGATTAAATCGGGCATGCTGCGCACTTTTGCACCACTCTCACCCAGCAGCAGGCTAAGAAAAGTGTAGCGGGCTTTTGTTTTATCAATATCAAAAGTTACGGTTGTGGTAAGCAGAAATGAGTACGAAGGGTCATCTTTCTTCTTCTCAAAGTCCTCTTCGGTAATAAAATCATAGGGGGTTACATCCCAATGAAGCTTCATCACCTCTTTTATTTTAAAGTTGAAATCACTTAGCGGGTTAGGGTCCATCACCACAAGGGTGCGTGTGTTGAGAAATGCCTTGTAGTCGTCAGCTGATGGTAGATGATCCTGCGCGGTTAACGCTGTGAAGCTAACCGACAAAAGCATTAGAAAAGAAAAAATAGTCTTCATGATAAGTTGTTTTTAATATTTCAATTAATGCTGATACGTAAAACATGGGTACAAAGTTATTAAAAAAAGAGATAAAGCGATATAGAATATCGGCAACCATTTGGCATGTAATTATATGACTAATGAATCATTTTCTTTTATGAGTGGCGTAAAGTTAAATTGTATATTCGCTGTGATATTTTATCTTTGTATTTTTAACGTATTTTTCACATTTACACAATAGAGCTATGCGTTTAATTAATAAGTTTTTCGAGTTATTCTCTTTGGGATTAGAGGGAGATAATGATGATGCTGAAAGATGGAGAGGTAGAACATTAAGTCTTATATTGATTTTATTCTTTTTAACAACATTGGTTAAGGGTATCTACTCATTGGCAATAGAGAATGCAACTTACTCCATTGTGTTGCTCACATTTTGTTGTGTATTTCTGTTTAGCTTGATGTTTTCGTTTAATAAAGCAGGCTCAAAATTTTGGATTACATTTAATACGGCAGTAATAATGGCCTATCTCTCATTGGTGTATTTGAGCGATATTGTTGCGGGTGCCAGCTCTTTTAGTGTTATTGTGTTCCCGTTTTTAGCTGTAATGTTTAATGGTAAAAAGAGAGGGCTGTATTTTTCATTCGGTTTTCTTGGTGCTGTTTTATTGTTGATGTTATCAGTTTTTTCGTTTTTCAAGCCGGCTGTTTCTTTACCAATGATAGTAGTGTTTTTTCATGTTTTTATTGGGTTAGCTGCATCTTTTGTGGCCTATGGCATACGTCATATTTGGGAAGAGGCAGCCAGCAGAGAGGAGCATCAGTTAATAGAAGCACAAAATAGCATAGCACATAAAGAGGAGGTAATAAATCAATTGTCGCATAAAATTAGAACCCCGCTAAGTAATATTATTGGTGTTATCGATTTGCTTGGAAAGACAAAACTCACCGATAGTCAGTACGACTATGTGAACACCATACACGCATCGGCCAATAACATGGTAAATGTGGTAAATGATATGGTATCCAACAACAAGCAAGGTATTAGAATTTTGCCATCCGAAGAGATATCATTTAATATTTATGCAACTATAAATAACGTATTAGGACTATTTCAAGATAAGAATAATCCTAAGAAATTTGCAGTGACCCTATCTCCCGATATTCCATCATCATTAATAGGCAATAGCATACTTGTTAAGCAAGTTTTTCTTAATATTATAAATAGTATAATTAAGAATAGCCAGGGCGACTTTAAGGAGATTGGCATTCAAGTGCATAGCGACACTGTGATGCATGGCAAGTTCAACCTTAAGTTTAAGATTACTACAAATACTCAGATTAAAGGTGTGTCGGCGGTCGGTTCCGGAAGTGAAATGATGAAGGTCAGCATGGCACGTCTTGTGCAGAATCTCGACCTAGGTATAACCCAAAAGCTAATAGAAGCCGAGGGGAAAGAGATGATTCTAAATACCAATGATGATGGGCTTACAGTGGATTTCGCACTTCAGTTTAAGGAGAATCTGCAGAGTAGGAGTGTTAATAATATTCAGGAAAAAGATTATCAAGTTGGTAATTTGCGACGCAACAATAAAGTTGAGATGAAGGATGCAAGCATCTTGATTGTTGAGGATAACTTTAGTAACCAGCAGATTATAACTTTATATATAAAGAATGAGGTTAATAAAATTGATGTTGCATTCAACGGTAAAGAGGCTCTGGATAAGTTTGGCACCAATAAGTATGACCTTATTTTGATGGATGTGCAGATGCCAGTTATGGATGGATTTAAAGCAACTCAGAAAATAAGAGATATTGAGCAGGGTTATAACTCCAGAACTCCTATCATAGCAGTTACTGCCAATGCTTTCCCCGAGGATAGGGAGCGATGCCTTCAAGCAGGAATGGACGATTATATAAGTAAACCATTCCAGCCCGAAGAGTTGCTGTCTAAAATAAGAAAACTTCTAAATTAATAATTAAGCCATATTTACAACTCCGCGACGACTATGTCCGGGTTTTGCAGTATAACCACCCGACTCTTGGATTCCCTGTATTTCGGGGTAGTTGAGAAATGACTCATAGAACTTAACCTGTTCAAAATAGTTAAGTCTTATGCGTGTGGGTTGTAAAAGGTATCTACGTGTATAAAAGTTAATGGGGTCGTTAAGGTTTAGTGTTTGTAAACCCTTAATTTTCAGAAAATAATCTAGTAGTTCTGCATTGGTAAACCGCTCATTGGTTAGTTTATTAAATGCTTGCAGAGTATCCTCCATTTGAGATTTGCCGTGGGGAAACAAGCAATCCATAAGGTAGTTACTGGCTTTCTCATTTAAGACAAGTCCCAATGTTTTTATCATGAAAAATATAAATGCACCGAAACAGGTGACGGCCAAAATTAATGTTGCACTCATTTAATCATTGTAATGTGTTAAACAATCTACACATCTTACGTAAATGAGTTTATTAAGTTACATGTTTTTGGTTTATTTCTTGTTGAGTATTTGAATTTTACCTCGTTTAATCTTCGAGTAAGCTAGCTCCAGCAAACTCTTTGTGCGGCTCATACACTTTTTTTAATCGTGTAAATTCTGTCTCTGTATCGAGGAACAGCATCCTGTCTTGCGATATTGTTTCAAAATCAAACAACTGCATTCTCAGTGCCAGATACTCCTGCTCTGTTTGCCCCGGTGTGGGTATAAGAAGTGCTCTCCTGCCCAATATCATAAGATCCATAATGGTGGTATAGCCCGAGCGGCATATTATATATTTTGCCGATCTCACAAGCAGTTCAAACTCCTGTGTGCCACAGTGTGATAGTAGTATAATTTTTCCTCTTCTCTCTATTTTATGTGGATGCAATGGTAATCCCCTTATTATGGTCGCCTCTTCGTTGCGTTGCTCAAAAAAACGTATCACTCTCTCTTCGAATATGGTGCGTTGTGGCTCCGGCCCCGACACCACTGCCAATGGTGGACCTCCCGGAAAAGATTGCTCTTTATCATGCACAAATCGACTTAATAGCCCAACGCGCTTAATGTTGTTAAGTTTCAGTGCCGGTTTTGTTAGTTCGCCGGCCAGCGAATTGCCTATTGTGGTGTCGGGTATCCAGCATTTGTCGAATTGCTTTACCATCAGGCATAGAAAAAATGAAACTATGCGGCGGCGAAAATCTTTGGTCTTGGCACTTACGAATGGTGATAACTGATGGGTAATAATTACTGTTTTACATTTCCGGTTGTGCACTCCATAACGGTTGTCGGATATGATTATATCGATGTCGTATTTTTTCACAATTTCGGCTGTGGCTCTATGCTCATTCCAAATCATATAGAAAAAGTTGGGCAACTGCCTTGCCAGAGTGAACAGCTGGCTCGACTTACTAGAAAAATGTGGAGAGAAACTTGGAAGGCTTACCCATTGCAAGCCGGGAAACTCCTCACGCAGAAATGCTAATGATTGTCCTTCACCACCAAGTAGTATCTCATGCCCTTTTTTGCGGTAATGGCGTATGATGGGCACCAGCCTTGTGGCATGACCCAAGCCCCAGTCAAGTGGGGTAACCAGTATCTTTAATTTCTTCGTCATTTCAAAAACATTATTTAGCCCGAAACAACCACATTATCAACAACCCTACGCACCCTGTCGGCTATATTATTCAACTCATCTAAAGTTACTTTTTTAATTGTGTCGAGTGGAGTATCTCGCTCAATTGTGTAAATCATCACTTGGTCAGGTTTTATTTTCTCAAGATACGACAGCCACGGCGATATATCAAGCTCAGAGGTGTTGTCGAATTTTACACCATCAACCTCTCCCTTTATAAACATGGTTTGTACCGTTACTTTGCCATTAAAATGAGTAAGTTGCTCTACCACTTCATCTATCGAGTAGTGATAGTTGGGTTTGTCTATAAGTTCTATGGTTGATTGCCTTCCCGAGTCCAGCTTCTGAATATTATCATCAACCTTAAGCAATGCTTCAAATACTTTGCTGTTCTTCAGCCGCGATGCATTCGACAGGACTGCAATCCTGGCATTGGCACAATATTTATTGCGCAGGCTAATGGTGTCGTCTATTATTTCGGCAAATTCGGGATGTAACGTTGGTTCTCCATTGCCGGCAAATGTTATAACATCAGGTTTTTCGCCATTGCGTTGCATAGATATGAGGCGTGCCTGAAGAGCATTGGCCACCTCGGTACGTGTGGGCAACGACTCTTTGGGGGCATTGGCACCCGGATTGAATCCACATTCGCAATAAATACAGTCGAATGAGCATAGTTTTCTTCCGATGGGTAGAAGATTAATACCTAGTGAGACCCCTAAACGGCGACTTTTTACGGGGCCAAAAACTATCTGATCAAATAAAAATGTAGCCATATAGTTGGGCAGTAAAAAATAAAGTTGTGAGTGGCAGCATGTTAGCAGCAGAGTTTCCTCTATAATTATAACTGCACAATGCTGTGGTTTAAGTGCACAATATATAAAATTGTTTTTATAAATTATTATCTTTACACAATTGAATTGTTTATCATGCTATTTCACGATATAATTGGCCAAGAGGGCATTAAAAATCAGTTGTTGCGAATGGTTGCCGAAGAGAGGGTGGCTCATGCCATCATGTTTGCCGGTGACCCTGGTTTTGGTGGCTTCCCAATGGCTTATGCTTTTGCGCGTTTCCTTAATTGTACTAACCGTGGGGCTGATGATGCCTGCGGTGTGTGCCCCTCGTGCGTAAAATATAATAAACTGGTGCATCCCGATCAGCATTTTGTTTATCCAATAGTGAAAAAGGATAGCAATTCTAAAATGGTGTGCGACGATGTTATCAATAAGTGGCGAGATTTTGTGCTCGAGTCGCCATATTTCACTATGAATGAGTGGTTTAATGTGTTTGATAGTGAAAAGCAGGGGATAATATATTCGGCCGAAACTCAGGAAATTTACCGTAAGCTGAGTCTTAAAACTTACGAAGGCAAGTATAAAATCATGCTGATATGGCTACCCGAGAAGATGAACCAAGAGGGAGCCAATAAAATACTTAAAATACTTGAAGAGCCACCTGCATCTACTGTGTTTATGCTGGTGAGCGAGAAGCCTGCCGAACTTCTACCTACCATATTGAGCCGTGTGCAGACCATAAAAATGCCTGCTATCGATAAAAATACTCTGGCAAACCGTTTGCAATCAGAATTTGGAGTGGATAGCACGCTGGCACAAAAAGTGGCGCATTTTGCTAACGGCAGCTATATAAAAGCACGAAATGGTATTGAGCAAGATGCCAATAATCAGGAAAATCTCGAAATGTTTAAATCGATGATGCGGATATGCTATTCGCGTAAAATGCCTGATATTCTTGCCTTTGTTGATAAAGCAGCCGTCATGGGGCGCGACTCTCTAAAAAATATGCTGGTATATTCCATTGATATGGTTCGCGAAAACTTTATTCATAACCAGAAGGACCAGTCATTAAACTATATGATGCCCGGTGAAGAGGAGTTTGCTGTGAGGTTTGCGCCTTTTATTCACGAAAATAACGTGTTTGAAATAAATAATGAGCTGGAACTGGCAATTCAGCATGTTACCCGTAACGGAAATATCAGAATAATAATAATGGACTTGATGCTTAAGCTTACCATGCTTATATTGAGGCCTAAACCACAACATATATAAATTCATGGCTTATGCCATTTAATACCGATTGATACTTTATGGAAGATATAGCAGATAAATTACATAGTAAATGCAGTACATGCTCCAGTAGATGCGGCAAGCTTGATGTGTTCGACTGGATGGCTGATCTGCCTCAAACCGGCAACCCCAGCGACCTTGTTGAGATTCAGTTTAAAAATACCCGCAAAGGGTATTACCGTAATAGCAACGGCGTGCGTCTTCAAAAGGGCGATATAGTGGCAGTGGAGTCATCGCCGGGACACGATATAGGCGAGGTAACCCTTATGGGAGAGCTTGTGAGCCTGCAGATGAAGAAAAATAATCTCAACCCCAAAACCTTTGAATTTAAGAGGGTTTACCGTATTGCGAAGCCTGCCGATATCGAGAAATGGGAGGAAGCTAAAGCTCTTGAGCATGAAACGATGCTTGAGTCGCGTCGCATTGCCGTTAAGCTGAACCTTAACATGAAGATTGGTGATGTTGAGTATCAGGGCGACCGCACTAAGGCGATATTCTATTATATTGCAGATGAGCGTGTTGACTTCCGTGAGCTGATTAAAGTTCTTGCCGACAGGTTTAAGGTGCGTATTGAGATGCGCCAGATTGGTGCCCGGCAGGAAGCCGGACGTATAGGTGGTATTGGCCCATGTGGCCGAGAGCTGTGTTGCTCTACCTGGATGACCAATTTTGTGTCGGTAACAACAAATGCTGCCCGTTACCAGGAGATATCGCTTAATCCGCAAAAGCTTGCAGGCCAGTGTGGTAAACTTAAATGTTGCCTCAACTACGAACTTGATGCCTACATTGATGCCCAGCAGGATTTCCCCGATACCAATGTGGTGCTTGAGGTGCAGGATGGTAACTATTACCACTTCAAAACCGATATATTTAAGAGGGTGATGTTCTTTACAACCCAAAAAGATATACCTGCCAACATGACAGAGGTAGATGTGGATAGGGTGAAAGAGGTAATCAGGATGAACCGTAAAGGGCAAAGGCCTATAAAACTTAATGACGATTCTAAGCCGGCTCCGGTTAAAGAGATTGGCTATGGAAATGTGATTGAGGAGGATGATCTTACTCGTTTTGACGATAAGAATAAGCCGAATAAAAACAGAAACCGTCGTAAGGGTGGAGGTCGCGATAATAGGGATAATAGAGAAAATCGTGATGTGCAGAATAAAGAAGGGGTGCGTGAAAAGCCTATTCTACAGCATGATGCACCCAAGCCTGTGGACAAAGTTGAAGGTGGTGGCGAGCAAGAGAATAGAGGTGAACAGCGCAACAAGCACAGTAACCATAAGCAACGCTTCAAGCCCAATAGAAACAATAATCGCAATAAAAATGAAGAGCAGTAAACTTTTTATTATAGCACTATTGGCAGTTGTACTCTATAGTTGTGGTAAACGAGAGGTGTATAACTCCTTCGTTACCATGCCTGCCAGTGGTTGGAATCAGGATTCTCTTGTTGTGTTCAGGGTTGATATTGAGGATGTTAGCATGCCGTATAATCTTTTTGTGCAGATACGTAACGATAATATGTATCCCAATAGCAACCTGTGGCTCTTTATAGATGTTGTGTCGCCCGATGGCAATTTGCAGCGCGATACGCTTGAGTGCATGCTTACCGATATTAATGGCCGGTGGCTGGGGAGCGGTTGGGGTAGTTTGTATTCTATGAAGCATCCTTACCGCCTTGGTGCAAAGTTTGGTGCATCAGGCACTTACACCTTTAGGGTTATGCACGGAATGCGGCAAGAAGATATTGCGGGAATTCAAAACATAGGACTTGTAGTTGATAAAAGCGAATAATTTTTTATAGTAGTGGCGAAAAACAAGTTAAAGAAATTTGAGGAGATGGCCGGTTTCGACCATGTGTTTCAAGCTGATTTTGAAGATTTAAAAACAGCAAAATTTGAGATGTGTGGAAAGTGGAATAGCAAATTCTTCAAAAATGATAACCCGACAGTACTTGAGTTGGGATGCGGGAAGGGTGAATATACTGTAGGCCTTGCCAAACTCTATCCTGATAGAAATTTTATTGGTGTAGATATAAAAGGTGCCCGTATGCATAGTGGAGCCAGTGAAGCCAAGGAGCTGGGGCTTAAAAATGTGGCGTTTGTTAGAACACGCATTGAGTTTATCACCTCATTTTTTGCACCTGGCGAAATTGATGAGATATGGGTTACGTTTCCCGATCCGCAGATGAAAAAAGCACGCAAAAGGTTGGTGGGCACCACTATGCTTAAGCGATACAGCGTTTTTTTGAAGCAAAATGGCATCGTTCATCTTAAAACCGACAGCAACTTTCTATATACCTATATTAATGAGTTGATGAAAGTTAATAACATTGAAGCTAAGGTTAATTTTAGCGATCTCTATAACTCTAACTACGACAATGAAATATTGTCGATTAAAACCTATTACGAAGCAAAGTGGCTCTCCTATGGGTTGCCTATAAAATATGTTAGTTTTTTACTTGCCAATGCCGATGCGTTAGTAGAGCCGGATGTAGAGATAGAGTTTGATGACTACCATAGTGCCGGAAGAGGAGTGAAAACTCGAACAAACAAAAATGGTTAATGGTTGTTTAAGGTAAGGATACCGACATGCACAGTGGTGCATCAAATGATGTAGGAGGCATTGTTTTTTAAGAAGTTAAATCAAAATACAACTATAATATTATGCATTATTATCCAAACTTGGTAATTGACGCTCTAAAGCATGTAGTTCATCCCGCCAAAGGGAAAGATATTGTAGAGCTAGGTATGGTGGAGGATGATATCCGCATCAGCGGTAACCGTATCAGTTTTAGCTTGCTTTTCGATAGAGCTAACGACCCAATGATTGGGCCACTTAAGAAGGCTTGTGTACAGGCTATAAAAACATATGTGGGCGAAGAGGCCGATATTGAAGGCAATATATATGTAAAGGTTAAGCAGCGCGAAAAGCCTGAGGTAGCTACTCCGCTAAGTCAGGTTCGTAACATTATTGCTGTAGCATCGGGAAAAGGTGGCGTTGGAAAATCTACTGTTACCTCCAACTTGGCAGTTGCCTTGGCCCAGGCAGGCTACTCGGTGGGGTTACTCGATGCTGATATCTTTGGTCCTTCAGTTCCATTGATGTTTGATACCCTTGAGGCCCGCCCCGTTATCGAGAAAATCGATGGCCGCGACCGTATAGTACCCGTGGAGAAATATGGCATTAAGATGTTGAGTATCGGTTACTTTGTTAATCCTGATGATGCACTTGTGTGGCGCGGTGCAATGGCAACTAATGCTCTAAAACAGCTTATTAATGACGGTAACTGGGGAGAACTTGATTACCTGCTTATCGACCTTCCTCCCGGAACCAGCGATATCCATCTTACATTGGTGCAAACAGTATCGGTAACGGGTGCTGTGATAGTAACCACGCCTCAACCTATAGCTCTTGCAGATGTTATTAAAGGTGTAAGCATGTTCACCGGTGAGAATATTAATGTACCAATCCTTGGATTGGTTGAGAATATGGCCTGGTTTACTCCAGAGGAACTGCCTGATAATAAATACTATATCTTTGGGCGTGATGGTGGTAAGGACCTTGCCGAGAAGTTATCTATTCCATTGCTTGGGCAGATTCCTATCGTGCAGGGAATACGTGAAGGTGGTGACTGCGGTAAGCCTGTTGCGCTGAAAACCGACTCTATGATGGGATTGGCTTTTGGGCAGCTTGCCGAGCGTGTAGTGGCGTCGGTAGAACATCGTAACGCTACCCTGGATGCCACGAAGGTAGTAGAAATTAAAATTAAGTGATATGAACGAGTTGACCGATAGGGTGCTTAAGGCACTAGAGACCATCAGACCATATTTGGTGGCCGATGGTGGTGATATAGAACTGGTGGAGGTTACCGACGATTATAAAGTTATGGTGCGTTTATTGGGAGCTTGCTCCTCATGCGACTGTAAAACACAGACACTCCATGGCGGAGTGGAGTCGGTGGTGAAGAATGCAGTGCCCGAGATAGTTTCGGTACAAGCGGTTTAGCATCAGTAGATAAAAAATATACTGCCATTAGGGATGACTTAATGGCAGTTTTATATTTATGGCTCTACTATCTGTTGAATTACTATGGGAAAATGAGTCTGCTCGAGGGCATGAATTTTTTTGGCTAATGTGTCGGGTGTGTCATCAGAAAGAATATCACATTTAGCTTGAAAAATGATATCACCTTCATCGTAATTTTCATTTACGTAATGGATCGTGATACCCGATTCTTGCTCTTCAGCCTCAATCACAGCCTTATGCACATGGTGGCCATACATCCCTTTGCCGCCATAATTGGGTAAAAGTGCAGGGTGTATATTTATTATTTTCGACGGAAACATATCGGTAAGTTTCTGCGGTATTTTCCAGAGAAAACCGGCAAGAATGATCCAATCTATACTTTCAGTTTTCAAAATATTGACAACTTTATTATTATGATATAAATCATCTCTGTTGAAAACATGGCACGGTACTTGCAGTTTTTTACATCGTTGGATTACATAAGCATCAGGATTATTGCAAAAAACGGATGAAATTGTAATATTTTTACTATTTCTGAAAAAAGTAATGATATTTTCGGCATTCGTTCCCGAGCCTGATGCAAAAACGGCTAACTTTGTCATTATCAGTATTTTTACTGGTGTGAATTAAATAAGAATAGGATACAAAATTAAGCAAATAAAGTGTGTTGGAGATAAATATTTGGATTAATATTTGAATAATTATCTCTAAATTCATTTCTTTGCACAGTTGTTTTAAACATTTATAGTATTAACTTAAAATTAAACGCTATGTCAGACGTTGCATCAAGAGTAAAGGCAATTATCGTAGACAAACTAGGAGTTGACGAAAACGAAGTTACTAACGAAGCAAGCTTCACTAACGATCTAGGAGCCGACTCTCTTGACACTGTAGAATTGATTATGGAATTCGAAAAAGAATTTAATATTGCAATTCCCGATGATCAAGCTGAAAACATTGGCACTGTAGGCGATGCTGTTTCATACATTACAGCAAACGCTAAGTAAGTAAAAGGAAACGTTAGAAGTAGTTTATGGAGTTAAAAAGAGTTGTAGTTACTGGATTGGGAGCCATTACTCCCCTGGGCAAAACAGTTGAAGAGAGCTGGACAAACCTGGTGAACGGAGTTAGTGGCGCTGCCCCCATCACTCGTTTTGACGCCAGCAAATTCAAGACAACGTTCGCCTGCGAGGTAAAAGATTATAATCCTGCGGATTACTTTGACCGTAAAGAAGTGCGCAAAATTGATCCATTTGCTCAATTTGCCATGATTGCGGCCGGAGAAGCCATCACCGACGCCAAACTCGATCTTGAGTCTATCGACAAAGATGAGGTTGGCGTGGTATGGGGCGCCGGTATTGGTGGTCTTTTTACCTTCCTTGAAGAGGTATCAAGTTTTGCGAAGGGTGACGGCACCCCTCGCTTCAATCCATTTTTTATTCCAAAGATGATCGCCGATATTGCACCGGGGCTCATCTCTATTAAGTATGGCTTTGGCGGTCCCAACTATGGTACTGTCTCTGCTTGTGCTTCTTCAACAAATGCTATCGCAGATTCCTTCGACCTTATTCGTTTGGGTAAGGCAAGCGTTATTGTTACTGGTGGCTCCGAGGCAGCTATTAATGAAGCCGGCTTAGGCGGTTTTAGCTCTATGCAAGCCATCTCTACACGCAATGACGATCCTGCTACAGGTTCACGTCCTTTTGATAAGGATCGTGACGGATTTGTGATGGGTGAAGGCGGCGGAGCGCTTATTCTTGAAGAGTATGAGCACGCAGTGAAACGCGGCGCACGCATCTATTGCGAGGTTGTGGGAAGTGGCTTATCAGCCGATGCTCACCACCTTACAGCACCTCACCCGGAAGGACACGGTGCAATTAGAGTGATGGAAAAAGCTCTGAAAGAAGCTGGTCTAAAGCCGGAAGATGTTGATTATATCAACGTTCACGGTACTTCAACCCCACTGGGAGATATTGCCGAAACCAAGGCAATCGTCAATGTATTTGGTGAACATGCCTATAAACTTAATATAAGCTCTACCAAATCAATGACCGGTCACCTACTTGGTGCCGCTGGTGCCGTTGAAGCTATTGCATGTATTAAAGCTATTGAAAATCAGATTGTTCCTCCTACGATTAATCATTTTACAGATGATCCGGAGATTGATAACAAGCTGAATCTCACTTTCAACAAAGCCCAAAAGCGTAAAGTGAAAGTGACCTTATCTAATACATTTGGATTTGGTGGACATAATGCTTCCATTATTTTTAAAGCATTGGATTAAGTTGTGATAAATCTTGTTTTTCACATAGTAAAACTTTTTTCTCCAAGGAGAAAAAAGTTTTACTCATTTATTTACAGCAAGACTGGTGTTAGGCCTCGTGATTTATCACTGTATTATCAGGCTCTTACACATAAATCGGCTGCTAAAAGCAGTAATCGTAATAATTCTGATTATAACGAGCGGCTTGAGTTCTTGGGCGATGCTCTTTTGAGCGCAATTGTGGCGGATGTTCTTTTTAAGAAATTCCCCAACAGCAACGAGGGAGACCTTACTCAGATGAGATCAAGAATGGTGAGCCGTAGCAGCTTGAATGACGTGGCTCTTAAACTTGGACTTCACGACCATATAATGGCTCGTACACATAAAGACCTTGCCGATACACACATCCCCGGCGACTCTCTCGAGGCACTTATAGGTGCAGTATATCTTGATAGAGGATACAACTATTGCCGACTCTTTGTAACAAAAGTGATAATTGGGATGTTTATAGATTTACGTCATATATCAAGAATGGACAGTAATTATAAGTCAAGATTAATCGAATGGGGACATAAAAATCACCATCCGGTCGATTTTGTAACTGATATTAAGGGTGATAATGACGAACAATCAGTTATATTTGTAGCAAAAGCAATTGTAGAGAGTATAGCGATAGGTGTGGGAGAAGGGCTTACAAAGAAGGAAGCACAGCAGATGGCGGCTCTAAATGCACTCGACTATGTAGATAATAATCCTTCGTTCTTTTGCTCTTGTTGCGATATACACGCCGAAAATGAAATATTAAAGGAGATAGAACTTTAAGCTAAGTACTATTAAGTTTGCTTTATGAGTAAAAAAATTATTCTGGGACTCACGATTATAATGGCAGTTGCACTGCTAGGACTAATCTATATACAAGGAATGTGGGTTGTGGAGGCTACTAAGCTTAAGGCAGAACATTTCAACCAACTTGTGCATCAAAGTCTTGATGATGTAATTTCCAGGCTCGAGACCGATGAACTATCGATGATAAAAGCTAGTGACGAAGGACTAGACCCGCTGTTGCCCGCACATTTTAAACGTAAAATGAAATATTTTAGAAATTTGGGTGATGGTGAAACGATGAATTATCAAGACTATAACATATCTTTGGATGTGGATATGAGTGGTCATTTTAGCCTGAATACCTATAAACAGGACTCGCTTGTATCGGCCTTTAAAGGTTATACCTCCATTGGTCCTATCGGGCGCATCGACCCGCTTACGGGTGCTATGATAGCCATTCAGAATGAGTTGAGATCGAGGATTGCCGACAAGAACCAGACGCTGCTTAAAACCATATTTGAGGATATGCCCATAGAGCAACGGGTGGACCACAGGAGGCTTGACGGCTCGCTGTTTCAATATTTTGATGAGAGAGGAATTGTGCTTCCATATGAGTTTTCGATAGTTAACTCACAAGGACACAACGTGTTTAACACCCCCGGATATAAGCCCGAGGAGAAGTCGGATATCTATAGTAAGCGTCTGTTTCCCAATGATGTGCATGCCAAGGCTAACTACCTGAATGTATATTTTCCGAAGCAGCCAAGCTATTTTGCCGAATCGATGAGCCTTATCATCCCAACGGTAATATTTACGTTGATAATGATATTTTCATCTATATTTACCATTGTGATAATCGTGCGTCAACGCCGTTCGGATACAATTAAGAACGATTTTATAAATAATATGACCCATGAATTTAAAACGCCCATCAGCACCATTTCTTTGGCTTCGCAGATGCTGAAAGATGTTTCGATGAGCGTATCTCCCAAAACATTGCAACATATATCGGGAGTTATTCAGGATGAGAGTAAAAGATTGAGCTATCAGGTTGAAAAAATCCTGCAAATGGCTATCTTTGAAAAGGGTAAAGCGGGTCTGAAACTGAAGGAGTTGGATATAAATGACCTTGTAACCTCTGTTGTAAATAATTTCCGACTAAAAGTTGAGAACTCCAAAGGGAGTATTAACGATAGGCTGGAGGCCAAGAATAGCCTGGCTTGGGTGGACGAGGTGCACTTTACGAATGTTATTTTCAACCTGCTCGATAATGCAGTTAAATACCGGAGGGGAGCACCAATTTTGTATGTTAAGACCTGGAATAAGAACAATGGCATAATAATATCTGTTAAAGATAATGGGCTAGGGATATCAAAAGAGAATCTTAACCGCGTGTTTGAGAAATTCTATAGGGTATCGACAGGTAATGTGCACGATGTTAAAGGCTTTGGATTGGGGCTTGCATATGTTAAAAAAATTGTTGAAGACCATGGTGGTCAGATAACTATTGAGAGTGAATTAAATGTAGGAACAAAATTTGATATATTTTTACCGCTAAAAAGTATTAAGAATGGAAAAAGAGCATAAAATTCTATTATGTGAGGATGATGAGAACCTCGGCATGCTTTTGCGCGAATATCTTGAAGTGAAAGGCTATGAGACTGACCTTATGCCCAACGGTGAGGAAGGTTATAACGCATTCATGAATAAGAAATACGACATCTGTATTTTTGACGTTATGATGCCTAAAAAAGATGGTTTTACACTTGCCAAAGAGATTCGTATGGTGAATAGCGAAGTACCCATCGTATTTCTAACCGCTAAGTCGATGAAAGATGATATCTTCCAGGGCTTTAAATCGGGCGGTGACGACTATTTAACCAAGCCTTTCAGTATGGAAGAGCTACTATTCAGGATAGAGGCAATTCTTCGTCGTACCAAGGGTGGCGCTATCACACAGGATGTGTATATGCTGGGTCGTTATAAATTCGACACTCAGAAACAACAGCTTATTGATGGTGAGGATGTTATTAAACTTACCACTAAAGAGTCGGAACTTCTGAAACTGCTTTGTACCAATGCAAATAAGGTACTGGAGCGTAACTTTGCGCTTAAAACCATATGGGTTGACGATAACTACTTCAATGCGCGAAGCATGGACGTATATATTACCAAACTGCGTAAGCACTTGAAAGATGAGCCTGCGGTTGAGATAATTAACGTACACGGAAAAGGATATAAACTTGTGATGTAATCACTTTAGTTTATTG
>CAZWOA010000028.1:0-35507 GCA_964635545.1 uncultured Marinilabiliaceae bacterium
ATCATCTCCATCAACACATTGGAGTTTGTTGATATAGAATTATCGAATCGTAATTGAAGCACAAAATCATCATCTACCCTATCGAGTGTGAAGGAGTGGATTTTTATATCATTGCTATTGATGATTTTATTAAGCAATTCGGAATTACCATAGTGCATATCGGCTACTATACGTAGCGAACGCTGATGGTATTTACGGTTAAATCGACGCTCGAAGGGCTGAATACCCCACAAGATTATAAGTGCAATTATTGTGGTGATGCTGGCCGCAAAATAGAGCCCACCACCAGCTGCAAGCCCTATGGCAGCCACAGTCCACAGTCCTGCTGCTGTAGTAAGCCCACGAATAGTACCCTGCTTAAGGAACATGATTGTGCCGGCACCTATAAAACCGATACCACTAACAACTTGTGCTGCAACCCTGGATGGATCCAACCCAACATGCTCGGTTCCAAGCACATCAGCAAACCCATAAGCCGACACAAGCATAATAAGACACGATCCCACACACACCATCATGTGGGTGCGAAGGCCTGCCGCCCACTCTTTCCTCTCGCGCTCAAGCCCAATAAGAGCCCCAAACAAAGCTGCAAGAAGCAGCCGCGCCAATATCTGATTCCACTCAAGCATAAAAACTGTTCAATCAATATGAATTACTACTATTTAAAGTAAATATAGTGATTTTAATTGAACATTCTTCAACACATCATGTTTAAGTTTTCTGGTACCCACCCAAGATGCCTGTATGGTTATTAGGAGATATCTATCTTCGTTTCAGATGATTGCCGCACATAAAATCTTGGGTATTGGTTTGTTTGGCGGCAGAGCCACCAAACAAACCAATACCGGTATCACCATAATACATTGCCATTAGCTCTACTTTTCAATACTATTAAGTAGTTCAAGCATCATCAATATATGAGCCGACGACCAACTAAAGTTAATAGCTTTTAATCCTTCACCGGTCAATGGGTTATAGTTCTCGCGTATAGGCATTCCGGGTGTCATCACACCTTCTGCATTATTCAAAAACTTCTCTATCTGGCTTTTTACATCATCTGTAAAGCCGTAATTATTCAATCCATCCACACCAAACCATACAGGACTGAGCCACACAGGACCTCTCCAATAACCGGTTGGGTTAAACCGCGCATTAGCATAAGATGCTGTAGGAAATGGCACAAACGTATTAAACCTGGCAGGATCAATAATCACCTCACGCACTCGGGCAGCCTGCTCCTTTGACGCTATTCCTGCCCAAAGAGGATACCATCCCTCGGGCCCTTGTCCTCTACTGGAGAGAATCTTCTTGGTTTTTAAATCTATATCATAGAAGAAGCCTGTTTCAGCATCATACATGTTTTCACGGATAAAGCCAGCAAGCCACTGAGCCTCACCATCATACCTACTTCTCTCATCTTCAAGGCCTAGCACACCGGCCATCTTTGCCAACAACTGCTTTTCATTACAAAGGAATGTATTCAAATCAACAGATTCTTGGCTTAAAGAGTATCCCAACAAAGTGTTGCCTTCATAATTGTCGAGCACCTCTATACCCCAATCAGCGTCAAAGCGAATATAATTATCACCTCCACTCTCCCATGCTGCCGCTGCTATCCGCCCATCACGCACCTTACCATCCGTAGTTTTTGATACCACATTAAGAGGATGAACAGTTGCTCCATACTCACATACACCATTCTTGTCATGATCGCGATTTCGATACCACCATTGATGATAATCCTTCAGTTTCGGATACATTTCAGCAATAAAATCCTTATCTCCGGTCTCCTCATAAATCGTCCATACACTCCACGATGCCAAGGCAGGCTTAGAGTTTCGCTCATTCCAATTACCACTCCCCTGCTCTTCATTATAGTAAAATACGCAATCAATTATCATTCCAGCATCTTGAGGACGGATAGGATGATTGGGCTTTATCTGATAATCAAACATAGCACGAACACCATTTTTAGCAACTTCGGGCATATAAGGAGCCAAGCCTGCAGACTGCTTCCAGCTATCCCACGCCCAAACACCATTAAACCACTTATTAAAAGTGCTGGGCACAACACCCTCAGTAAGCAACATCCCCTCGGGGTTACGCCGGTTAACATTTAAAGTCAACAACGCCTTAACAGCAGTTTGATAATAGCTCACCTCATCGCCAATCCGCTCAGTCACCTTATCCAAGATAGCCTTCCAACGAGCTGAATTTGACTTCTCTACATCATCAAAAGCAGAAATTAACCGCTTATGGGCAGTTAAAGATTCGGAATATTCTGTTGCACTAAATGTTAAACCGGACGCAACATAAAAATCGACACTTTCACCATCAGAGAGGGTGAAATAACTTTGCGAATCTGCAGTTATAGAATTTCCATCTACAATAATATCTACAGGCTCTCCATAGGTTACTTTAAAGCACATATCTGGGTTTGACATATAGCTCCATTTCTCCTGAACTCCTTTAAAACGAATCTCAAAACCATCATTTGTAACCAATGGTGTTAAATCATCTTTATAAGGAAGCAAATCGCCATGCCAACTCACTCTATACTCATTTTTACCACCTTTATTAATTAAGGAATACTTGGCAAGTGCAGTATGAGAATCAGCAAATTGCAATGAAATATCAAGACTAAACCCCTCTCCCTCTATCTTTTGCGCTAAAACACCCGGATAGTACGACATCTCTTCGGCAGATGTAAATTGCTGAACTATCCATTGATCATCTATAAGTCTCTGCACCTCAATCTGTGACAACGTGCTAGCTAAATTAACCTGATACTCACCGGCAATTATCCAAGGTCCGGTAAATCCGCCCCAATGCTCACTATTGTCAGGCAGGAAATATCCAAACCACGAACCATGGTCGCCAAACCCGGTATAATATCTGTCAGACTCGGGCAATGCCCTATCCGGAGTATATTTAATATCAAGCAGGTTGGCCAATATTGGGTTTCTATTCTGATTTTCTTTAATGTCATTACCGGGGCTACCACAGGCAACCCAGATAACAACAGAAATCAACATTAATATCTTACGCATAAATACATTTTTTGATTATCACTTCACTATTTGCTGCCCCTCTTTAATCAAATCGGTAGTTGATGATGACGGCATAATAACAAACGAGTACGACATCTGCTCAGCAGGAATACAATATTCTGACTGAGTGCGTGCTCCCCAGGTATTATTACCTCCTACTCCCATTTGACCATAATCAACAAACAGTGTACTATAACTGCCTTTTTCTATTGATGCTCCGTGTTTATTGGGTGCTCCAGGCTCTTTGTGATATAGCTCTGCATAATCGAACGGCAACACATTAACGCTCATCTTATCATCAGCATTCAACATTATACCCTCACCACCCGTAGTTGACAGGTTCATCCAACGCACATCGGTCTTGTAGCCTGTCTCCTGTGGGCGCACATACTCAAAGTAGTTATTCTCTACCTTACCATCATACACACCTACAAAAGCACTCTCATAACGGTCGATATAATTCTCGTGAGGTCCACGACCAAGCCAAGTCATATTATTTAAGTCTGCAACAATATGTGCTACCATGCCAAATCGGGGCATCTCCGGTAGCTGTACACTTCCTGGTTTAAATTGGTTATCGACACGTACAGCACCATTAGGATATACAGTATAAAGAGTCTCAACCCTTACATCGGTTACCTCATCATGCAACACGGAAGTAATTACAGCATTACCACCACCATCCTTCTTATAATCGAAAGCTACGCACTTCATTCTTTCACCGGCATCCTTCCACACTTGTAACCTTACTTGAAGACTGTTACCCAAGTCATTATCGGTTACTGCACGCCAGAAGAAAGGTTTTAATCCTGATTTAAAATAATCATTACCTCCTGATGAATAATTAGTAATTATCCCTTTAGCTTTACTAAAGGTTACAACACCATTATTGCTTTTAACAATTATATTATCACCATTTTCGGATACCGATACACTTCCCTTTACGTGCTTAACTGCTTTTGCGGCATACACAGGCAACTGCAACTGCTCGGCAGCAATAACAAATCCTTCGTTCAAGAACGGCTCGGCATTTACCACTGCAACTTCAAAATTGAGGTGATACTGCGCTCCCGGCATAGGCGTAATAGCTTTATAAGGAACCTCAACAACCTTAGAACTTTGAGGATTAATAACACCCGTTGCAAGAGTTCCTTTGTCTATCACAGCACCATCCTCGGTAATAGTCCATGAGAACCTATAATTTTCAGAAGTTTTAAAATCAAATCTGTTTATAACCTCAATCTTATTATTGCTGAAAGGAACATTTTTAAAATCGAAATTTTGATACACTTTTTTAACCTCAAAAATATGAGGATTAAGGGTGCGGTCGGCAGCAATCAACCCATTAGCACAGAAGTTAGAGTCGTTAACCACACCCACAAATCCTTTATCACCTCCATAAGCCTTAACAGTCCTTCCCTTATCATCTTTAGCAAGCAAAGTTTGATCTACCCAGTCCCAAATAAAACCACCTTGCAACTGACGATGTTTATATATCAAATCCCAATAATCGCGCAAGTTACCCACACTATTACCCATAGCATGCGCATATTCGCATAAAATGAGTGGCCTAGGTTGTACTATTGCAGCAAATTCATATAGATGGTATGGACGGGCATACATAGGACAATAAATATCGGAAACTCCGGTTCGCCTAGAGCCTTCATACTGAACAGGACGTGACGGATCCCGATCCTTGGCATAATTATAGAGGGTTTCGAAATGCTTACCATAGCCCGACTCATTACCCATGGACCAGGTTATGATAGATGTGAAATTTTTATCGCGCTCAATCATTCGGCTCATACGCTCCATAAAAGGTTTTTCCCATTCAGGCATATCGGCCAAAGTACCTGCCTCATGAAAATCCATGCCATGAGATTCGATATTTGCCTCATCCACAAGATAAATCCCATACTTATCGCATAGTCGATACCACTCCTCCATATTGGGATAGTGACTACAACGCACCGCATTAATGTTAAACTGTTTCATCAGTTCAATATCCTTAATCATGCTTTCACGCGTAATGGTACGACCGGTCACCGGGTCGTGCTCATGCCTATTTACCCCCTTAATTATTATAGCTTGACCATTTACAGTGAGCACTCCTTGTTCTATCTTAACCTCTCTAAAGCCAAATGGATGACTTATCGACTCAACTATTTTACCTTTTGATGAAATTGTATTGATTACCAAGGTATAGAGATTGGGAAACTCTGCACTCCATAACTTAACATCACGAAAATCCTTTTCAATCACAAAATCACCAAGAATAGTTTGAGGCTTTTTAATATCTTGCTGATAAAGAACCCTGAAACCATCTAGCACTTTTACCTGAAAACTACTCCCTTTAAATAGTTTATCATTTTCGGGAGTCATTGAGACCTTTAGAGTTGCTCCACCCTCATTTAGCAGGGTCTTTATCTCAAAATCTTTCAGCCTGGCTTTAGGCCTGGCTATTATCTGCACTTCACGTTCAATGCCGCTATACTTCCAATAATCCTGATCCTCAAGATAAGAGCCATCACTATATCGGTAAACCTCTACAGCAAGATTATTGTCTCCTTTTTTCAGCACCTTAGTTACATCAAACTCGGCAGGCAATCTACTATCCTCACTATAACCCACATACTGCCCGTTAACCCAACAATGGAAAGCCGACTCTACACCACCAAAGCGCAAAATCACATCCATACCATTCCATGTTTCAGGCACAGTAAAGGTAGTTACATAACTACCTACCGGATTATAATCTTCGGGCACGTAGGGAGGATTTGCCGGAAACGGATATCTTACATCAGTATAAATAGGGGCGTCAAACCCTTGCAACTCCCAGCTTCCCGGAACTTCAATATCACTCCACTTACTCACATCATACCCATCTTTATAGAAATCTTGAGGGCGAGAAGCAGGATTTTTTGCAAAATTAAACTTCCAAGTGCCATCAAGTGACTTAATCCTACTTGAAGCGCCATCCTTCAATGCATCTACTTCCGACTGATGGGGAATATAAAACGCATGTGCATCTAAACGGTTAATAGCATTAACCTGCGGATCCATATAAGGCTTTCCTCCCGGCTGTGCTATTACAGAAACCATCCACACCACCAATGATACAGACAACAAAAAACACCTTCTCAACATAACCATTTCCATATATTTTATATTAAAAGGAGAGTAAAAACAATCCCTTAAAACCATATTAACAATCTCATTACATATATAATTAGGTAAAACACCAATTATATCTTACAAAAGAACGTAACCAAAAACGGCACGGTAAAATCGACCAATATGCCATGAGAGATAGCGATAATAACGAACTCTTTTCCCGAAAACTTGGTAATTATCGGCAGTGTAGTATCCATAGTTGTGGCACCACCTGCTGAAATGGGTGCAAGCTTTCCAAACCAAATAACCAATAGGGGAGCAAACAGAAGTGTGAAAATTTCACGTATAATATTCGACATCAATGCAATAACACCAAGCTCGGCTCCTTTGAGCTCTGTTATGAATATACTCGAAAGTGAGTAATATCCAAACCCTGAACCAACTGCCAAACAATCAGTTAACGAACGTTTTTCTAAAAACAGACTTATAACAGCCACGCCAACCAGTGTTCCTACTATTGTTCCCAGTGGCACAAGAAATATCTTAAGATTCTGATTACGAAGCGCATTAATTGCTTTTTCATCGGAACCTATACTTATTCCCACCAAAAACATAAGAGCATAAAGGGCATATACACTAAAATCGTTATCAACAAGTACCTTGGGCAGCAAATCATACACACCAAGCAGTGCCCCAGCCACAAAAAACGACACTATAATTAAACTACCTTTCATATCAGTTGCCGTTTTTATTATTTGTTTTAAACCAAAAATGGTATATTCCCCATGCAGCCAATACACTACCCGCCAAAGCCGCAAGCGTAATAACCATGGCTTCGGCCCCTAAAGTTGTGAGATTGCTTATGATTTGTGGATTTACCCCCACACTAACTCCCAAAAGAAACAAGAGAACATAAATAACATAAGTGATTGTTTTGGATATACCACCAAATTTCATTTTACCTCTGAGCAAATAACCAATTACTACACCCAGAAACATAAGTCCGATAACTATTAGCATAATTCTTAATTAATTTTACGGCGCAAGAAACCAAAAAAAGAGTGTATCTCCCAAAAACAATTCTCTATTATTACACAGATATATCTATTGTATATTAGAAACTTCTTGGTTGACAAACAAATTGCCAACCAAGAAAAATTTCCTCAACCCTAGTTTCTCACATTGGGGTTTGCCTGTATTTCAACCAATGGGATAGGATAAAATTGATGCTTCGACACATCGAAGTTTGTTCGTCCTACAGCATGAAGAGCCTCTTCAAGCTTTCCCCATCTTCTTAAATCGTAAAACCTAAAGTTTTCGAGAGCAAATTCTACTATACGTTCATGTTCAATTTGCGCCATCACCTCTTCTTTAGTAACTCCGGTCATGGCCGGCATATCTGCCCTATCTCTCACTTGGTTAATCAGTGGGATAGCTTTTGCAGGCTGGTCTTGCTGTGCATATACCTCAGCAAGCATAAGCAACACATTTGAATATCTCATTAATGGAACATTAAGACTTGTACGACTCATTCCTAGCCCGGCTAAAGTACGAGGAAGGTACTTCCTAAAAGCAGGTTTATTGTAAGCTGCCCCCGCTATCCAGTTACCATTGGCATCTTGTTCCCACTCATGGAACCAATCATCATAATCGGAGCCATAAACCTTACCTGTACCATCATTAAAATAAGGGTCTCTAAAGAAAATTGAAGCATATAACCTGGAGTCGTAATTGCCTAATGTAGAGGTTTTACCCTCTTTCATAAATTCATCCATCAGCATTTGGCTAGGCACTATCTCATCCCATCCATCAAGTTCCGAAACACCTATCCACCTATGAAGTGCAGTACGATACCATGCTCCATTGGCAGTAGTTTCGCTAAATTGAAGCTCAAACACAGACTCTTCACTATTTTTATTACTTCCATCGAACATGCTAATAAAATCCTTCACCAGACTTAATCCTGTTACATCGAGCAATGCACTTTCTGCTTTGCCTAAATACTCCGATTTTTTATCTTGCTGCTCGGCAGCCATTGTCAAATAAGCAAATCCCAGATATGCATTCGCTGCATTTGAAGTAGCTCTACCTAGCTCACCAGCACTTCTCTCTTTGGGCAAGCGATTAGCAGCTTCTTTAAAGTCGGCCACAATAAAATCCCACGTCACATTTCTATCTGATAATCCAACTAAAAGATCGGCTTGGGTAGTTGCATATTTATCACGAAGAATAATTCTCTCGAAATTTAACAACACCTTCATATGGTAATAAGCTCTAAGAAAGTGCGCCTCGCCAATAATCAATTGTTTTATGGCAGGATCAATCTTATCTTCTGACATTTCACCCACCTTTTCAATCACCTGATTGGTATAGTTAAGTCCACGATAATTAGCTTCCCAAAATAGTGCCACCTGGCTATTTCCATTGGTGTAATTAAAATTACTCAACTCAACCCAGTTTGGATAGTTAAGAGCATCCTCACCTAAATTAACCAGATCCTCTCTATAAGCTTCAACCGGCCACTTCACCTCAGCAAACTCCCACACATCATAAGCAGCCTCAAGCATAGAGTATGATGCAGCCAACCCTTGTAGTGCATCGTCTTGATTTCTCCAAAAAGTACCGGAAGTTAACTTATCCGGAGACTCTACCGTTAGCAGATCGTCGCACGCTGTGAATAAAACTGCAACAATAAATCCTGCGATATATAATAGTTTTTTCATAACACTTTATTTAACTATAAGTAACTATAACTGTATCTCTCATTTAAAAAGTAACCTGAATACCTACCACAAAAGAGCGGGTAAAAGGAAAGATCAAGTTATCTACTCCGGTATTGAACACACTCGATGTACCAAACTCAGGGTCAATACCATCATATTTAGTCCAGGTATAAATATTATCACCACTCACATAAAGTCTTGCTTTATCAAATCCTGCTCTATTTATTATAGTTTTAGGTAATGAGTAGCCCAATTGGATATTCCTGAGCCTGATAAAATCACCCTTTTCAAGAAATCTATCGCTTTCGCGAGAGTTACCATTGGGGTCACCCAGTACTGCCCTAGGCACACTAGTAGATGTATTTGAAGGAGTCCACGCATTAAGTGTAGAGGTAAGCATATTACTTCCCGAGCTCATACCCTCATAGAAATATCGGTTACCATTGTAAAGCTTATTCCCCCAGCCACTACCAATTAAGAATGAAAAGTCAAAACCTTTAAATTCAAATCCGGCATTTATATTCACCTCTAACTTTGGCATTCCAGAGCCACAATAAACCTTATCATCATCATTTATTTCACCATCACCATTGGTATCCACAAAACGAACATCACCTGGTTTTGCTGATGGCTGAAGCATGACTCCATCCTTGTTTATATGCTTATTAACCTCATCTTGAGATTGGAAAAGACCATTGGTTTTATACAGGAAGAATGATCCAATAGGTTTACCCACCTTAGTTTGAGTAGGGAAGTGTTCTGTTCCATACTTCAATCCGGTTCCATATAACACCTGTCCCTCTTCGGCTAAACTTACAACCTCATTATTTAAAGTAGAGAGATTAAGCCCGACATTGTAACTAAACTCACCCTTTTTATTATTGTAATTAGCCTCAAATTCAAAACCTCTATTTCGTATTTCACCCACATTTAGAATTGGGTTGTAAACACCGGCAGAAGGAGGCATCCGCTTAACAATAAGAAGATCTTTTGTGTTAGTTTGATAGAAGTTTAATGCACCGGTCAAACGGTTACTCCACAATCCATAATCCACTCCAATGTTTAACGATTCGGTTGTTTCCCATTTCAATGTGCGATTTTCAAAGGCAGGTGACGTGCTTCCAGGCCAGGGGTTTTCACCATTACCTTGCACGTATCCATACCGTAATCCATTATCTGATTCAATCAATGATTGGAAATCATAATATCCCAGAGCAGTTTCATTACCCAAACGTCCCCAGCTACCACGCAATTTGATGTTGGATATCGCATCAATTTCCGGGAAAAACTCCTCTTGAGTTATTCTCCACCCCAACGCTATGGATGGGAAATTACCCCAACGGTTATCTTTACCAAACTTAGAAGATCCATCACGACGCATTGTGAACTGCACTAAATACTTATCGGCAAAAGAGTAATTCAAACGTCCAAAGAACGATGCCCTATTATACTCATACTTAGAACCATCTCCACTAAATGTGCCGCCACTACCAGCACCAATAGTCATAAAATACTCATCTAAGAAACCTCCCGGTTTAACTGTTGTTTCTAACTTACCATTATTTACAGAGTAAATAGTAGTTTTGCCCTCAACAGCTATTGAGTTCCAGTTGGATTTATTTTTCTGAACCGAACTTCCCACCATTGCACTTACCGAGTGCCTATCGAACATTTTATTAAATGACAATACATTGTCAATAACTTGTTCTTCCCAATAAGTACGGGTTTCATCATAATATGGATACTCATTGGGCACCTTGGGATCTGCCACAAACGCCGGTCTATGGTAATAAGCTTGAGTATTTAACCCACGATAGGAGTAACTGGTTTTAAATTGCAACCAACTTGTAAAATTGGCAGCCACAGAGAAATTGGCCGTTAGATCCTGACCTTTACTCCAACTGGTAACAAAATGCTCGCGAGCTACAGAGTTAACATTATTGGGTAGCCCATCCTTATTTGTTAGCCCGAAGCCATACTCCTCACTTGGGTCATAAACAGGCACTAGAGGAGAAATCATATACACCTCCTTAAGACTAAAATTGGGTTGCATACTCTTGTATGATGCAAAGCTCATTTGAGTAGTAACATCAAAAATTGATTTTTTGAAATTTACATTCAGCCTTCCATTTTGTTGGTTATAGCTATTATCCATAAATATACCTTTGTCTTTAGATATATTTGAAGAGAGCGAGAAAGTTAGATTTTCAACTCCTCCTCTAATACCAATACTATGATTCTGAGCCAAACCATCGCGAAGCAATTCATCTTGCCAGTTGGTATTTGCCCTTATTGGTGAATTAATATATGCAGGAAGCGACTCACCGGCATTCTCATACATCATTTTATGTACATTAATGTAACCCTGGGCATCTAGTAAATCAAGCTGGTTAGCAATTCTAGTCATTGAAAGGTAAGAGTTAATATCTACAACCACATCACCCGCTTTACCACGTTTAGTAGTAACAATAATAACACCATTGGCTGCTACAGAGCCATAGATAGCGGCAGCTGCACCATCCTTGAGCACCTCCATAGATTCAATATCTGAGGGATTAACATTGGTTATTGATCCTGGAAAACCATCTATAATATAAAGTGGCTGGTTACTACCTGTAGTATTTGCACCTCTAATTTTAACATACACACCTTCACCTGCACGACCGCCAAATTTTTGAATATTTACACCTGCTACTCGGCCTTGAAGTGCTTCTGCGGGGTTGGTTGTGGCTTTCACGGTCAACTCTTCTCCCTTAACTGATGAAATAGACGCAGTAAGGTCACTTTTACGCATAACACCATAACCTACCACCACTACTTCGTCAATGCTCTCTCCATCAGGCACAAGTTTTATATTGATTACTGTTTGATCTGCAATCTCTATCTCTACATTTTTGTATCCTATATAAGAAACTACAATAGTAGCACCTCGAGGTACTTCCAAAGAAAAATTTCCATCAAAATCAGTAATAGTACCTGTTGTGGTTCCTTTTATCAAAATATTTGCTCCCACCAGAGTCTCTCCTGTAGAGTTATCCACAATCGTACCTCTTATCAGCTTTTGTTGCAGATCTTGATGTGCCGCAATAGTTTTATTACTTACAACCACCAAATTATTATCCATTATAGTGGCCGAAGCCGCATTCCGTTCTAAAACAGAAACGATAAAAGATTCAGCATCGACCTCCTTAACATTCACACTAATTTTTTCGTTAAGTTGGGGCAAGTCATCGTTATAAAGAAACCTATAAGAACTCTTTTGTTCAATAAGGTTCAATATATGCTTCACCGAGATATTACGAACCGATATCGATATCTTTCCGCTATCTATATTAATCAGTTCCACTCCAGAAGCAAAAACATGCATAGGGATAAGCATAATAAGGAAAACTGCTACTATTTCCTTATTAAAATAATTCTTCCATCTCATAAAACATTTTTTTAGTGATTAAAACGCTAACTGATACTCTATTCCGGAACTATATTGAATAAAAATTAAGCACATTTCCATATCAAAGTCAAGCAAAAAGCTAACTTTAACAACTACAAATCAATAAATTACAAATCCACTATCTGTCTCTTTCACTTTAATATCAAAAGCAGACTTCAATCCCTCAAATATTTGATGAATTGATTCATTCTCTAAAGTTGCTGACACTCTGGCTTCTTTCAGTTCTGGATTTGTAATAGAAATTATAACATTGAATTTTCTCTCAAGTCTTTCAGCAAATTCTGTTAATGACATCGACCTGACAATCCACTTACTCTCTTTCCATGATGCCACAGTGTTGACATCAAATTTTTCCAAACGCAAAACCTTGTCATTAGCAATATATCTAGCCTGATTACCAGGATTTAAAATAAGTTTTTCATCAATATCATTGCTAACTTCAACACATCCCTCCACCAAGGAAGTAATAATTTCATCAGAAGATGTAAAAACATTAAAAGATGTACCAAGAGCCTTGATAGATAAATCACCTGTATGTACAATAAAAGGTCTCAGAGAATCTTTAAAAACATCGAAAAAAGCCTCCCCTTCCAGTGAAATAATGCGTTCACTACTATTGTAGTCGGTGAAATATTTAATCTTAGTGTGAGAGTTCATCCAAACCTTTGTACCATCAGGCAACAAAAGCTCTCCTTGTGAACCTTTAGGAACTGAATAAACCTGTGGCAAAACATTATCGGTCAACACCACAGCACTATCCACTTGCCAATATCTGCCTCCTAAAAACCCTAACGAAATAATCAAAACAGCTATGGCTGCATATCTGGAAAGAATACCATATCGATGTAGGTTTATAACCTTTGCTTCCTTTAATTTAACAAGTTGGGCAAAGCGTTCATAGGCAACAGAAGCATTAATATCCTTAGCCTCTTCTACTCCTTTACCATCCAGCCATACTCCAACATAATACTCATAAAGGGTATAGTATGATTTGTTAGTTAACAACTCATATAACTCATCCTTTTTATTCTCGCCCAGTTTATCGTCAAGAAAAAGATTAACTAAAATTTCAAATTTCTCTACTGTCATATTCTTTGCCTTTTCAATAATATGACACTTGAAAATTAGATTGGGGTGACAAGGAATTTAATCTTTTTCAACATTATTTTTCAAAAACCCACAAAAAAGCAAAAAACACCCCGTGGATTATTATAAAAGTGTATATAGATAATCTTTCAAAGCATCTCGCAAACGGTTACTTCCTCTGGAAAGTTGAGTTTTAACAGTATTAATTGATATATTTAATTTTTCGGCTATCTCCTTATTCGATAAATTTTCTTCTCTGCTCATAATAAATATTTGACGACATTGACTAGGCAGTGAATCAATAGCAGCAGAGGAAATCCTCTTTATATCTGTTGTTTCTATATAGTTATGTGGAGTGTTTTCATCCAAATCAGAACTTACATGCAACACCTCTTGTGAATGCAATGCCTTTACTTTGTTATGTCTGATAATATTTAGGCAATGGTTGTGTGTTGACCTAATAAGGTAGTTTTTAAGCGAAGACTCGATATTGATTGACAATCTTTTATCCCACAGATTATAAAAGACCTCACATACAACCTCTTCGGCAGCGTATGAGTCTTTTAAATAACGTTGTGCTAAAACACACAACACACCATAATACTTATTAAATAAAAGTTCAAAACTACCTTTATCCAATATATTAACAATATCCCTATCAAGGCCCATCGAAAAATCTTTAGATTCAAAAACAAACTTAATAAATTAATTTTTGTTTACAAATCCTAAATAAAAGCTTTAATCAAACTAAATAACTCACAACCTCTCTATCTCATCTTCACCTAAACCGGTAATAGCAGCAATTGCTTTACTCGACATGCCCGATTGCTTGGCTGCCAATGCTATTTTGTGCTTTTCGAGTAGAATACCCTCTTCACGTCCTTGATGTAAGCCTCTTTCTACTCCTGCCGAAAACGTTTCAGATAAAATCGTTCTTTCCGAACTAATTCTATCCCAGTTTTTATCGTACATAGCTTTCTCTTCTTTGGTTAGAGATGCTTCATAAACAAAATCTACGGCACGTTGTATCTCCGGATTATCAAGTAGCTCTTGAGATATGGATTGGGACTGCTCATTTATTTCGGTGAGAAAACGTAACCACAACACCTGCAACCTCTTATCTCTAATATTTTGAGTCTTAAATTTCTCCAACTCAACAAACACAAACTCAAGCCCATCAAGTCGCTCATTGCTGTCTTTGGTGTGCACCACTGCATAATGATGGTAATATTCAGGGGAGTCGGGTAAATAGTTCTGATTAATTAGGTTGAGGGCGTAAACAGGTTTTAGGCTACTATATTTAAAGCCTTTTTCAGTTTGAGTAACGTAAGCTTTTGAGGCATTAAAAAGCACAAGCTGCTTGAAAGCTGTTGTCCAGTTCATCTGCATCTCAACCAAGAACTGACGACCATAATTATCCTTACAGCGAACATCAACGGAGGTGAATTTTTCAAGAAATGTTTCAGGAACCAATTCGGGCGACAAGTATTCAAGCTCAACAATCTCCTGTCCTTCTGCCAGCGGTAACATAGAGTTGAGGAAACTACGAAGAATATTGGGATGTTGGCCAAATATCTTCTTAAAAACAACGTCGTTCTTTGGATCTAAAAATTTCATAACACACCATTTTATCAAATATAAGGCTTTTCAATCATAATTGCAACGTTAAACCCTTCATAGCTACCCTTCGACAGACTACCAATGATAGAGTTGGTAAATGAGATCTCTCACTTCGTTCGAGATGACTGTCTGTTAAGTGCTGGGGGATGGTGATTTGGGCGGCAAAGCCGCCCCAATCCCCATCCCCTAAATAACAATGAATGATGACATTCCGACCGCAGGGAGGAATCTTTGAAAGAGCCAAAGATAATTCTCCCACTGTCATCAACTCATTATAACCAATTTATTGGGTATAAACTCAGGGTGACAAAACCTGTCAAGGCGACCCTTGAACGTTCTGTTGATTATTGGAAACAGTTGATTTACTTTCACTTAAAGTAAAAAAAGGCCACCTCTGAATTACTACAAAGGCAGCCGTTTAAAACATTATTACTAACTTATTATTTCCTTATCTGCGCATTAAGCTCACGCTCAAAGGCCGACATGAAACTCTGCATTATTTTATCTATCTGCTTGTCGGTAAGGGTCTTAGTCTCATCCAACAGTACAAAACTTACGGCATACGATTTTTTACCTTCGGGCAGGTTTTTACCTTCATAAACATCGAATAACGACACATTTTTCAGCAGTTTCTTCTCAGTTTTCAGTGCCACTTGCTTAACCTGTGCAAAAGTTATATTCTTATCGAGAAGCATTGCAAGGTCACGCTTAACTTCGGGGAACTTGGATATTTCGCTATAAAGAATTACCTGACGGGCACTCTTACGCACCAGCAAATCCCAGTTAAACTCGGCAAAATATAGTGGCACATCAATATCGAACTCTTTGGTAAGTTTACCATGAACAACGCCATAGGTCACAAGTGATTTATTATCAACCACAAGGCTCAATCCTTCACTCCACACCTCATTGCTCACACTCTCCTCTTTAAGAGTTGCCATATCCACGCCCAGTCGATTGATTATATTCTCAACCTGATTCTTCATATCGAAAAATGTAACCTCCTGAGCCGGGGTATTCCAGTTTATTTCATTGCGAAGACCAGTCATAAATAGTGCAAGACGATTCTCTTCGTAATAACTTTTCAGCTGATCTTTTGCACCGCCAGCCTTAAGGCTATAGCAGTTGCCATACTCAAACAGCTTCAAATCGGCATTTCTTCTGTTACGGTTATGCTCCACACTCTCGAGACCACCAAACAGCAGAGTCTGGCGCATTCCATTTAGGTCGCTGCTAAGAGGGTTGGCCAGCTCAACAACAGCCTCACGCGGATATTGGGTCAAATTATCGTAATAAGATGCTTTTGTAAGCGAGTTATTCATAATTTCAGTAAATCCGAAGCCATTAAGAAGTGCAGCAACCACATTCTTAACCTTGTGGTCATCAGGTTTTTGTGCATACACCAATGTTGAGTGCACTTCTGAAGGCATCTCCACATTATTGTAGCCGTAAATGCGAAGTATCTCCTCAATAATATCGGCCTCGCGGGTTACATCTACACGGTAGGGAGGCACGTTGAGCAACATCGTTTTACCATCATCATTTTTAATGGTAATCTCAAGCCCTTTAAGTATTTTATGAATAACATCAACAGGTATATCCTTGCCAATCAATCGTTTAATATTGGCATAACTCACCTCCACCTCAAAATCGGCAGCAGGCACTGGATATATATCAATAATATCGGATGAAATAGTACCGCCAGCAACCTCTTTTATCAGCATTGCAGCACGTTTAAGCGCGTAAATCACACCATTGGGGTCGGTACCGCGCTCAAAACGGAAACTGGCATCGGTATTAAGCTGATGACGGCGAGCACTCTTACGCACCGAAACAGCATTAAACCAGGCACTTTCGAGGAATATACGGGTTGTTTTTTCTGATACGCCGCTATGTAAACCGCCAAACACACCACCAATACACATTGGCTCTTCGGCATTGCATATCATAAGGTCATCCTGATGAAGTGTGCGCTCTTTCTCATCAAGAGTAACAAACTTGGTACCTGCAGTCAAAGTTTTAACCACAACACGGTTACCTTTCACCACATCACCATCGAAGGCATGCAGCGGTTGGCCTACTTCATGAAGCACATAATTGGTAACGTCAACAACATTATTGATAGGCGTCAAACCAATGGATCTCAGCGCATTCTGAAGCCACTTTGGCGACTCACCAATCTTAACATCACTTATGGTAACGCCTGCATAACGGTGACAGGCATCACTGTTCACAACTTCAATATCTACCTTGAAACTATTATTATCGGCTTTAAAACCATCAACCGAAGGACGCTTAAGAGCCACATTTTCACCATTTACGGTAAGATATGCAACAAGGTCGCGCGCAACACCATAATGCGATGCACTGTCCACACGGTTGGGCGTTAAGTCAACCTCAAACACCACATCACTCTCCACATTAAAATACTCTTTGGCAGTCAATCCTACGGGTGTATCGGCCGGAAGCACCATAATACCGGAGTGGTCGGTGCCAAGCCCAATCTCATCGGCGGCACAAATCATACCCATTGACTGCTCGCCACGAATTTTGGAGGCTTTGATGGTAAAACTCTCATCACCCGAATAAAGAACAGTGCCAACAGTAGCCACAACAACTTTTTGACCGGCAGCCACATTGGGCGCGCCACACACTATGGGCAACGGCTCACCAGTGCCAACATTAACAGTTGTAACACTCAGTTTATCGGCATTGGGATGCTTGGCACAAGTAAGCACTTCGCCAATTACCAGGCCTTCGAGCCCACCCTTAACCGACTGAAACTCTTCTACACTACCAACTTCAAGCCCCAGCGAAGTAAGAATCTCCGACACCTTAGAAGGCTGATAATCAATATTGATATAGTTCTTTAACCAATTGTATGAAATATTCATGGTGATATATTATATTTTATTACTTATTTCCTAAAAACACAAAGTTTACATTCATAACATGCAAAAGTAAAAAAATAATAGCTCAGCACCCCATTTTTATAATAATTAAACATTAGCAAATGACGTTTTATTCTAAAATGTGCCCTTTTTTTTATATTTTTACGGCTCAATCAAAATAGTATGTCAGCAAAAACCAGTGAACAGTTTGACCACATAGTGCAGATATGTCGCGATATTTTCGTTAAAAAGATGACCGACTATGGCACGGCATGGCGCATATTGCGTCCCGAATCGGTAACAGACCAGATTCTGATTAAGGCACAGCGAATCAGAAGCATCGAGATAAAAGGAGAGTCGAAGGTAGATGAAGGAGTGCGTCCCGAATTTATCGGCATCATTAATTATGCGGCAATGGCCCTTATTCAGCTCGAACTTGGTTATGCCGAAAAGCCTGAGATGAATAAGGAAGAGGCACTAAAATTGTATCTTGAGAAGATTTACGCCTCTAAAGCACTGATGGACAATAAGAATCACGATTACGATGAAGCGTGGCGAAAAATGCGAATCAGCTCACTTACCGATTTGATACTGATGAAGTTATATCGCACCAAACAGATTGAGGATAATAGAGGTGAAACAATAATATCCGAAGGTGTGGATGCAAACTATATGGATATCATAAATTATGCTGTGTTTGCAATGATAAAAATTGAATATCCGGAGCAAGACACACAGCAATAACGAAAATACTTATTATGAAATTACTTCTAAATATTGCCCGCATTCTTTTGGCAGTTGTTTTTATATTTTCAGGCTTTGTAAAGGCTGTTGACCCTATGGGGGGAGCCATAAAAATAGAGGATTACCTCAATGCCTTCGGAATGTCGCAACTCAACCCGCTATCATTTTTGCTGTCGGTAATACTTGCACTGGCCGAATTTATGGCCGGTTTTCTACTACTTTTTAAAGTATGGAGCAGATTATCGTCACTGGCAGTATTTATTTTTATGTGCATCTTCACTCCACTAACCCTCTACATAGCAATTTTCAACCCAGTGAGTGACTGCGGATGCTTTGGTGATGCAATAAAGCTCACCAATTGGGAGACATTCTTTAAAGATTTGGCATTGTTGCCCCTCTCCTACTGGGTATTCAGAAAAAGCAAGGTGTTCGACCCCGGCATGGGATTCGTAAAACAGAGCATAATAGCAGCGTGGGGCATACTGATAATAATATTTGTTACCGCATGGGCACAGATGTATGAGCCAATCATCGACTTCAGACCCTACAAAATAGGAGCCGACATAAAAAAAGGAATGACAATTCCTGATGATGCACCACAACCGGAGTATGAAACAACATTTATACTCGAGAAAGATGGTGTAAAACAAGAGTTTGACATTAATAACTACCCCTATACCGACTCGACATGGGTATTTGTGGATAGCAAAACAAAAGTGCTTAGCGAAGGATATCAGCCGCCAATCAAAGATTTTGTGCTACAGAATGAGGATGCCCACGACATGGTTAACTCACTGCTGGCAAGCAATGAACCAATATTTTTGGTAGTCGCGCCAAAGCTTGAGAAGATGGATAAGGATGCAGCCAACGCACTTTTAGAATTGTCGCACAACTGCCTACAGAACAATTTCAAAATGTATGTGGCCACATCTTCACTTCAGGAAGTAATCGATGAATTTGACCTTCGAGAGCAAGCCGGATTCGATTATTTAACAGGCGATGAAACAATGCTAAAAACCATAGTGCGAAGCAATCCGGGCATCATAACCCTTCAAAATGGTGTGGTTACCGGCAAATATACCCTTCGCAACCTGCCTACGGCCGATGAGCTAAAAAGCCCATTATCGGCATCTATACTATCAATGAAATCATCTAATACCAAATTTTTAGTTTTATCTCTTATCTTTGCATCCTTGTTTTTAGTAAAAACCCTCAACAGAAGTAATAAACTTTAATTTATATTTGAAATGAGACAAAAAATTGTTGCCGGAAACTGGAAAATGAACAATACCCTATCAGAAGGTATTGAATTGGCAAAGGCTGTAAATGCCATTCTTGAAAAAAACGCACCAAAATGCAAAGTTGTATTGGGTACACCATTTATCCACATCACAGAGGCAGTAAAAGCCGTTAACAAAAACCTTGTGGGAATAGCTGCTCAAAACTGTGCCGATAAAGCTTCTGGTGCATATACAGGCGAAGTATCGGCTGCCATGGTTAAATCAACCGGTGCTGAGTATGTAATTCTTGGTCACTCAGAGCGCAGAAGCTACTACGGCGAAACTGATGCCATCCTTAAAGAGAAAACCGACCTTGCCCTTGCCAACGGCCTCACACCTATCTTCTGTATTGGTGAAGTACTTGAGGAGAGAGAAGCCAACAAACATTTTGATGTGGTAAAATCTCAAATTGAGAACGCTCTTTTCCACCTTTCTGCAAGTGACTTTGGCAAAATCGTGCTTGCTTACGAACCTGTATGGGCTATCGGAACAGGCAAAACTGCAAGCAGCGAGCAAGCTCAAGAGATTCACGCATTTATACGCAAAACTCTTGCTGCAAAATATGGCGAGGCAGTGGCCAACAACACATCTATCCTTTACGGTGGAAGCTGCAAAGCATCAAACGCAAAAGAACTATTTGCACAGCCCGATGTTGACGGTGGCCTTATTGGTGGTGCATCTCTTAAAGCTGATGATTTCTACGGAATTATTGAGGCTTATAACTAATAATACCAAACGTAATTATTATTAAGACCAAAATTTTATCGTATAATGCCGATGTGATAGCCGTTTATACCAATGCAATTGGTATATTACGGATATCCAATCGGTGTAAAGCATCATAAACCCTAGGGTTTAACAACATTTTAAATGGTTGTCGGAAAAATATTACCGACAGCCATTTTTTATTACACCTAAAACTGCAATTTTCACCCTTGCCGTAAATCCAGAAAATTACATATACATAGGAATTATTTCAATAAAATTGAAACTAAAATCAATCATAAACGTACACTAACATAAGGGAGATTCGTTAAGACCAACATACTAATTATCAGAAATAAAGATTTAAGTTTTCATTAATTGGAATAGATTTTGATATTCTTGTAATAGATATCAACCAGAACTTTAATGAAAAGAGTTGTATCAAGCAGATTATCAATATCAATAAAATACTTATAATCTGATAATTACATGGTTATATTCAATAAACTCAAAATATAATATAAACTTGCAATTATTAAAAGATAAAAATAGAAGAACAAGCATTATCTTCTTAATTCTTTTGCCTCTAATTTTAATTTCAGGCTGTCCTTCTAAGCCATATAAGCTTGTTGAAGCACACATACATATTCAGAAAAAAGGGCGAGAGAATCAGGAATGGGTATTGGTGTGGGAGGATAATTTTGACGGGATATCATTAGACACTACTAAATGGACAGTAATGACACCTGGCGGCGATGAATGGTCGTCTAGCCTATCCGACGACAAGCAGGTGTATGCAGTATATGACAATAAATTATATCTAAAAATAATAAGCAATCCCAATAAAGACGATGATCGCAAATACCTTTCGAGTGGTATATCCAGTAGAAATAAATTTGCATTTCAATACGGAAAAATTGAGATATGTGCCAGGCTTGAACAGGCAAGAGGAGCCTGGCCAGCTATGTGGATGAAGGCTGTTCAGGCCGATGAAAACCCTGATGGCTTGTATGATGAAATTGTGGTTATGGAACATCATAATTATGATGAATTTATATACCAATTAATACACCTTAAAAAGCCCGATTTACCACCCAACATTTATGCCAACACCATTACTACCACTGTACGGTCGAAGGTGTATGATTACAATGTTTATGGTCTCGAATGGTACCCTGATAGTTTGGTATTTACTTTTAATGATGAAACAAAATACGTATATCCACGCACTAAAGATGGCAAAGATAATCAGTGGAACTTCGATCAACCATACTACTTAATGATTAATCAACAATTTGGTGGTTGGTGGATGGAGGATTTGAAAGCTAACGACCTACCTTTCAATATAATTATAGACTATGTTAAGGTTTATCAATAAAAAAAGAGGTCAACTCAACCATTTATGATGAGTCAACCTCCTTTGATTTATTATTGCATTAATGAATAATGCTAAAAAAATTACAGCTTCTTAACCAGCACGGTATCTGCCGAAAACTTACCGGCTCCCGATAATACCAGAAATCCATAAATTACTGCATAAATAACCGCCAATTCCTTAACATTAAACGGATCATTACCGTGGATTACCAGAGCAGCCACAAGCATATTAATTAGAAGGGTAATTGCTGCAAAGCGTACTCCCACACCAAAAATCAATAGAATGGAACAGACAAACTCGGCAAACACCACCAAAGAGAATGAGAATGTAGATCCAAGTCCTATGGGGTCGGGGAATTGAATTGGGGCATCACCAAATATCATCATAAACTTACCAAAACCATGAGTAAGCATAAGAATACCAACGGCAACACGGATAAATAAAATCGCAAAAGATGCACCTGTGCTATGGTAGCCAGGATTAAAAAACTGTCTAACTAAATTTTTCATGTTTATCTATTTTTAAAATTACTATTACATTGGAACATCCATCACAAGCACTTTAGTATCGGCAGAGCATGATGTAATTTTAATACTGTTAGCACCTTCTATGCCCATACCATCGCGACGGCTCAACAGTTTACCCTCAACTTCTACACTTCCTTCTATAACAAAGATATATACACCGTTACCACTCTTTTTAATTGAGTAATCAACAGTTACTCCACTATCTAGGTTTGCTGTGTGAAACCATGCATCCTGATGTATCCACACACCTTCGTCATCACTATTGGGCGAAAGAACCTGCTTAAGCGTATTTCTCTCTTCATTAGATGGAAGTGTTATCTGGTCGTAACGAGGAGTAAGATTCGTCGTACAAGGGAAAAGCCATATTTGAAGGAATTTCACCGGACGATCGCTATTTTTATTATACTCGCTATGGGTGATACCGGTTCCGGCACTCATCACCTGGATATCGCCCTCCTTTATTACAGATATGTTTCCCATGCTGTCGCGATGCTCAAGATCGCCTTCAAGCGGTATGGATATAATCTCCATATTGTTATGTGGATGAGTTCCAAAACCCATTCCTCCCTCCACATAATCATCGTTAAGAACTCGAAGTACACCGAAATTAACCCTTGTAGGGTCATAATAATCGGCAAAGCTAAAGGTATGGCGGCTATATAACCACCCATGATCACCAATACCTCTGCTATCGGCTTTATGAACCACTATTTTACTCATACCTATTGTTTATTAACACTAATCATTATATGCACATAATTGCATATCTATTGTTAGTGATATAAACATAGTAAAAGCAATTTTGTTTAAAGAACCAATAAAATTCATTGACAAAGGAGCGGGAAGCGAAAGGTGGAGAGAGTTAAAGAGTTGAAGAGTTAAAGAGTTAATCACGAAAGACGAATTACGAATCACGACTCATCCACCTTCCATCCTCGACCTCCGCCTTCTAACCTCTACCCTCTAACTCCTATCACTACTGCTCCGGATATTCAAGATTAAGCTTAGCATATGTTTCACGCAAGGCATCATGGTTATCGGTTATAATGAGTATCTTATCATTCACTGCAAGGCTTGTTTTACCAGTTGGCACAAAATATTTATTATCTCGTTTCACCATTACAGCCAGAGTATTATCGGGGAACGGCAAGTCCATAAGCAGCTTTCCTTCTTCAAGAATCTGTTTAGATATCTCGATTTCGCATGTAACCGACTTAATATCACTAGAAAAATCAACATCGAAATCACGCAAAGTATTAGGATGAACAGGTTTATCGGCAAGTCCCATCCATTTGGCCATTATAGGCAGCGAAGTACCTTGCACAACAAGAGAAATGAGCGTACAGAAGAACACAATATTAAATATCAACCGTGCATGGGGCACATCGGCCGCAAGTGGAAATATGGCAAAAATAATAGGCACTGCCCCCCTTAATCCTACCCACGACACATAAGCCTTATCCATCTTAGGCATTTTAGGAAATGGAAGCAGACATAAAAACACAGTTAACGGACGGGTAACCAATATCATAAGTAAACTAATAAGAAGACCCGGCACTATAACATCCAGCAATTCATGCGGATTAACCAATAGACCAAGAGTTAAAAACATAATGAGCTGGAACATCCATGCAAGTCCATCGAAGAAACTCAATGATGATCTTTTATGCACAAATTTTGAATTACCTATAACCAACCCACTTATATAAACGGCTAAAAAGCCATTACCTTTAAGAAAATATGTAGATGAAAAAATGAAAATACAAAATGTAAAAACAAGAATGGGGTATAAAGAATCGTTTCCAATTTTAATATGGTTAATTACATATACAGCTAGTTTACCTAGCAAAAAGCCCAATATAGAACCAATACCCAACTGAAGCAATAGAGCTCCAGCTGCACCCCAGAAACTGGGCTCACTATCCATCATTATTAGGTTGATAAGGGTAATTACAAGCACATATGCCATAGGGTCGTTACTCCCACTCTCAAGCTCTAATATGGGGCGAAGATTATTTTTAAGACGTAACCCTTTAGATCGTAATATAGAAAACACAGAAGCAGAATCTGTTGAGGCCATCGTCGATGCAAGTAGTAATGCTGTAAGCAAACCAATGGTGACCGACTTAAATATTAATCCGGAAATTGCCCAAATAATAACACCGGTGATACCGGCAGTAAGCAACACACCAACAGTAGCCAGAATAACTCCTTGTGCAACAATGGGTTTTATCTCACTTATCTTTGTATCCATACCACCCGAAAACAGTATGATACAAAGTGCAATAGTACCTATTGACTGAGCAAGTGCAATATTTTCAAACTCTATACCTAGTCCATCAGTACCACTGAACATACCTACTGCAAGGAAGAGCAACAGAGCAGGAACACCAAAACGAGAGCTGGCCTTACCTGCCAGCATGCTTACAAAAAATAGTATAGAAACTACAAATAAAAGAAGTTCTAAATCAACATTCATATGTATAAGTTAAGGTTTGCAAGATACAACAAAAAAACAACTGAAATAAATAGAGACAAGCCCCATAATTACTAAAATTATCAAATAACAAGGAAAAAAAGTAAAATAATTATACTTTATCGAATAAAAAAGAGTGATTTCGATATTATAAATGTATAAATATGCAACTAAAAATAAATCATGAACTAAGTAATTTAAGTTTCGCAAGCTCCCGTTATGATTGTAGTTAAGAAGTTTGAAATTCATAAGTGAATCTCAAATAAATATTTTGCACTATATTTGGACAACTAAGATTTTATTGACTTCACCAGCATGGAGAGTAAAGAGAGCGAAATAATATGTAGATGTAAGTACATATCGGCATCCGAAATAAAAAAAACACTGAAGCAAGGTGCTTATACTGTGGAGCAGGTGATACAATACACCGGTGCCGGCACTGGCTGTGGACGCTGTAAACCTCAGATTGCAGCAATGGTAAATAAACACAATAGCAAGAAGAAAATAATTCAATTAAAACTACCGTTTTAACATAAAAAATCCCCTGCCTATAAAAGCAGAGGATTCTTAATATAATTCATTTAACAACCATCAATTAAGGAAAGCCAGCAATATACCTGCGGCCACTGCACTACCTATAACACCAGCAACGTTGGGCCCCATGGCATGCATCAATAAGTGATTGGTTTTATCGTATTCAAGACCTACTACTTGCGAAACCCTTGCACTATCGGGAACGGCAGAAACACCTGAATTACCGATAAGCGGATTAATTTTATTACCATCTTTCAGGAATATATTAATTAGTTTCACAAACAAAACACCGCCACAAGTAGCAATGATGAAAGATAGAGCACCAAGCCCGAAAATCAAAAGTGATTGAGGGGTAAGGAACGTAGTGGCCTGCGTAGAAGCTCCTACGGTAAGTCCTATCAGAATTGTAACAATATCAATCATTGGCCCTTTGGCAGTATCGGCAAGTCGTTTGGTTACAGTACTCTCTTTAAGCAAATTACCAAAGAAAAGCATACCCAGAAGCGGGAGACCACTAGGCACAAGGAAACAAGTAAGAATTAGCCCGATAATTGGAAACATAATCTTCTCAACCTTAGATACCACACGTGGCGGACGCATGCGGATAAGGCGCTCTTTGGGAGTAGTGAAAAGGCGCATGATAGGCGGCTGTATAACTGGAACGAGAGCCATATATGAGTATGCCGAAATAGCAATTGCACCAACCAAGTTGGGAGCCAGTTTCGACGACAAGAATATGGCCGTAGGTCCGTCGGCACCACCAATAATACCAATAGCACCGGCTTCAGCGGGCGAAAATCCAAGGGCAAGGGCAATCATATAAGCTCCAAAAATACCCACTTGAGACGCAGCACCTATCAAAATCAGTTTCGGGTTGCTTATAAGCGCCGAGAAGTCGGTCATTGCACCAATACCCAGAAATATCAAGGGCGGATAAACCCCTTGCATAACGCCAAAATAGAGATAATTGAGTACACTCCCCTCTTCATAAATCCCTATTTGCAGTCCGGGTGTGAATGCTATATTTCCAATAATAATACCAAAGCCAATAGGTATGAGCAGCATAGGCTCATACTCTTTAGCAATAGCAAGGAAGATAAAGAATAACCCTATCGCAATCATAATCAAGTGCCCCAATGTAAAATTGGAGAAGGCAGTAAATGACCAAAACTGAGAAAGGTTATTACCAACAAATTCCATGAAACTAGGAGTGTCCATAGGCTTTTTATTCTATTACAACCAATACATCACCCTCCATTACAGAGTCACCAGTATTTTTAGCTATAGAAACCACCTTACCCTCTTTATCGGCATCGATGTTATTTTCCATCTTCATAGCCTCTAGGATAAGCAGTCGTTGGCCAATTTTAACCATATCACCGGGTTGTACAAGTACTTTAAGCACTACCCCTGGAAGTGGAGACTTAATGGTTCCGCCACCTTTGGCACCAGAAGGAGATGCAGTTTTAGCGGTTGATGGATGCGAGTCGGTTGATGGAACAGCAGCACTACGCACCAATTTAGGAGTTTTTGTGCCAGCAATAGATTTATCAAGCTCTACATGGTAAGAAGTACCATTAATCTCAATCTCGGCAACATTATCATCAACACTTTTTACCTCAGCGCTGTAGCTGTTACCATTTATACTAAACTTATATTTTGACATAATAAATACCTTTTAATAAGAATGAATAATTTATTAACGAGGCATGCGGCGCATGCTGTAAATTTTTGAGCTCCATGGTGAATACATCTTCGATGCACGAGTGATAGTAAGCACAGCATCCTGATCTTTAGCTTGCTCACCTCTATATAGGTGAATAGCCATCATGATAGCTGCGGCAGTCTCGCCCGACAATTCGGATTCTTTTCCTTTGGTAGCTACTACTTTTGCCGATTCTTTTTTCTTTTTAAAGAAAGAACCACTCATTAGTTTGCCGATCATAGTAAATACAATTGAAAGTAATATTAATGCTAGAAAAACCACACCAATGGCAATAAACGACATTCCAGTCCCAACGGGATCAACCTTAATGAATTTATCACCTGCGGTTAATAACTCTTCCTCTTGGTTACTTGCAAAAGGTGTTGTTTTTTCAAACCAGCTCCACTCCCCTACGCCATCGGCAACTCTACCCCACGAGATATTGTCAGCATGACGTTTAGGAAGGTGAACGCTATCGATAAGTGTCCTTCCGTTGCCATCGAATAGGGCAACCATAGAAGATTCCCTTAAATCAAAATTAAGGTGTAGAACTCCATTGGTCGGATTATTATCGGCAAAAAACACTATAAAGCCACGAGAGGGTACACTAGTTAGGGCATGCCCTTTAGGTATCCTATACATCGTAGGGTTATTAATATCATTGGTCAAATATAGACCTCCTACATCAACCTTGTTATAGGCCGTATTAAAAATCTCGATCCAAGGGCTGTGTTGACCATATCCGTCGATATAATTCGACTCATTAATCACCAACAGCTCATTAATACGTAAATCAGTAGAGGTTTGTGCCCGCATTATAAGCGAGGCACAAAACAATACTGAAAGTATTAATATTTTTTTTGATGCGCTAAGTAATAGAGTCCGCATACAAAAAAGTTTTTATAATGGAATATTAGAATGCTTCTTCGGAGGATTAACATCCTTCTTGGTCGCTAATGCTTGAAGTGCACGAATGATACGGAACCTTGTGTTACGAGGCTCAATAATATCATCAATATAGCCGTACTTAGCTGCTGCATATGGATTTGCAAACTCCTCTTTGTACTCCTCTTCAGCCTTGCTGATAAAGGCAGCTTTCTCTTCATTAGAGGTAAGTCCTGCAATAGCTTTGCTTTGTAGCACTTCAATAGCACCTTTAGGTCCCATAACTGCAATCTCGGCAGTAGGCCAAGCATAGTTAATATCACCTCTAAGGTGTTTAGAGCTCATCACGCAATATGCACCACCATAGGCTTTACGAAGCACAACAGTAATTTTTGGAACAGTAGCCTCACCATAAGCATATAGAAGCTTAGCACCATGAACAATAATTCCGCCATACTCCTGGGCTGTACCTGGAAGGAATCCTGGAACGTCCTCGAGGGTTACCAGAGGAATATTGAACGCATCGCAGAAACGCACAAAACGGGCTGCTTTACGTGATGCGTTGATATCAAGCACACCGGCAAGGTAAGCAGGCTGGTTGGCCACAATACCTACCGACATACCATTGAAACGGGCAAAACCCACTACAATATTTGGTGCAAAATGACGGTGTACTTCAAGGAATTCGCCATTATCAACGATACCGTGAATTACATCCTTTACATCGTAAGGCTTATTAGGATTATCAGGAATAATCTCATTCAAATGGTCGTCAAGACGATCGATTGGGTCATTGTTAACATACAATGGAGGCTCCTCAAGGTTATTTTGTGGGAAGTAGCTAATCAGCTTGCGAATAAGCTGTATTCCCTCCTCCTCTGTATCAGATACAAAGTGAGTAACACCCGACTTGGAACCATGCACAGATGCACCACCCAGTTCCTCTTCGTTAACCTCTTCACCGGTAACGGTTTTCACAACTTTAGGTCCGGTAAGGAACATGTAACTCTTATCTTTATTCATCACAATAAAGTCGGTGAGGGCTGGTGAATAAACTGCACCACCTGCGCAAGGACCGAATATTGCTGATATTTGAGGAATTACACCTGAAGCAAGGATATTACGTTGGAAAATTTCGGTATATCCGGCAAGAGCTGTTACACCCTCCTGGATACGAGCGCCACCCGAGTCATTAAGTCCGATAACCGGAGCGCCAACTTTCATTGCCATATCCATCACTTTGCATATTTTCTGTGCAAATGTCTCAGACAATGAACCACCAAAAACGGTAAAGTCCTGAGCAAATACATAAACCAGACGGCCATCGATGGTTCCGCAACCGGTTACCACACCATCACCCATAAATTTAGAATTTTCCATTCCGAAATTGGTGCAACGGTGAGTTACAAACATATCAAACTCCTCGAAGCTTTTTTCGTCAAGAAGCAATTCAATACGTTCGCGGGCAGTAAGTTTGCCCTTGGCGTGCTGAGCGTCGATACGCTTTTGGCCACCTCCTAAGCGTGCCTCTGCACGTTTTTCAAGGAGAACTTTTACTTTATCTTTATTCTGCATAAGGTATAGGACTTAAAAAATTACTTATTGGGATTTTCACAAAGTTCGGTCAACACTCCAAAAGTTGATTTTGGGTGTAAGAAACCGATATTTAAACCTTCGGCACCTTTGCGCGGAGTCTTATCGATAAGTTGAACACCACTGGCTCCAACTTTCTCCAACTTTTCGGCAAGCCCTTCTACCGCAAATGCGATATGGTGAATGCCCTCTCCCTTTTTCTCGATAAATTTACCAATGGGTCCTTCGGCATCGGTTGACTCAAGAAGCTCAATCTTAGTTTGGCCCACTTTAAAGAAAGCAGTTTTAACTTTTTGATCTTTCACTTCCTCAATTGCATAGCACTCAAGACCGAACACTTTCTCGTAAAACGGAATAGCCTCGTCAAGACTTTTAACTGCAATACCAATGTGTTCAATATGCGTTGGTTTCATAATTCGTTGTTTAAAATATTATTTTCTAATGATAAAGCACAAAAATAGGATTAATAAAGATGAAGACCACATATTTTCATCATGAAAAAGATTGTTTTACAACATATCTAATCACGGCAGTTTCAATATTTTATACTTTCTTCTGACGTAAAAAACATCTTTTATAAACTATAAAACAGTCAATTACGGAAAAATATCTTCAATTATTATTTATCTATCTAAAGAAACAAAAAAAACCGGAGAAAAGTAAAATCTCCGGCTTTAAATATCAATTGAAATATTATTTAAGATTTGCTAATGCATTCTTAATCCTCTTCATGGCCTCAATAAGTTTATCGTCGCTGGCAGCATACGATAATCGTATATAACCCTCGGTACCAAATGCAGAGCCTGCCACTGTGGCAACGTGCCCCTCATCGAGAAGATACATGCTAAGGTCGCTTGAGTTAGTTATAAGCTTACCATTGAATGACTTACCAAGATAATAATTAATCTCGGGGAACAGATAGAATGCTCCGGGAGGTGTTTTAAGGTTAAAATGAGGTATCTCATTGGCAAGCGACATAACCAAATCTCTACGACGACGGAAAGCCTTTGTCATTTTTAACGATGGGCCATCGCCACCGGTCATTGATGCCAATGCAGCCATTTGAGCTATAGAGCATGTGCCGGATGTAAACTGTCCCTGAAGCTTATTGCAAGCCTTTGCAACTTCAATAGGACCGGCAATATAACCGATACGCCATCCTGTCATTGCATAGCCTTTGGAGCAGCCGTTAACAATAATTACGCGGTCGAAAAGATCTTTAATCTGCACCCATGATACGTGTTCCATATCGTAAGTAATCATCTCATAAATCTCATCAGAAATAATAACCACGTTAGGATGCTTGCGCAACACAACTGCAAGTGCCTCAAGTTCTTCCATAGAATACATACTACCCGATGGATTGGAAGGCGAGTTCATCAACAGAGCTTTGGTTTTAGGAGTGATGGCTGCTTCAAGCTGGGCAGGTGTAATTTTAAAATCCTGATCCATACCGGCCTGTATAACCACACTTTTACCTTCGGCAAGTTTAATAAGTTCAAGGTAGCTAACCCAGTAAGGGGCTGGCACGATAACCTCGTCGCCGGGGCCCACTATACTCATAAGTACATTGGCCAAAGAGTGTTTTCCACCGCCCGACACGATGATATTATTCATATCGTAGTTAACACCAAAGCGTTTGTTAAGCCTCTCGGCTATGGCGCGGCGTAACTCAGGGAAACCCGGAACCGGCGGATAATGGGTAATATTGTCATCAATAGCCTTTTTACCGGCCTCTTTTATATGTTCGGGGGTATTAAAATCGGGCTCGCCAACACTGAGGTTGATAACATCAATACCCTTTGACTGCAATTCGCGGCTTCTGGCCGACATAGCGAGCGTTTCCGATTCGCTCATCGCCAACAGGCGTGGTGATAATAAGCTCATAGTATAAGGTTTTTATTGTTCTTTTTTAACGGTTACTAAGTTATCAATCTTATTGAATAACCAACAACAAATTATCAATTAAAAATAGGATAAAAGAACGATTATTGTCATATAAATCAGCAGTCAGCAAGCGCCCCAACATATATTAATCTAGCTACCACACACTTACGCTTAAATACTTTTCTAATTTATGTTATATGGCATATTACAACGAAATAAATTATTATTTTTACCCAACTAAAAAAGTACCATCATGATTGAGATTTTAAACGTATCGGCACCACTCATAATCATGGCTGTGACAATTACAGTCATTATATATAGAATGCTTAAAAACGACCAAAACAGACGTAGTTTTGAGCTTAAAATGCAAAATAAATCTATTGTATTGCCCATAAAACTACAGGCTTACGAGCGAATGGCATTGTTTCTGGAGCGTATAACGCCCGAGTCGCTTATTGTGCGCGAGCAGAATAACCAGATGAACAGCCTGTTATTCCATTCCGTACTTTTAAAATCGATAAGAACTGAATATGAGCACAATGTGGCTATGCAAGTTTACATTACTCCGGCCACATGGAAACTAATTCAGACGGCTAAAGATGAAGTTATAAAACTAATAAACTCATCGGCCAAGGAGACTAATCCGCAGTCGCCATCACTAGCAATGGGTAAAGCAATACTTGAGAACACCACCAAAGAGTGTAACTACCACCTTCGTAAGGCACTTGAGGCAATACAACAAGATATTCAGCAATTAGGATAAATAGACAAAAATGCAACCACTCATATCCATTATAACAGTAACCTACAACTCAAATAAAACTCTTGAACACACTATCAACAGCCTCAGGAATCAATCATTCCGCGACTTTGAATATATAGTAGTAGATGGCGCCTCAACAGATGGCACTCTAAGCGTGATTGAGAAAAACGATGATATTATATCCCGCTGGATAAGCGAGCCCGATAAAGGTATATACGATGCCATCAACAAAGGAATAGCAATGGCAAAAGGGAAATATGTAGGATTGATTCATGCTGACGATATACTTGCCAGCAACGACACGCTTCAAATTATAGCCGACACCTTAATTGCCAAACAACCGGATGCAATATACGGGAACCTCGACTATGTGGCAGCCAACGACATCAACCGAGTGATACGGCGATGGATAAGCAATGATTTCACGCCATCGTTACTAAAAAAAGGTTGGATGCCTGCCCACCCTACCTTATATATCGAGCGGACGTGGTTTCAAAAGCTGGGCAAATACAATAAAACCATGAAGATATCGGCCGATTACGATTTTATACTGCGTCTATTCTCGCAACCGGGCATAAAAACAGTATTTATAAACCATTGCATAGTAAAAATGCGAGTGGGAGGAGCCAGTAACCGATCGCTGAAAAACATAATGGTGAAAATGAAAGAGGATTACCAATCGATAAAAAGAAACGGTATAGGAGGCATCAGCACACTAATTGTAAAGAACACAAGTAAAATTCATCAATTTTTCAAGAAAAATAGATAACTGTAGTTTTGATTAGCACTTTTTTTAGATTATTATTGCAAGATGAATAAATATTGTCAGCATTTGTGACAAAATAAAAATAAAAACTTCTTTTTATTCAGATAAACAAACTAATCTAAACGATATTTCAATATTATGACAAGTGCTAAAAAAATAGCTTTAGGTATCGACATTGGAGGTACGAATACCGCAATAGGCGCAGTTGACTCAGAAGGTAATGTATTGGTTAAAAGCTCAATACCTACACCAACACATGGCGACATCAATAAGTATATTGTTGATCTAGCTTTTGCGATTCGCGAACTTATGGGCTCATTAAAAATGCTAAATCCCGATATCGAATTTATCGGAATCGGAGTTGGTGCACCCAATGCCAATTATTACCAAGGCACTATTGAGCATCCTGCCAACCTATCCTTTAAAGGTATTGTGCCATTCGTAAACATGCTGAAAAGTGAATTTCCCGACATGGCTCACATTGCACTAACCAACGATGCCAATGCGGCTGCCCTTGGTGAGATGATTTACGGAGGAGCAAAAGAGATGCGCAACTTTGTAATGTACACTCTGGGAACAGGCGTAGGTAGTGGAATTATTGTTAATGGCGACCTGGTATATGGCCACGATGGATTTGCGGGCGAATGTGGACACACCACTCTGGTAATGGAAGGTCGTCATTGCGGATGTGGCGGACAAGGACACCTTGAAGCATACTGCTCGGCATCGGGCATGAAACGCACAGCATTTGAGCTGCTGGCAAAGTACAATAACCCTAGGAGCTTATTGGCATCGAAGTCATTTAAAGACATGGAATCGAGCGATATATATGATGCTGCTATTTATGGCGATAAAATAGCCCTTGAAGTATTTGACCTTACAGGAAAATACCTGGCACTTGGCATGTCAGATACAGTACATCACACCAGCCCCGAGGCAATCTTCCTATTTGGAGGCCCAACGGCAGCAGGCGATCTACTATTCAACCCCATTAAGCACTACTTAGATGAATACCTACTACCGGTATTCAAAGGCAAGATAAAAGTTTTACCATCGAGCCTTAAACTTGGCGATGCTGCCATAGTAGGCGCATCAGCATTGGTATGGAAAGAGCTTGACAAAAACGAAAATTAAGTAATATTACTTTTACTATTTTGAAGAGGCTGCCTTGATTATCAGGCAGCTTTTTTATTTGTTTTACACGTTATAAATTACCTCATGCTTCAGATAGAGAAGAATATTTACCCCTCCCCCTTATTTTAAACGAGGAATTGGTTCAAGCATCTTTAATGCAATTCATTATACAACAATCCTACGTTTACTCCCTATAGCTATAGGAATGAAGAGGTAGAAATCTTCCGTATCAGGAGGAGGCTATTTGAATAATCCAGCCCGATAGTCCGGGGGATAGCACCAAAGGGGAAGCTGCCGGGAAAGGCAGTACTATAAGATAAAGCTACTCAATTTTCACAAGTAAATTAAATAGTTGATTTACAATAAAATAACTGCATTTTTATTAGGAAATTCAATGATTAATGATTAATGAAATCTCTCACTTCGTTCGAGATGACGGATAGCTTGCTATCTCTTGGGGATGGGGGATTGGGCGGCAGAGCCGCCCCAATCCCCCCCTAATAATACTACGATGCCACGTCATTCCGACCGCAGGGAGAAACGAAGTTCAGCGTAGCTAAATATTCTTTTTTGAGTAAAACTATTTTACATTGTAATTGGTAGCGAAGCGATGAAACAACTTCCAGCAGAGCTCGATCGATCTTGTTCGCTTGGCTTGCCAAAAAACTCATTTTGAAAAATTAGAAAATTCACCGAACTGATAATGTAAAATTATTAACTGAAAATGAGATACTTACAAAAGAGATGAATTTCAAACCTCTTAGCCATGCTAACTAAAACGAACATGCGAAACTTAAGTAAGGCTATAAAATACAAAATATGTTGTGCCGCTCTACGAGCGGAAGAGTTTACTGACCTATTTCCTTAAGATGAATGTTAAGATAATTAAAATATCGTCTTACGGAAAAAAATATAAAGAATAAAAAAGGCTGCCTTAAAAGACAGCCTTTTTATCATCTATTATAAAGTAATAATTACTCTACAGGAATATCCTTATTAACATTTTTGCAGCCCACAAGTGCGTACCACAAAAGATAAGCCATACAAGCAAACATTACCCAATAGCTGTTGATATAGCCTAAGTTATCGGAAACCCAGCCTTGAATAAGCGGAATAATACCACCACCCATCACCATCACCATAAAGATTCCGGATGCAGCAGCTGTATATTTACCAAGACCTTCAACGGCAA